>JAIYBU010000106.1 GCA_027488335.1 Cytophagaceae bacterium
GTCATTACAGACGCTAAAATGATTTTTTTCATTTGATAAATTCGGTTTTTGTGATAATTATTTTCAATTTAGGGGTTAGACCATTATACAGTCGAAAAATATAAAAATTCTGAGCAATTAACAAAGGATTAACAGTCTCAGATGCAATTATCAATAAACAATTAACGATTATTTTAAATGTTTACTGATAATTGCGATTCCTTCTCTCCTACTCTATTTTAAAAAATTACTTATTCTGCGGTAGGTGTTTCTGGCGAATCTGCTACTTCAATCGCAGATGATTCATCAACTGTGCCATCTGGATTTTCAACTTCTTCCTCCTCTTCACGAATGATTCGAGTAACCGATGCAATATCATCATTGTCGCTCATACGAATGAGTTTAACACCTTGTGTATTACGTCCCATTACACGTAAGTCTGATACCTTGATACGGATAGCCACACCTTTTTTGGTGATAATCATTAAATCATCATCATCGGTTACTTCTTTGATTGCTACCAAAGCACCTGTTTTATCAGTAATGTTCAAGGTTTTAACACCCTTCGCTCCTCTTGATGTTACTCTATAATCCTCCACATCTGAACGTTTTCCGTAGCCTTTATCAGATACAACTAAGAGTTGCGTATCTTCTCTCGACACACAAACCATACCGATAACTCGGTCGCCTTCTTCGAGGTTGATACCACGTACTCCTGTGGCCGTACGTCCCATCGGACGAGTACCTGATTCGTGGAAACGAACTACTTTACCATTACGAGCAGCAATTACGATATTGTTATCTCCATTTGTAAGAGCTACATCCAATAAATTATCGCCTTCGGCGATATTAATAGCAATGATACCTCCTTGACGTGGACGCGAGTAAGCCTCCAATAGAGTCTTCTTCACGGTTCCATCCTCGGTACACATTACGATATAGTTATTTTTGATGTAATCTTCATCAACGAGAGTTTTAACATTCAAAACGGCTTGAATCTTATCATCGGCCTCAATATTAATTAAGTTTTGAATCGCTCGGCCTTTTGAAGTTTTTGCCCCTTCGGGTGCTTCAAATACTCGCATCCAGAATAGGCGTCCTTTACGAGTAAAGAATAAAAGGTAATTATGGTTGGTTGCGGCAAAAAGGTGTTCGGTATAATCGGCATCTTTCGTTTTTACACCACGAGAACCAGTGCCTCCACGCCCTTGCGTACGGTATTCTTGCAGTGGTGTACGCTTGATATAACCTTGGTTTGAAATCGTAACAAGCATTTCATCATCGGGAATCATATCTTCTATGCTAAATTCTCCCGCTGCCATTTCGATTTTCGAGCGACGAGCATCACCGTAACGGGCTTTTAATTCCGCCAATTCATCTTTGATGATAGTACGTTTACGCTCTTCTGAAGCTAAAATAGACCTTAAATCATCAATCAATGCTTTGATTTCATTGTATTCAGCAACGATTTTATCACGCTCTAACCCTGTGAGACGTTGCAGACGCATATCTAAGATAGCTTTTGCTTGAATCTCGCTCAGAATTATTCCAGCCGCCGCATCATTATCATACGTTTCAATGATTTGGAGACGTTGAAGGCCAGTGGTTAAAAAATCTTCTCTTTGCTTATCGGTCATGAAATTACCTGCCATCAAAGCAGCTTTAGCTTCATCGGCATCTTTCGATTTACGAATAAGTGCAATTACGGCATCGAGATAATCTAAAGCAATCAACAGACCAACTAAGATATGAGCTCTTTTTTGTGCTTCTCTTAAATCATATTGTGTACGGCGAGTAATAATTTCCATTCTATGGTCCACATAGAAACGAATCATATCTTTGAGGTTTACCGTCACAGGGCGACCTTTCGATAAAGCAACGTTGTTAATGCTGAATGAAGATTGAAGCTCCGTATATTTGAACAAATTATTTAATACTACATTCGGAACGGCATCCTTACGAAGGTCATATACGATACGCATACCATCACGGTCAGACTCGTCACGCATATCAGAAATACCTTCAATTTTCTTTTCATTAATCAAAGAAGCTGTTTTTTCAATCATCACCGCCTTATTGACCATGTAAGGAATTTCGGTAACAACGATTTGGTCTTTACCCGTTTTTGATACTTCAAAATTGGCAACGGCTCTTAGCACGATACGTCCACGACCTGTTTCAAATGCCGATTTTACACCACTGTAACCATAGATAATTGCACCTGTTGGAAAATCGGGAGCTTTGATATGTACCATCAGTTCTTCGATGGTTATATCATTATTATCTATGTAGGCCGTAATTCCATCAACTACCTCAGAAAGGTTATGCGGAGCCATATTAGTAGCCATACCTACGGCAATACCTGACGAACCGTTTAAGAGTAAGTTTGGTATTTTACCTGGCATTACTGATGGTTCTTCGAGTGAATCATCAAAGTTAGGTTGAAAATCAACAGTTTCTTTGTTGATGTCGGCCAAAAGTTCTTCGGCGATACGCTTTAAACGAGCCTCTGTATAACGCATAGCCGCTGGTGAATCACCATCAATTGAGCCAAAGTTACCTTGTCCGTCAACGAGCATATAACGCAACGACCAAGGTTGAGCCATACGCACCATTGTACCATATACTGATGAGTCGCCGTGTGGGTGAAATTTACCCAGTACCTCTCCTACGATACGGGCCGATTTTTTGTAAGCACGATTGTGATAAACGCCCAATTCTGCCATACCGTAAAGCACACGACGGTGAACCGGTTTTAGTCCATCACGAACATCGGGTAAAGCACGAGAAATGATAACTGACATTGAATAATCAATGTACGCACCACGCATTTCGTCTTCAATGTTGATTGGGATAATTGTGCCGTTGTTGGAAGATAGCGAATCGTCGCCAGTTGGTGTTAAATTTTCTGTTTCCTCAGCCATTAGCCTTTAATTTTACTTAAATGAAGATTATTATATAACTTTTTTCGGTTTTTATTGCACTATTTTTGTTGAATGATATACAAATTTACTATTTTTATATTGATTTTGCAAGGAAAATGTGGGGTTTGAAAGGCAAAACAGATGTTTGAGTATTAACTTATTATACTTTTAGTATTATATTACTTTTATTATTTTTACATTTACGAATAAATACGAACTCTTATTGGAATGAGTGGACTAAATAAAGACACTTTTTTTGCAAATTTGGTAAAACATCCTTGATAGCGTTGTAAGAAATAAGCGAAAAAGACAAATAAAAAATACACTCCGAATTTATTAATCATTGATAGCCAGAGTATTATACAGCTTAATTCTATAACAAAGAAATGGATAATCAAATTGTAGAATGGCTAAGAATTATCTTTAGCTGGCATAAATGCGTTTTTACGACATAAATTATGAATTGCATTCATATGATACATATGGTGTATATTCAAGCGTTGAACGTAAGTATAAACCAAGATATCTTATAAAATAGACAGAAGAAAGTTTATCACAAATACAACACCAAGTTTGGCAGGGCTTACAGTTTGCGTAGCCTATTAAAAAAATCTAATAGTAATTGATTTAGTAAAAGAAGGTTAGACGAATTTCAATGCCCTATTACTATCAATTACTTAACCAAATTATAATCCACAGTATCGCACTTGTGTGTAGGTAGTGATAAACAAAATTGTACGAGAACTTTACCAATCAAAGAAATAATTAAATTTATAACTTAAATAAAATAAAAATGACAATTAGAATTTTAATGATGATAAGTATTATGGGAATAATGCTATCAGCCTGTAATTTAAACAAAAAA
Organism: Cytophagaceae bacterium; assembly: GCA_027488335.1. GTDB lineage: Bacteria > Bacteroidota > Bacteroidia > Cytophagales > Spirosomataceae > Emticicia. The sequence continues at coordinate 3,769 of JAIYBU010000106.1, forward strand.
GCAAACGAAAAAACAATTTACATTGGTGCTGAAACCAAACCTTGTTCAGCAGGTGTAATGCAAAAAGAGTGCCTTCAAGTGAAATGGACAGAAGACCAAAAAGAATGGGAATTTTTCTATGATGATATTGAAGGATTTCCTTACGTAAAAGGCTATGAGTATGAATTAATTATTAGCGAAGAAAATGTAGAAAATCCACCAGCAGACGCTTCTTCTGTGAAATATAAACTAATAAAGGAAGTTTCTAAAAAGAAAGTGAGTAATGCACAATAGTGCTTAATTGTATATTTACTTTCATACCCCACCTTCGCAAAGCCAGAACAGAACCCCATTGAAAGGCATAGCGTTATTTCTTGCAATTAGTTGCGAGAAATTATTTACAGCATTTGCTCTCAACGAACACTACTTCCCTTCGACTTTGCTTGGGTTGGATATTATTTTATTCTCGTTGGATACATTAAGATAGGCTTTGTGCAAGCGGGCGAACCGAATAATTGGATTTCTAAGAAACGTTGGTATTTGTAGAGGATACTTGTGTCTTGATTCCCCCCTCGAGTTCCCCTGCTCGGCACAAAGCCATTATCGTTAGTGGTAAGTCTAACAGAGCCAAAAACTTAAAAACGATAAAACTTAACGATAAAAATGACACCAAGTATAAAATTACATTCTATTTCCTTTGGACTTGCTACAGCAATTGTATTTACAATTTGGACACAACTCTTTAAACTGACAGAGCTGAATAACTTTTACAAAATTCTCATAGGGGGCTTATCTCACTCGGAATGTATAGAATTATTGCATCGTTTATTGTTTATTTAACAACAAAATCAAGCTGGATAAAGAAAAAAATTTTAGAACAATACTATTTAGAAGGAACTTGGGTAGGCTTTTATATTGGCGTTTCTGGACACGAAAGATATTTAATTGAAAGATTTGAACAAGGAATTGATACCTTAGTTATTCGTGGAAAATCATTTAATGAACAATTGAAATATCAATCAACTTGGACTACTTCTTCTGTAAATATTGACATTATACACGGCAAAATTTCTTACATGTATGAGGTTGTTAATATAAATGACAAATCTAATAACAACGGAATTGCAATATTTAATTTTGATAGAGATAACCAATATTCAGAGGCAAAGGGATTGTCGGGTTTTTCAGACGATTTACATTTAGGTCAACGAGTAAAAGCGAAAGAAATAAAATTATCTGACAACTGCAATCTTGACGAAAAAGAAGCATTAGCAAGAGCAATAAAATTATTTAATGAACATAAAAATAGCTTCTAAAGATTAAAAAACATGGATTTAGGGTAATTGGGCTTTATCGGCTGACGAAATGCGAATTCTCCCACAACGCCAAGCCTTTTTCGTTGTTGACAATTTAAGACATCTTTAACTATGACAATCTAATATGAAAGTAATTGAACACATAAAATCTAACTTTGATGATGGGGAACTAAAAACTTTCATCTTAAATTGTTATAATTCTACCGACTTAAAACATCAATTATATGCCTTATGTATTTTAATAGAAATAAAATACGAGTTACTTCCAATTGAACATTATAAAGATGTCATTGAGACAATTTCGTCAAAGGGAAAAACTTTAGATTTTCAAAACTTCACAGCTGAAAGAACAAATAGCTACTCTTCTGAATGTATAAGCGGCAAACCCATTTATTCACGAGTAGTAACAAAAGACACCTTCGTTGGTTATATTGGCGATTTTAGGTTTAACGAACCATATATAGATTTTGATAAAATAAAACGCAACGGTTGGTCAACAAAAAACGGTACAGTTTGGGTTACACCCAAAGATGAATTAGATGATGTAATAAGTAAAACTTATGATAATACTTATAAAGCTAATGAAGTATGTGATTTTTTGGGGCTGCCAAGAGAATATGATGATGTAGAATATTTGAAAATCAATTACTCTTCAAAATTCAATGATTGTGTTTTTCAACCAAACTCATCAAATGTTTTATGGCATTATAAATATATTTTGTTTCTTGCATATAAAAAAGAAGATGGATTTGGTAGAACTTATAATGAAAATGGTTATAAATTTGGTAAAGAGCAAGTCCATAAAAAATCTTTTTATCACGATGATGAGTTTAATGCCGAAAAAATTGGCGTGATTTCTGAAAAATACCCGATAAATGATAAAATAATCTATGAAGCCATAAATCGTTTGGAAGTATGAAAGAGACCCTGGTTAAACAACTTGAATTATTAAGCCAAGATAATTGGAATAGTTTAGTAAAAGAAATTTCATTAGGAAAGAACACAGAACCAGAAACAAACTTCTTAGGTGATGATTTTACATCTATTTTACTAAATTTATATAGAATTATAAATAAATTTAACAAACAAATACTATCTAACTATACTAATGCTATTGTTTACAATTTAAAAACAATTGATAAAATTAATAGTAA
>JAIYBU010000236.1 GCA_027488335.1 Cytophagaceae bacterium
CCCACCGCTATCGAGAGCAGTGGGGTAAGCGTCCATCTATTCAACCCTAACCTATTAAACTATGAAAACTTAATATTCTTCTTGAAAGTTGAGTCTTAACGACCTAACATTTCAATTGCTGCTGGAGCAACTGTCTGTTCTGTGTCTGTTGACTCAACGTTTGATTGGTAGTTCCATAAAACTTTAATTACTGCGGCGGTTGTTGTTACTTTCTGCTTCCAAACCTTTGCCTCACTGCCACGAACCTTGTTAAGTTTTACTTCGATGTTTTCTACTGCTGTAACAAATGCTTCTTTTTTGTCGGCACTCAATGTCATGAATTTAGACGGAGAATCATTATATAAAGTCACAACTTCTATGAAAACATTCCAATCACTTGTTTTTACTAATTTCTTCGCTTTTTTCGTCATGAAATTTGCGAAATTTGCTTCAGCACCTCTAACTAAAATTACTTCGTTTGAGGCTGAATCACGGTCATTTGCTTTTACAATATTTGCAGTAGTCATGAATGACCCGAATACCAATGCAAATATAACAGATTTAAATGAATTTTTCATTGTTTTGTCTTATTTTCCTTGTGGATAACGATGCAAAGGTATGCGAGAAAATAATACAATCCAAATATTGTCTATGGATAGCAACCGAATAATGTTCTAAAAATATTTGGACTTTTCTAATATTAAAGAAATTTTAGGTATTTTTTTAGTGCAAAAACAAAATATTATTTGTATTAAAAAAGTGCAACTTATATTTTATTCTAAAAACGATAAATGTGAAAATTCTTTAAAAAGTACAATCATTCGTTGTAAAAATTCATTGTTCTCTCTACACCAATTGTGCAAAAATTCAAAATTATTTCGCCAACACGGTCTAATCTATCGACCAGCTGAATCATTTCATCGTCATTAAAGGCTTTTAGCACATAATCAACTTGCTTGCCCGCATGGAAATTATTGCCTATTCCAAACCTCAATCGGTTGTAAGCATTTGTGCCCAATTTCTCTTCAATATTTCGTAAACCATTTTGGCCACCATGCGAGCCTTTTGTTTTAAGTCGGAGCTTCCCGAAAGGCAGAGCGAGGTCGTCGCAAATCACCAATAGGTTTTCGGTTGGAATTTTCAAAGCCTGTAACCAATAATTGATGGCATTGCCACTGAGGTTCATATAAGTGGTTGGCTTAATGCAATAAATCTGTTTTCCTTTATACTTAAACTCGGCCGTGTAAGCAAGGCGTTCCATCTTAAAAGTAAAGCCTTGTTGAACCGCCAGCCTATCGAGAGCCATGAAACCAACGTTGTGTCGGGTAAGTGCATATTCTGGACCTATATTGCCAAGCCCAGCTATTAAATATTTCATATTTTTAGGATTTAGGCAGTAGGATTTAGGCAACGTTGCTTTGTTTGAAAATAAAAAATATAAAGCATACCAGCATAAAGCATACAGCCGAACAATTATTAAATAAAAATTTTCTGCAAAGTTCTTAATATTTTATGCAATTAGCACACCAATTGCTTAGTTTTACAATTTAAAACATGAACCCAAATGATGTATGTAGTTAAATGGTAATTATTGCATATTATTTCATTGCAAAATTCACCATCGCTACGGCGACCGTCGCTATGGCGAGCCGTTCACTATTCATCATTCATTAGTATAGATGTATGAACCGACTCATTCTTAGTAACCCTTTACTTGATATTACAATCAATCGTTTGTGTCAACAACTGATTGAAAATCATGGAGATTTCTCGAATTCAGTAATTTTGGGGCTTCAACCACGAGGCATTTATTTGGCCGAACGTATCACCAAAAAATTAATCGAAGAAACACACGTTGATATAAAATTGGGGCATCTGGATGCGACCTTCTACCGTGATGATTTCAGACGGAGAGATAGTCCGTTAAAACCCAACGAAACCAAAGTGCCTTTTGTCATTGAAAACAAAAAAGTGATTTTGATTGATGATGTATTGGCAACAGGCCGAATGGTGCGTGCGGCCATTGATGCTATGCAAGCGTTTGGTCGCCCCGAAAAAGTGGAACTTCTGTGCCTAATCAACCGCCGTTACGAAAGAGATTTACCGATTCAACCCGATTATACAGGTATGCGTGTAAATACGCTTGATACACAACGGGTATTAGTAGAATGGAAGGAACAAGGCAACGAAGAAGATAAGATTTGGTTGATTGGATAATTTTTGGAATGAGATTTGTATAGCTACAAACCAAAAATACAAGAATAATGTCGAAACAACCAAAGTCAGCTAAAAATCTCTCTCAAAAGCCTACTACTAAACCACAAGACGTTGCTGCGGCTCAATCTTCAAAAGGTATTCTTCCAATTGTTTGGGTCGTAATTTTGGTCATAGCTACACTCATAGCCTACGTTGGAGCATTCAAAAACGGTTTTGTAGAATGGGACGACCAGCATTATGTGACAAACAATGCTTTGGTGCTAAATCCGACGGGAGCAAACATTAAAACGTTAATGGGGCGAATCGTGGCACTCAACTACCACCCCATCACGATGCTTTCGTTGGCATTGAATGTGATTTTGTTCGGTAAAGGAGCAACTTCTTTCATCGTAACGAATGTCGTTATTCATACCATCAACACGGTTTTGGTCTTTAAATTTATTCAGAGATTGACTGAAGGTAAAAACATCGTCGCTTTTCTGACGGCGTTGGTTTTCGGGCTTCACCCAATGCACGTAGAATCAGTGGCGTGGATTGCCGAACGTAAAGATGTTTTGTATGTTTTTTTCTTTTTGCTTTCGTGTTTAAGTTATTTAAACTTTCGTAAAGAAAATAATAGTAAATGGCTGATTATCAGTCTTGTATTGTTTGTTTGTTCAGCTTTGTCGAAAGCCATGGCTGTGACTTTACCAGTGGTTTTATTATTGATTGATTATTGGCAAGGTCGAGAATGGCTTTCAGTCAAAAACTTGCTTGAGAAAAGTGCTTTTTTTGCGGTGGCTCTTTTCTTTGGTTTGATGTCAATCAATGTGCAAGCGGGTGGAGATTTCTATGGTTTGTTTACGATGGAAGCTAAACATCAGGCTCTTGCGAATCCACCATTTTCGGGCTTAGAGCGAATCGCCTACCCGATGTTTGGTTATTTGAAATATCACTTGATGGCAATTTTGCCTTTCGGGCTTTCTAATTTACATCCGTACCCAGTTTCAGGAAGTGTCATCAGCTCTAAATATTTTCTTGCGATTGCCTTCTTTATAGCATCAATTGTCATCATGGTTTGGTCTTATAGTCGCAAGAAATACATTTTCTTTGGTTGGGGGTTTTTCTTGGCAACAATCTTTTTGGTATTACAATTTTTATCAGTTGGTAAAGCTTTCATGGCTGAACGATACTCGTATTTGCCTTATGTGGGGTTATTTTTCATGGTTTTCTACGGAATAGACGAGTATTTTAAAAAAACAAGCATATTACTGGCAATTGGAAGTTTCTTTGGCTTTATTTGCTTAGTTCTGACTATGCAACAAGTAAAAACTTGGAAAGATAACTTTAGTTTATGGAGTAATGCCTACGAGCAGTATCCGAACGATTACAGTATTTTGGAATCAATGGCCGATGAATATGGCCGACAAAGCCAGTTTGATAAAGTGCAAGAATTTGGCGAACGAGCGTTGGCGATAAACACCAATAGTTATCATACGTACGAGATTTTGGCCAATGTGTATGCTTTGAAAAAAGATATTCCAAAATCATTGCAGATGTACGATAAGGCTATTGCTCTTGACTCGACCGTAGGAAATGTGTATTTCAATCGAGGAATAACACTCGTAGAAAGTAATCCAGCGAAGGCGATTGAAGATTATAATAAATCAATGAGTTTACCATCGCATGATAAACTTTTCAAGATAAGAGGGGCAAGGGCCTATGCGTATCTAAAACTTAATAAATTTAAGGAAGCCATCGAAGATTATACGTATGTGATTGAAAATATTGATACGAATCCTTCGACGTATTACACCGATAGGTCTATTGCAAAATATAATCTGAATGATAAAGCTGGGGCAATTGCCGATTTGAAACAAGCAGTTTCACTCGACCCATCGAACCAAGTTGCACAAGAAAATTTGAAACTAATTTCTTCTCAAAAATAAAAGAAAGTGTTGCCAATGATTGGCTGCAATTAGCCGATTTGAGTTGAAGAGGGGGATAGAAGAAATGGTGTAAATGCAAAATAATAGCATTTTCGGACTTTAAACTTTGGAAGGCTAACTTTTGGGTTTTGAGAAGACTTCGCAATCAAAACAAGCCTCTTGGGTCATATAAAGAATTTCAGTAAAGTATAAGAAAAGTTTCAGGCCTTTTTGAAAGCATATAAAGAAGAAAAGCCTTAATACTATGGTAAAAACCTTGCTTGATTCTTATTTGTACACGCTATGAACCCCTTACCTTTTTACAAAAAAACGCATTGGTTGAAAAATAGCCCAAATTAGTCAAAAAAAACTATATTCTTTGCGGTTGGTACAGCTCATTTGGCTGGAGAAAAAGAAGTAATTAATTTACTTCGCAAAAGGGCTAGACTGTTACGGTCGTGAAGAGTCAGACTTCAGAAACCTTACAAAATTCTTTGACTTTATCTATCAAATAATCAATTTGAGAGCTTGTATGCCACGAACTCAACACAATGCGTGTGTTGGGTTTGCCCGTTTTGATTGGATAGGCAAAACTATAAATAAAGATACGTTCCTGAAATAAAAAATCGTAGAGGTCGTCTCGCAAAGAGTAATAAACGGGGTAGTTTTCGATAGAATTAAACAACCATTGATTATCAGATAATTGAGACGAAAAATGTTGAATATTAGCCTTTAATTTTTGCTGGTTTTTCTCGTAAATTTTATCAGCGTACATGTAAGCGTATAGATATGCAGGTGCAATTGGTGAGCAGGAAGCAAAAAAAGCAGTGTAGCGGAGGGTATGAATCAAATCTTTATCGGCAAAAACTACGCCGCCCGCAATACCCATCGCTTTATGCAATGAGCTAACAACTACCAATCTTACATTCTCATGGACGGCTATTTGCTTAAAAATTCCCGAACCATTTTCTCCCGTAATTCCCAAACCATGTGAATCATCAATGATGAGTGTAATAGCCTGATTTTGTGGCAATTTACTCGTCCAATCAAAATGGTAGGGGCTTAGTTTGATAGCATCACAAGAATTACATACGATGACCGAGTGTGGGGCATTTTTCTCCGCAACTTTTTGATAAATAGTATTTGCCCAACCCTCAAAACTAACACTGGGTAAACTTACATTAGGCTCATGAAAGTTGGCTGAATGACTATTGGGTGCATAAAAAAACGTTACATTCTGCGTTTTAAGATATTGTGCCACGACTTGCCCAGCCATCATTCCCGACGAAACCGTTAGTGCTTTTTCTGCCCCCACCCAACGAGCTATTTTTTCTTCGGCTTGGTCGTAAATATCGAGTTGTAGATTGCCGTTTCGAGAACTTCCAAATGACATTCCGTACTGACTCATACCCTCAATCAATAATTTTTTAAAGTCGGCATCTTGATTCATGCCCAAGTAAGCCGTACCGCTATAAAAATCATATTCCTTTCCTTCGAGTAATATTTTGTTAGATGGTAATTGGCTGATAATAAAATCGTTTGGCATGTTGGTTTTGATGAAGATTCAAGCGTGAAATTAATCTTTTTCGAGGATAAATCTCAAATAGTCAACTCAACGCAAGGAATTATTTTCCACTCCCTTTCGTTGCAAAACTAAGCATAAGTCACAAAAGAACTTCCTAAATGACTCAAAAAGAAAAACTACTACTATTTATATTGGCCTGTATTAATTTTACGCACATCATAGATTTTATGATAATGATGCCGTTGGGACCACAATTAATGAAAATTTTTGATATTTCGCCCCGACAATTTGGCTTTGTTGTATCGGCATATGGCCTAAGTGCAGGAATCTCTGGTTTTCTGTCGGCTTTTTTTGTTGATAATTACGACCGAAAAAAGATTGTTCTTTTTGCCTACACGGGGTTTGTGCTTGGTACGCTCGCTTGTGCAGTTGCTCCAACGTATGAAATCTTAATTTTAGGCAGAGTAATTGCGGGCGTATTCGGTGGGCTGATTGGAGCTCAAGTGCTTTCAATCGTGGCGGATACTTTTGAGTATGAGCGTCGTGCAACGGCCATGGGTTTTATCACAACTGCTTTTTCGTTGGCTTCGGTGGTGGGTATTCCTGCGGGACTTTATTTGGCCAATCACTTCGGCTGGCATTCACCATTTTTGGTGCTTGGTGGGCTTGGCGTATTGGTTATTTTTCTGATTTATCGTTACGTTCCGACACTCGACAAACACTTAAAAAATCGTCAATCCAAAGAACGCCCTTTTGCCGTTATTACTGACATTACCCGAAATCCCAATCAACTTCGTGCTTTGTGTCTTTCTACCATTATTATGTTAGGACATTTTAGTATCATTCCGTACATTTCGCCGACTTTGGTGGCTAATGTTGGTTTTAGTCAAGATAATATCTTTTTGATTTATTTTGTGGGTGGGCTACTCACGATTTTCTCGGCTCCGATGGTCGGAAAATTGGCCGACCGTAAGGGTAAATATCCAGTATTTGTGATTTTTGCCTTGCTTTCCATGATTCCAATTTTTTTGATAACTAATATGTTTTCGGGTGTTTTATGGGGAGTTTTATTCATTTCTGGAATATTTTTTGTGTTTTCAAATGGTCGCCTGATTCCTACGCAAGCAATCGTTTCAAATGTCGTAAGTTCACGACAAAGAGGTAGTTTTATGGCAATCAATTCTTCGGTTCAGTTATTTGCACAAGCTATTGCAACGAACATCGGCGGATTTATCATTCATAAAACACCATCGGGGTATCTCGAAAATTATCCCTACGTAGGATATTTTTCCATGATTATGATTTTTATAAGTATTTTTATTGCCAAAACAGTCAAACCAATCGCACAATGAAAAGACTTATTTTCGCAATTATTGCTCTTTTTCCTCTAACTATTTTTGGTCAGGATTTTAAAGCCGAAATAGAAAAACACCGAGAAGAATACAAAGCGGATTTTTTGAAAAATGCGAGTTCTCCCCTCAAGAAAGAAGATTTTGAGTATTTACGTTTCTACGAGCCTAATGAGAAATTTAAAGTTGAGTGTGAGTTTGTAGCCAAAAAACGAGGGAAACCTTTTGAAGTACCCACCTCATCGGGGCAAACGGCTACTTATACAAAATTTGGAGAATTGAAATTTGAAATGGATGGAAAATCGTATAAACTGGCTGTATATCAATCGCTTAGATTAAGAAACTTACCGCAATACCGAGATTACTTGTTTATTCCGTTCAAAGATTTGACCAATGGAAAGGATAGCTACGGTGGCGGGCGTTACCTTGATTTAAGAATGAAAGAAGTTTCGGGCGACAAGATTTATTTAGATTTCAATAAAGCTTATAATCCTTACTGTGCTTTTAGTGCAGGTTATAGTTGCCCAATTCCGCCCAAAGAAAATCATTTAAAAGTTGCGATTGAGGCAGGAGAAAAAAACTTTGCAAAAGAGCATTGAACAATTGGCAGTTTTCAGTATACATTTTTGCTGACTGCACACTGAAAACTGCCAACTAATTATATTTTTTTCGCTGGATTTCCGAAAACGGTAGTACTATCGGCTACATTTTCGATAACTACCGAACCTGCCCCAACACGAGCATTTTTACCAATCGTCACGCCTGAAATAATCACGGCTCCTGAACCAATAAAAGCCCCTTCTTCCACAACTGCTTCGCTGTTGATGATGGCACCCGCACCGATTTGCACGTAATCGCCCACGCTGGCATTAATATCAACCACTGCCGAGGCATTAATGATACAATGATTTCCTACACTTGCATAAGGATTGACGATGGCACGAGCAGCCACCAAATTTCCGTGACCAATAAAAGCATCAGCCGAAACAACTGCCGTATTATGCACCGCATTGATAGGCATCGTTTTACGGCGATTATTGAGCATTTCGATGAGTTTTTTACGCTCTTTGGTGTTTTCGAGAGCCACAAATGCTTCAGTTTTTTGTCCGATTAGCTTCAAGAAACCATCGTCGTCGGTTTCGCCCAAAACCATTACATCGCCGATTTCGGTATTGTGCAGTTTTTTATCATCATCTAAAAAACCATACACCACCACATTATTTCGATTGAAAATATCTAAGGCTATTTTTCCGAGATTCCCCGCACCAAAAATCAAAACAGGATTTTCCATTCTTAAATTCTATTCTTTGTTTAATAATTTACTGCGAAACTGGAGTCAGTCACATGATTCGCTCCACAACTCTCAGCCACCACTAACTGGCGGAATCAATACAATTTCATCGTTTTCTTTCAGAGTTGCCGTATCTTCGGCATACTCAGAGTTTATGGCTACTCTAAGCGACTTTAGGGTTGCAAAAGTAGGAAAATTTGCTGAAAGATGCTGTTTTAAGTCGGCAACGGTAGCGTCATTTTCGAGCGAAGTTACGTATTCAAACTGCCCGATGATGTCACGAGTGATGCCAAAACATAAGATTTTTATTTTCATAGTTTTTATTTGCAGGTAAATCTATAACCAGTATTTGGCAAAATAGGTTTATCAACACAATATTTCTGTAAGCTGTCTGATATTTTTTCTTGTAAAATTAAAAATAGGCTATCTTGCAGACAAAAAGGTAAACTAACAAATTTGATGATAGTATTCGATGCAGTAAGTATTCAAAAAGGCGACCGTACGGTTTTGTCAACGATTAACTGGCAGACCCAAAATGGCGAACATTGGGCGATTATTGGGGGAAATGGCTCAGGAAAAAGCACTTTTCTGGAAGCGATTGCAGGAAAGATTTTCCCGACAAAAGGCCAAATTACGAAGCCCAATTATGAAGAAATTGCTTTCGTGGCAAAAGATTATAGTTTTAATAGAATTGTACAGGCAGCAACACAATATTATCAACAACGCTTCAACTCGCAAGATGCCGAGATATCGCCAACGGTACGAGAAATTTTACAAAATCAAATAAAGCCTATTGGTACAGTCGATGAAAAATCGGTTGATTTACCACCGTTGCCTTACACGGAAGATGAATTGGTTAAGGCCGCTAATTTACTTAAAATCAGTCATTTACTCGAACGAAAAATTGTCACTTTATCAAACGGTGAAACTCGTCGTACGCTCATAACGCTTTCGTTGCTGCGTAAACCAAAAGTTCTTTTACTCGATAATCCGTTTGTTGGACTTGACATTGAGAGCCGTGCTACTTTGCATCAAGTGCTTAATCATGTGGCAGCTTCTGGTATTCAGATTATCATCGTTACGACTCCCAAAGAAATTCCTTCGTGTATCACACATGTTATTGAGCTTCAAAATGGAAAAATAAAGAAAAGTTCTACACAAATTTCTGATTTTCAACAACTTACCCAGAGTTCGGGTATAAAGATAAATGCTGATATTTTGGCGGTAATAAAGCAGATTCCAGCTAAAAATGATTTCAACTACGCCCTAAATATGCGAAATGTGACCGTTACCTACAAAGGTGTGAATGTGGTTGACGGTGTGAATTGGCAAGTAAAACGTGGCGAAAAATGGGCATTAATGGGTCCGAATGGTTCGGGGAAAAGTACAATTTTGAGCTTGATTACGGGCGATAATCCACAAGGGTACCAAAATGATTATGATTTGTTCGACTGCAAGCGTGGTAGCGGCGAAAGTATTTGGGATATTAAGCACCGCATTGGCTTTGTTTCTCCAGAGTTACACCTGTATTTTACTCGAAGTACGGAAGTTTGGAAGGCGGTAGCATCGGGCCTTTTCGATTCGGCAGGGCTTTTTAAGAAATTAACTGATGAAGAACGAGCCATAACTGATAATTATCTTAAACTTTTGAATATCAGTCATTTATCTGAAAGGAAAATTTATCAACTCTCCACAGGTGAACAGCGACAAGTATTTTTGGCGAGAGCATTGGTGAAAAATCCACCCTTACTACTGCTCGATGAGCCATGCCAAGGGCTCGACTACGAACACGTAATTTATTTCAGAGATTTAGTTAACGAATTAGTACTTGAACTCAACAAAACGCTCATTTATGTGACTCACTACGAAGAAGAAACTCCTGCCTGTGTCGATAAACGCCTAAGCCTCAGTAAAGGAAAAGTAATATATAACTGATGTGTAGAATGGTATAAATTACTTTAATTTATACCATTCTACATCCTTCAAAGCGGCTCTACGGTTAACAGTTTCTGAGGCTGGATAATTTTTTGCCAAATAATCAAGAATAACTGGTTCGGCGTCGCCCAATGCCCAAAGTTTTTGTTTTTGTTGCATCCATCTGATTTTTTCGAGCCAACCTGCACGGTCGGTGTGAAATTGCGTAATTAGTTTACTCGAATGGCAACCTGTGCAATGTGCCGTCACGATGTCAAGTCCTTTATCGACAATTAGGCCAGTTGCTTTATCAATTTTTACTGAGTCGATAACGGCTACTTTTGAAGCCTTTTGACTTTCCAAATTTTCTTGCTTTAAGCCTGCACTAATCATTATTACGGCACTAAAAATGAGAAGCGATATTTTATGTAAGTTTTTCATAGTTGATTCAAGTCAAAAACTTGATTTTATGCTGAGATGGCAGTTGAAAGCTGCCATCGGCTTTGGTTTAACCAATTTTTACGGCAATTCGGTGACAAGAATTATTCAAATATCCACCTGGATTCCACGCAGGAATAATCATTGGTTGTGCAATTCCATTTGCATCGGTTGCTTTTGCCCAAATTTCATAGTAACCTTTTTTCGGGAAATTTACTTTAGTTGACCATCGTTGCCAAGCCAAACGATTTTTAGGTTTACGTAAATCGCATTTTTGCCAAGTTGCCCCAAAATCAATCGAAATCTCCATGTTTTTTACTTCTAAATCTCCTGCCCAAGCGTGTCCACGTAAGTCGAGTGTGCGGCCCTCTTCGAGCATCGCACCTGATTTTGGGTACGTAATCACCGATTTTACGGGCATCGATTCGATAATTTTTAAATCGGCATCGGCAATTTTTCCTCCTGCTTCAATCGGATACGATGGTACTCGATAACTATGTCCGCTCATTTTTTCGCCATCGTGTATTTTATTTCGGATAGAAATTCTGCTCAACCATTTGCCCGAAACCGATGCTGGCCAACCGCCAATTACCAGTCGAAGTGGAAAACCGTGCATAACAGGAATATCCTTGCCATTCATTGCCCAAGCCAAAAGTGTTTCGTCTTCGAGGGCTTTTTTCATCGGTACGCCCCTCGAAATCGGCGATTTTGTGGCATCTCCACTCAAATGAATATCTTTCCCGTAATAGCCAATATAAACGGCATCAGCATTTATGCCTACACTTTCAAGCACATCACGTAGTCGTACGCCTGTCCATTCGGCACAACTTACGGCTCCATCTTGCCACTGATTTCCCGATGTTTGTGGGCTAAAACCATAACGACCATTGCCCGCACATTCGAGCGTGAGTTGGTAGGTATAGGTCTTAAACTTTGTCTTTAAATCATTCAACGTGAATACTTTACGAGCCTTTGCCGATTCTCCATCAATGACTAATTCCCATTTTGTGGCATCGATATTTTCGGGTAGATTGCCATTGTTGCGAATAAACATTTTATCGGCTGGCGTAATTTCATCATCGAGCAAATGTGGGGGTGTTTCAACATTCCATGGGCGGTCGTTGAGTAACATCAACTCTTTATTTTTGCCTTCGGGAAGGTCGATAAAGGCTTTTTCTCCCAGAATTTTTACTTCTTTTGGGAGATTTTTTGCAAAAACTACTTCACTCCCTAATATAGAAGTAAGTCCCAAAAAACTTTTTTGAATGAATGAACGACGATTGTTTGAACCTTCCATAGAATATGATTTGATAAAGTGGGTGCAAAATAAATATAAAACCCTTGTATTTTATAATTTCCCGAATTAGTTGTTATATTTTTGCAAAAATGATAAAATTATGCTCATACGTTACGTCAGAATGACTTTTCAAGCCGATAAAGTTAGTGAGTTTGAAGAAATATTTAATAGTTCTAAACACAAAATTAGAGCTATGGAGGGGTGTTGTCATCTTGAACTGATGCGAGACATCAATCAACCCAATATTTATATGACTCATAGCCATTGGAAATCGGAAGAAGATTTGAATAATTATCGAGTTTCGGAGCTTTTCAAAATCACGTGGGCAAAAACTAAAGTGCTTTTTGCCGAAAAACCTTTGGCTTTTTCGGTTGAAAGTCTGACGGTGGCGTAATTTTTGAAGAAAGAAAACGTTGAATAATAAAACCTTAGAAAATGAAAAAAGTAGCAATATTATCTCTTTTGGGAATAATGGCTTTAACGCCTGAATTTTCGCAAGCATCTGATTATAAAACAAATAGCATCAGCGAAACAAAAGAAGTAAACGGCGGGGGCCGTAGAAAAAAAAATGGTTCTTACCGAAAGAAAAGGGGATTTATGTGGGGAATATTTAAAGGCAAAAGCCAATGCGATTGCCCAAAGCATTAATTTATAAAGTCAACGGACAATAGTCGATAGACGACAGTGATTCTATTTTTTTAACCTCTGTGGACTATCGACTGTGGTCAGTGTGCTATTCTAAAAACTTCGTTCGATATGCTAAAGGCGTTATTTTCTTTATGGCTTTGAATTGGCGATTGAAATTTGAAAGATTATTAAAGCCACTTTCAAACGAAATTTCGGCTACACTCATTTTATCAACCATCAATAGCTTGCAAGCGTGTTCGATGCGTATTTCGGCCAAAAACTGCGTAAAAGTGCGGCGAGTACGTTTCTTAAAATACCTACTAAAAGCCGACTCACTCATATTTGCCAAATCGGCAACGTCTTTCAACTGAATCTCTTCTTGGTATTTGAGCATCACATACTCAAATACTTTGTTCATTCGAGCTGAATCAACCTCATTTCGGAGAGAAATAGGGTTGGTCGTTAGGTCTTGTTTGTCTTCGCTTTCGCACAAAATCGTCAGAATGGCAATCATTTCCAACAAACGCTCCATACCCACTAAATTTGGCAAGTTTTTGAATTTAGGTGTTACTTTTGCCACGGTTTTTTCGCCAAAACTCAAACCTCTTTTTGAGCGTTCGAGCAATGCCTTTATTGCTTGACTTTCAGGTAGTTGAAGAAATTTTTCACCTAAAAAATC
>JAIYBU010000018.1 GCA_027488335.1 Cytophagaceae bacterium
ATTTGTTGACCAAGTGTTAGTTCGATACCGTATATTTGAGCAATAAAACCTGTTGCAAAAGTCATGTACATCATTGAGCCATCAAGGTTGAACGAATAACCAAGCGGTAAAACAAAACTAATGATACGCTCAGAAATACCGAATTTTTTGAGTTGTTCAATCTGTAATGGCATTGATGCTTCCGAACTGGCGGTGCTGAACGATAAGAAAAGTGCATCTTTTACATATTTCAAAAGTTTCCAATAATCAATTTTTTGCGTGAGACATATTACCCACAAAACTATGATAATAAAAAAGGCCAGCGTGGCGAAGAAACAAATAATTAAATATAAATAACCACCCAAAACACCTAAACCTTTAGCTGCAATGACGGCCGCAACCGAACCAAAAACCGCATAAGGGGCAAAGGTCATAACATAACCCACAATCTTAAACATTACTTCCGAAATGGCATCGAGAGCTTTAGTTACATTCTTACCTTTTTTTTTTTTTTTTTTCAACGCTACACCAAAAAACAAAGAAAATACTACAATTTGTAATACTTCGTTGGTAGAAAGTGCTTCAAAAATACTTTTTGGGAAAACATGCGTAATAAAGTTTTCGAGCGTCATTTTCTTGGCTTCAACACCAGTATCTGTTCCCGTACTTGGCAAATCGAGTGTCATTACTTTGCCAGGTTTCATGACATTTACGGCTATCATACCTGCTGCTAATGATAAGATTGTAGCAAAATAAAAATAGCCGAGTGTTTTAAGTCCAATGCGACCAACTACTTTAAAATCTCCGAGTTTAGCAATTCCTACGGTAAGAATTGAAAATACTAAAGGCCCTAAAATCATCTGAATCAGGCGTAAAAAAATCTTTGAAAGCAATTGCAAATACGAACTCCAATCTTTCATGCCTTCGTTAGCTTTAACCTGTTCGGGGGTAAGTAATGCCGCATCTTTGATACCAAATTGCCCTAAATCAAAATGATTGTGAATAAAATAACCGACAATGATACCGAGCGTCATGCCGATGAAGATTTTCCAAGTAATGTTTAATTTCATAGTGTAGTACACACCCCCCCGCCCTAAAGGGGAGCCTTTTTAACCCTCCTTCAAGGGCGAAGGGTGAAAAATTTTCGATAAATTGGTTTGCGATAAAGGAATTGAAGATACAAGATAGGATAAAAAATGTAATCTGTCAAAATAGTGGGTGTCCTAAACTCAATTTCGTCAATAATTATGCTTCCTGACTTGTTTTGAGAAGCATTATTTCTCACTATGCGGTGTTTATGTTTCCAGTATTTTAGAAAGAAAGGAAGCGTTACGCCTTCATCAATAAAGTATGATTCTGCTACCGATAAATAAGAATCTGTTATTTTACTGACCCAAAGCTGCCGTATAATAAAAAAGTTTAGTTCAAGTGTGACTTTTTCACCAATTTTTTGTCCAAATGAAATAAGCCTTACGGGTGGAAATGGTGGAGAAAGTTTGAGGAGTAATTTATCATCAAATTGATTCCATACGTCATTAACCGATTGATTTACAGCGGTTTTGATAGTTATTTTCATTTTTTATTGCTTTTTGAGAGTGAAATAAAATAGTTTTTTAAGAAAGAAAAACAGATTGAGTGGAGGAATGTAAGTAGAAATACCGTGAAATACGTATTAAAAATCAGGGGTTTTTACGCTAAAATTATTAAAAATACTTTCAGACCTTTGTTCTGTTCATTTAACCCCAAAAAGGAGCGATATGTTTTTAGAAATTTACACAAGTCTTGGGCATTTAATTCTGATTTATCCGCTACAATTTTTATTGATAGGAGTTTTGCTCGCTTTGGGGATATACGAATTGTATCATTTTTTAGGATTAGGTAGATTTTTTAGCATTGGCCGAAACTTCGGCCAGCGTAAATATATTAAGTAGATTATGTTTCATCATAGTGGTTAGGGTTGTACACAAAGAGCTGTTTCGTTTGAGACGGCTTTTTTGTTGCTTAATTCGTCAAATATATGTTTCGTTTTTTATTGATAATATAAGTTTTATCATATAAATTATAAAAAAATATAGTTTTGTGTTGGCAAATACAACATTTATGTTAAATTTGATTCAACGACGCTACTTATAACCCAACAAGTATAATGAAACAATTCACGCATTTTCTCTGGATTTATTTCGGAGGAATATCCTCTATTTTTGCACAACAGGTACTATTTCAAGGTTTTTATTGGGATTATCCAAAAACTGGTCAAGGCTATAATTGGTCAGATACCCTCAAAAATAAAGCTCCCGAACTTTCAGCGGCTGGTTTTACACACATTTGGTTTCCACCATTTGCTGGGAATGGAAATAAATCGGGAGGCTATGACCCCAAAGATTTATTTATCGGGCAAAATTCTACGCAGACATCGCTCGGCACAAAGGTTGAAATCAAAGAAATGGTGGCGACTTTTATGGCAAATAACTTAAAGCCCGTAGGCGATATGGTGTATAATCATCGTGACGGTGGAAAGCCCGAAGCTAATAATGCCGTAAAAGAATACATGCTTTTTTATGCAGGCAGAAATGACGGTTCTTGCCCGAATACTTCTTACAAGTCGCCTTTTCCTTCGGATAGAGTACGGATGATAATTCCTGTTGGTGGAACTACTGGCTTGGGAACAGGTACGTACTATGTAAGTATTGGCTCTCGGTCGGGTGGGTATATTGGGAAGAAAATCATGTTTTTTGCAACTACGACTAAAGCTGGAGGTGGACAAGCTTGGGATTTTGTGAACGGTTGTGACTCGAAAAATACGGCAATTAACGTCAATACCGATATTGCCGCATCGGGTGCTGAATACGTAACAAATTTAAAGCAAGGCTACTGGAATACTTTTGATTTTACGAATGATATTGATGAATTTAAAATTACGCTTGATACCTCTAATTTTAATTCAACAGGCGATACGCTGGTGATTCAGGCAATTAATTTGTGCGGAGATTACACCGACCATCGAATATCAAAGATTTGGTACACGACGGGTAGCACCGATATTGCTAATCCTTCCAATTGGAATTCTTCGGCGTATAAAGTTCAGTTTCAAACATTTACAGATTTTACGGGTTTACCAAGTGGTCGTGGTGGAAGTAACTGGAAATCATTCAGACCGAACTGGAATGAAGGCGGAGCAAGCACCGCAGGTGGAGCAACTACTACGTGTATTGGCCCACAATGGAGCATGCAAAGTATGGACTATTTTTATGATTATGACCATAATCAATCAATGGCTCGTGATACCTTGATTGCTTGGACAAAATGGTCGTATGATGAGTTACAAGTGAGAGGCTTGAGAATGGATGCTATCAAGCATTTTGAAGCAAATTTTGTTGGGGAAATGCTTACAGAAATGTATAATGCCAATAAAATTCCAGATTTAGTAGTAGGAGAGTGGTATGGCCAAGAAAATCCAGCTATTCAAAATTGGGTGGCCGATGTAAACGCTTCAATGAGTGCGGCAGCTCGCACGGCAATTCAGCCAAAAGTGTTTGATTTTTCGTTGAGAGATGCCCTCAAACAAGCCTGCGATAACGGAGCAGATGCTCGAAATGCTTTTTATAATAGTTTTAGAGATGGACGTGGCATGAGTGGTTTTAATTTGGTGACTTTTGTGAATAACCACGATTTCAGAAGTTCAAATCCTACTTATGGTGATGCTCTTATTTGGCAAAATTCCATTTTGGCGTATGCTTATATTTTAACCAATAATCAGTTAGGTGTGCCGACGGTTTTTTATGCTGATTATTATGGGTATCCTGCTCATAATACTACTTATGGCACGGATACTTATGGTTTTGATTATCATCCTACTGGTTTAAAGCCTTTGAAAAATGAAATCGACCAACTTTTACAGATTCAAAAACGATTTATCAATGGTTCGCAGACTGTTCATTATCTCAATCATTATGGAGGAGCGTTGAATCCTGTGCCGAGTCCAAATTTTTACCAAAAGGGTAAACATTGGCGAAGCCTAATTTATCAACTCGATTCGACTGGAAGTGCAGGAAAACGTGAAGTAATTGTGGCCATCAATTTTGATGATGATAGTTTGAAAGTTAATCATTTGATTGCTAATACTGGGCGTTATCCATCAGGAACAAAGTTTACGGATATTCTGCAAAAATCATCAACTTTAACCACCACAACTGATGCTCAAAATAGAATTTTCATTTCGTTACCACCCAAGAGTTTTACCGTCTATATACAAGGCGAATTTCCGTGTTTTGGGTATGATTTAAGCAAGAAAATATCGAATGGTAGTACAGTTAAATTTGAGTCACCAGGTATGATTTTGGCTTCAAATTTGCTCGAAGTTGGCGTCAATGTAAAATACGATGCCGCCAAAAAGATTTTGCTGAACCCTGGTTTTAGAGTAGAGCAAGGGGCTATTTTTGAAGCATTTATTGATGGTTGTGGAGGTAGTAAATGAGTTATTGAACAGTAGAAATTCCAACTATTAAATAGATTATATGAAGAAGAACATTATTTTTTTCATTAGTATTGTTATTTCATATATATCATCTGCACAACAACAGAATGATAATAATCGAGGTATTTACGAATCGTATGTAATACTAAATAAAAATGGTAGTGGTAATACCTACTACGACCTACAAACAGACCAAGCAGCCAACCCAAACTTTGGAGGTTCGTTGGGCGTTTTTGGGGTAGGTTGTTCGTTAGTCATTGCAGGGGGACAAAACAACACCTATAAATGTAACGGTTGTAATATTTCGAATGGAAGTTTCAATTATGCAATTTATCCACAGAGTGGTAGTGTAGGTTCGTTTTCGAGTTTTGTGCTTGGTTTTGCCTCGAATGATGCAGGAGGTTGCGGGGGAAATCAGACTTGGAAAAACGATGCACAAAATATTAATGTCTTGCAGGGGTTAAATGCAGGAACTTATGTAATAGAAATTTACACGCAAAATCCGTTTGATGGTTGTGGAAGTGGCACGCTGTTTTCGAGTAATAATGGTTCTAATTACAAAGCAACATTTACAATTTTAGCACCACCCACATTGCAGCCAAGTGCTTCGGTGTGTTTGGGTAGTTCTGTAACGCTTACAGGCTCATGCACGAACGGAACACCAAAATGGTCAACTGGTGAAGAAGCGACAACAATTTCAGTTAGCCCTATTGCTACTACTACTTATACCGCCACTTGTAAAACCGTTGAAGGTTGTGAAAGTGCCACGAGTGCCTCAATTTTGGTAACTGTTAATAGTTTAAGTATTATTGCCCACCCAGTTACGCAGTTCGATTGCGAACCCAACAGCGTTCGTTTTCTGGCAAATGCTTCAACCACAAGTACAGGCTTAGGGAGTGTCATAACCTATCAATGGCAAAGAAAACTATCATCAGAATCAAGTTTTACTGCTCTGACAAATGCTTCGCCGACATTAATTTCAGGAAACTCTTTACAAGTTTCACCAACAGGGGGGACAAATATTTCAGGTACACAATTTAGATATATTGCAACCGATGGCAATGGTTGTACGGTGACTTCAAACCCTGCTACGATGTATTTGAATAATGTTGGCACAATTATTAATACGGCTGTTTGTGAAAATGCAAATTATTCGCTCACTGTTCCTATAGCTGCTGATATTATGGCTAATGTGGTAAGTTATCAATGGGAGGTGTTAGATGCAACTACCAATACTTGGGGAAATGTAAGCAATGGCGGAGGAATTTCGGGGGCTTCAACTCAAACCTTAAACTTTACGACCATTCCTTTTACTCAAGATGGAAAAAAGTATCGTTGCAGGGTTGTTTTTAATGTAAGTGTCAATAATGATAACGATGGGTCGATAAATCAGGGAGCGGCTACAACTTGCCCACGGACCTCGTCAGAAGTAACACTAAATGTCAAACAATTACCCCCTGTTCCGACCATCAATACAACATCGCCACAAGCCAGATGTTTAGGAGAATCGGTTACGCTTAATTCAACAGGCTGTGCAGGTGCTGGTGGCACAACTTCTTGGTATGAAAGTGGTATCGTAGTTTCGTCCAATGCTATTTATACATTTATCCCCTCGGCGGTTGGTTCAAAAGCATACAAAGTGCTTTGTACAAAAAGTGGTTGCGAGAGTTCTTTTTCTTCCGATGTTGTTGTAAACGTCAATCCTGTTCCAATAGCACCGCCTGTTACAATAAACCCTGTTTTGGCAGTTGTTTGTCAGGGAAATCCTGTTACTCTCACTATGTCAAAAGAACTTACTACAAATAAGGTAAGATGGTATAATCAAGCTATTGGGGGTTCGGCAGTGTCGTCGAGTTTAGCTACAACTACAAGTTCGCATACGTATAATATTCCTGTTGCTGATATTTTGCCAGCTAATACAACAACTCCAGGCATTTTAAATTATTGGGTAGAGCAAGAAAATACGTTTGCTTGTAAAAGTACTCGTACACAGACAAGTTTTACTGTCAATCCCATACCTTCTGCTCCAACGGTTACAAGCCCAATAAACTACTGCCAAAGTGCGATAACAACGGCTCTGTTAGCCACAGCAACTGGGAGTAATGATTTATTGTGGTACGGGACAAGTGCATCGGGTGGAACGTCGAGTGCTTCTGCTCCAACACCAAGTTCGACAAATTTCGGAACTACAATCTATTACGTTAGTCAGAAAAATATATATGCTTGCGAGAGTACAAGAGCGTCGATAAGTGTTGTAGTCAATGCAGTACCGACTGCCCCAAGTACTACAACAGCAGTTGTTTATTGTAGAAATGCAACCGCAACAGCAATGACAGCAACGGCATCAGGCTCAAATAATTTAGTATGGTACGATGCGAACGATACTATTTTGGGAGCTGCTCCAACGCCGAATACTTCAATTGTCGGAACACAGATTTTTAAAGTAAGTCAGAAAAGTCCAGCACCAGCCAACTGTGAAAGTCCTAAAGTAACCATTACCGTTACTATCAACGATTTACCGCTTGTGCCGACAGTAACAACGCCAGTTTCGTACTGTCAGAATGCTACCGCATCGGCACTTTCGGCCACTGCGATAGGCTCAAATGTGTTACTTTGGTATGGAACAAATGCCGTTGGTGGAACACCAAGCGGAACTGCTCCAACTCCGATTACGACTTCGGCAGGTACAACAAGTTATTATGTAAGCCAAAAAGATACAAATAATTGCGAAAGCCCAAGAACAAAAATTGATATTGAAATTACGCCAAGTGTTTCAGCTACGATTACTGGAATAAATGCTTTTTGTATAACAGGGATATTGAATAATTCAACTACTTTGACTGCTAATCCTACTGGTGGCAATGGAATATATACGTATCAGTGGCAAAATTTAGCTGGAATTATTGCATCTGCTACGAGTCAGACTTTTGAAGCAAATAGCTCGATACAAGCTGGAAATTCGGATACTTATAAAGTAACTGTTTCATCAGGAAATTGTATGGCAATAGCCAACTTAATTGTAACGAAACAGGGATGGTCTGATGTTCCAAATGTTTCAGGTAACACCCCTGATATTTGTGGAAGTGGTACAAAAATATTGAATATCGTAAGCCCAAGTGCATCAGGTATATATAAATGGTTTACAGATGCTACTACGTTGACACATACCGCAACAGGTACAAGTTTTACAACACCTAATCTAACTTCGATAACGACCTACTATGTAGCTCGTGAACAGCAGATTACGGCTAATCTTACTTGTCAGACTGTCAGAACGGCTACTACAATTAATGTCAATGCTATTCCCGAAACTCCAACGATTGTCAACTCTGCAAACAAAACTACGCTTTGCACTAACGAATCTGGTTTCAATTTATCGGTTTCATGTACGTCGGGAAGTGGGCAATATCGTTTAAACAGCGGAAGTTGGATAGACGCAAGTTCGGTTACAATTACTCCTTCAAGCTATAATACAGTTTCTACGCTAAACTATGATTTTAAATGTTTATTGAATGCAAGTTGTGAAAGTGGAATTGCTTCAACGAGTATTCTTATAAATCCAGTACCAAATGTACCAACGATTTCGGGAAATACGAGTATTTGTGCAGGAAGCTCGACAACTTTAACTGCTAATGGCTGTTCGGGAACGGTCGTTTGGTCGAATGG
The DNA here is from genome assembly GCA_027488335.1 of Cytophagaceae bacterium. Lineage (GTDB taxonomy): Bacteria > Bacteroidota > Bacteroidia > Cytophagales > Spirosomataceae > Emticicia. The sequence goes on from JAIYBU010000018.1 coordinate 8,120, forward strand.
GACATCAGCTAATTCAATAACAGTTTCAGTAGCTGGTACTTATAATGCCACTTGTGCGGCTAATAATTGTGTAAGTGTTGCGTCTTTGACAAAAACGGTCGTTGTAAATCAAAATCCAAGTATTAGCTTGAGTGCCGTAAGTAATAGTTGTAATGCCGCAACAACGGTTAATTTACCTTACACCGCTACAACAAATTCACCCGATAAATATAGTTTGACCTCTGCAATGCCCAATTTCGTGGCGGTTGCCGAAACGAATTTACCAGCATCACCCATTTCAATAACAATTCCATCAGGCAAAACAGGAACGTATAGTTTTACCTTAACTATTAAAAATAGTACAACAACTTGCCTTGCTACTCAAAATTTCAATATTACAGTTTTACCTCTTTTGACAGGAGGAAGCATTGAAACTTCTTCCTCGACTATTAATTGTTCAGGATATAACCCAGGCGATATTGCAAGTATAAGTTTGGGCAGCGGTGGAAAATTGGATTACATCTATCAATGGCAACTATCGACCGATAATGTTAATTTCACCGATATTGTGGGAGCAAATCTTCCCAACTATAATCCTCCAGCAATTACTCAAACCACTTATTATCGTAGAAAAGTAACCGATGCTTGTGGAACAGAATCCTATTCTTCAAATGTCCATCAAGTACAAATAGTAGCTGACCCACAGATTACGATAACCGATGCCAGTGAGCGAATTATTTGTTCGGGTCAAAGTATCAATTTAGAAGCAACCGTAATCGGTGGTTCTGGAACTTGTACCGCAACATGGCAATCATCGACAACACAAACTGGAACATATACCAATGAACAAGTAGGAGGATTAAGTTTTTCGGCAACGTTATCTAATTCATCAGCAACACCTTTAGTAAAATATTATAAAGTGATTTATGCCTGTTCGGGAACAGGTTCAAGTGCTTGTGGACAAGCTATTTCAACAATCGTAAAAGTTACAGTCAATTACATCCCAATTGCTCCCGTTGTTTCTGGAACTACAAGTATTTGTGCAGGAAGTTCAACTACTTTAACTGCCAGCGGTTGTGCAGGAACGGTTGATTGGAATACAGGAACAGCAGGAAGCACAATAAGTGCAAGTATAGCAGGAGCTTATAGTGCAACCTGTAAGCAAAGTGGCTGCACCAGTACTGCTTCAAATATTCATACATTGATAGTAAATCCGATACCAAATTCACCAATAATCACATCTGATGATGCCGATTATACCATTTGTGATGGCTCAAATGTAGTATTGACCGCAAGTGCTTGTGAGGGAACAGTTATTTGGTCGAATAATACAACAGGAAATTCAATAACTGTTTCATCATCAGGTACTTATAATGCCACTTGTACGGTTAATAATTGTGTGAGCGTAGCATCCGCACTTCAAACGATTACGGTAAATCCAATACCAAATGCACCAACGATTTTGGGAAATACAAGTATTTGTTCTGGCAGTTCAACAGTGCTTATGGCGAGTACTTGTACAGGAACAGTTATTTGGTCGAACGAGGTAACGGCAAATAGTATAACTGTTTCAACGGCAGGTACTTATAATGCCACTTGCACGGTTAATAATTGTGTGAGTGTAGCATCCGACACCAAGACAATTGTGGTAAATACGGTTCCACCCGTCCCAATAATTAGCGGAAACACCGCAGTGTGTCAAGGGCTATCAACCACACTAACTGCCAGCGGTTGTGCAGGTGTTGTTACATGGAATACAGGAGCTACTGGAAGCACAATAAGTGCAGTGGTTGGTACATATTCTGCCATCTGTACCGAAAATTCATGCGTGAGTGCAGTGTCAGTATTGCATACGATTACCGAAAACAGCTTACCAACGATTACTTTATCCGCTATTAATAATGTTTGTAATGCTGCAACAAGCTTTGAATTAGCTTATTCAACAATTACCAATAACCCTGATAAATATAGTTTAACTTCTATAATGCCTGATTTTGTGGCGGTGAGCGAAACAAATTTGTCAGGTTCGCCTATTTCGTTAACGATTCCATCGGGTAAAACAGGAACGCATAATTTCATGCTAACTATTAAAAATAGCACTACTGGTTGCGTAAATAGCCAAACATTCAACGTAACAATTCTACCTTCTTTGGTTGGTGGAAGCATTGAGGCATCGTCAAGCACTATCAACTGTTCGGGCTATAATGCTGGAACAATATCAAGCGTAAGTTTAGCAAGTGGAGGGAAGACAGCCTATATTTATCAATGGCAATCATCGACTGATAATCAAAGTTTTACAGATATATCGGGAGCCAGTTTGACGGCCTACGACCCACCAGCTTTAACTCAAACAACCTATTATCGTAGAAAAGTAACCGATGCTTGCGGAGCGGAAGCCATTTCGTCGAATGTTTATCCAATACAAGTCGTACCCGACCCACAAATTACGATTACGGATGTAGCCGACCGCATAATTTGTTCGGGTGGAAGTATTAGTTTAACAGCGACCGTTATTGGAGGGTCGGGAACGTGTACGCCATCATGGCAATCATCAAGTACTCAATCGGGAACATACACCAATGAGCAAGTAGGTGGGTTGAATTTTACGACAACTTTGGCAAATACCACCACCGCACCCATCACCAAATACTACCGAGCAATTTATTCTTGTAGTGGAACAGGTTCTGGTTCATGTAATCAAGGAATATCGTTAGTGGTGAAAGTGATTAATAATCCAAATCCGAGTGTGCCTATTATTACGCCCACTTCAGTGGTTATCTGTCCAACACAATCTACCAATTTAACAGCCAGCGGATGTAGCGGAATTGTCACATGGAATGGCGGTCAAACTGGAAGTACGTTATCTGTTTCGGAAGCAGGCACTTATGCCGCCACCTGTACACTTAATGCTTGTGTGAGTGTTATAAGTAGCTCGACCACAGTAATAGTTGCTTCAGGAGGAACTCCAGTTGCACCGCCTGTAATTAGTGGTACTACCACAATTTGTAATGGACAATCTACGAATCTTACTGCCACAGGCTGTATAGGTTTTGTAATTTGGAGCAATGGTAATACAGGCACATTGACTAGTGTAAATCCTTCAAATTCAACTGATTATACGGCAACATGCTTTGATGGAACTTGTACGAGTAATAGCAGTAATAAAATTACAGTAACTGTAAATGCTTATCCAGCTATCATAACTCAACCTAAAAACGAAGCTGATTGTAATGGAAATTCGGTAACGTTTTCAATAGCTGCTTCTTCGGTTACGAATTATCAATGGCAAAGAAAAATTCCGAATGGAGTTTTCACAGACATTAGTGGGATAATCTCTAACTCTCTGCCTATCACTAACGTAGGAAGCATAACAGACCCCAATCAAACAGAATACAGAATTGTGCTTTCAAACGGAAATTGTAGCGTAACTTCAACTGGTGCTGTACTTACGGTAAATTCGGTTGTAGGAAGCCTTGCTGACCAAACTATTTGCGAGGGTAAAAGTGTGAGTTTTAATTTATCAAATATTGTTATTTCGGGCAATATCCAAAGCTACCAATGGCAACGAAGAGTTGGAACGTCTGGCACATGGAATGATATTGTAGGAGCAACAACTACCACTTTAACAATTAATGCCGCAACCAACGCCGACGAGCAGTATTATCGCTGTAAAATTAATTTTACAGCAGGAAGCTCAACCTGTGCCAGATACACAACCGAAGATGATACCAATGGTGCAAAACTATCTGTTTTAGTTGCTTCAACCCCAACGATTACGGGTATAAATTTGATTTGTAAAGGTATTAATACAACACTCACAGCTAATAATTGCGACGGAATAATCGCTTGGTCGAGTGGCCAATCGACCGCTACAATAACTGTTTCACCAACTGCAAACACTTCGTATACCGTCAGTTGTACGTCAATACAGTGTGGGTTTAGTGTTACGTCATCACCATACTTAGTTACTGTAAATACTACACCTCAACCCGAAATCATCACTTATGATGTCGTTACGCCAGCTACATTGACTTTTGCGGCTCGCACAACCGTTCCGAATGCAACGTTAATGTGGTATAATCGAACCACAGGTGGAACGGGCTCTACAACTGCACCATCGTTTTTAGCAGTTGGAATATACTCATATTGGGTAACTCAAATCGACCCAATCACGGGTTGTGAAAGTGCCAGATTACCCATTATTGCAAAGGTTTTAGACTATTTCCATATCACTCAACAACCAACTAATCAAGTAGATTGTAAAGGGAACTCGGTGTATTTGGGTGTAGTTGCGGTTAGTCCAAACGCTACATTTACTTATCAATGGCAGCGAAAACGCCCAAATGAACCTGATTTTGTAAATTTAGTGGAGGAAACCAAAGGTATTAAAGGTTGGTATGCCCGAACGATGGTTGTTTCAAATGTAGGTAATGCTGATAATCCAAACCAAACGCAATACCGTTGTATAGTGAGTAGTAATGGCCAAGTTGTGACTTCTGAAACTTCGACATTGACCGTAAATTCTTTACAAGGCTCAATGCCAAATTTAGGTATTTGTGTGGGAGAAACAAATGAGTTTAACTTACAGAATTATTTTACGATTACAGGAAATGTAATGAGTTATCAATGGCAAACCCGACCTTCCACAAGCAGTGGATGGACAAACCTTAACGATGGAAATGGTATTTCGGGAAGCATAACAAGTACATTGAAATTCACGAATGCCACTTACGAGCAAGGAGTTTATTACCGTTGTTTAGTAAAATTCAATACACAAGGTTTTGAATGTACAGAACCAACCGATGCCGCCAAACTTATTGTAAGTGGTTTTCCGCCAGCACCATCAGCTTCGAATGTGTTTTATTGTCAAAATGCGAATGCGGTAAGATTGAAAGTGAATAGCCTAAGTCAGAATCTTGTTTGGTATTCGCAAGAAACAGGTGGTGTAGGAAATACAACAGCACCAACACCTAACACTGCCGTTGCTGGAATTTTTAAATATTATGTAACCGACCGAACCGATGAAGGCTGTGAAGGCCCACGTGCTGTAATAAATGTGGAAGTAGGAGCAACGCCACCAGCACCTAAAAATACAACACCAATTAGTGTAAATGAGGGAAATATACTGACTTTTTCAGCCGAAGAAACGCCTGTCAAAAATCAAGTTTTACGTTGGTACACTTCGCCGACAAGTACTACATTTTCTACAACTGCCCCGATTTTCACTGCCTCTGGAACTTATACACGTTATGTGGCTCAAGTGTCTGCTTTTGGTTGTGTCGGGCCTCGTATGGCTATTACAGCAACTATTATTCCGAGTTTGAAGTTTATAAAACAACCAATTTCTCAAGCAGATTGCGATGGTAATTCTGTAACGTTTACTGTAACAGCCACCGCTCCGAGTACATTTACTTATCAGTGGCAACGCCAAAAACCAAACGAACTAAGTTTTATGGATTTGACTGGCGAAAATGCGAATACGCTTAAAATCAGTAATGTAGGAAATGCTGAAAACCCAAATTCAACAAAATACCGCTGCATAATAAAAGATGATAAAAATACATCCATTTCAGACCCAGCAGTATTAACAGTAAATCAACTATTCGGAACTTTGCCAACCACGAGCCTTTGTGATGGAAAAGCAGGTAAATTATCTTTCAGTAGTCTAAGCATAACTGGAAACGTAGCAGAATATCAATGGCAGAAAAAAAATGGAACTTCTTATACGGATATCCCTACGAACGCCGATGGCGTAGCACTCATCAACGAAGTAGGTATTTATCGGGGTAAAATTACATTTGTAGTCGATAAAACAACAACTTGTAGTCGAACAACGGAAAATTTGAAGATAGAAATAAAATCAAGTCCAATTGCTCCGAAAGTGGCAAGTCAATCTGCTTGTCAAAATACAAGTTTCGATATAGCACAGGCTGTTTCAGCAACAAACCCACTACTTTGGTACGAATCAGCCACCGATACAACATCCGATAAAATTACTCCTCAAATGGATGTCAGTAAACTTGGTCAATCAACATTTTATGTAAGTCAAATAAATGCTTTTGGCTGTGAGAGTGAGCGAAAATCGTTTGATGTAGTGGTTTCAGCCATTCCCGAAAAACCAATCGTAAGCGATTTAACTTATTGCCGAAATGCCCCAAGTGTTGCTCTTTTGGCTA
>JAIYBU010000082.1 GCA_027488335.1 Cytophagaceae bacterium
AAACAGCCGTTTTAATTGAGACGTTAACCGCTTTAGGAGCTGACGTTACTTGGTCTTCTTGTAATATTTTCTCCACTCAAGACCACGCTGCTGCTGCTATTGCTGCTGCTGGTATTCAAGTTTATGCTTGGAAAGGTCAAACAGCCGAAGAATTCGACTGGTGTATTGAGCAAACATTGTTTTTCGGTGAAGAGCAAAAACCATTAAACATGATTTTGGATGATGGTGGTGACCTTACAAACATGGTATTTGATGTATATCCTGACCTTATCTCAGGTATCAAAGGTTTATCAGAAGAAACTACAACGGGTGTTCACCGTTTGTATGAGCGTATGAAAAATGGCACATTATTCTTGCCAGCTATTAACGTAAACGACTCAGTAACAAAATCGAAATTCGATAATAAATATGGTTGTAAAGAATCATTAGTTGATGCGATTCGTCGTGCAACTGATGTAATGATGGCAGGTAAGGTTGCTGCTGTTGCAGGTTATGGCGATGTAGGTAAAGGTTCGGCAGAATCACTTCGTGGTGCTGGTTGCCGTGTATTGGTTACTGAAATCGACCCAATCTGTGCGTTGCAAGCGGCAATGGATGGCTACGAAGTAGTGCCAATGGACGAAGCAGTAACTCGTGCGAATATCTTCGTAACGGCTACTGGTAACGTAAACATCATCCGTGACCGTCACTTCAAAGCTATGCGTGATAAGGCTATTGTTTGTAACATTGGTCACTTCGATAACGAAATCGACATGGCTTGGTTGAACAAAAACTATGGTCATACAAAGTCTACTATCAAGCCACAAGTGGATATGTATGAAGTTGATGGCAAAGAAATCATTATTTTGGCTGAAGGACGTTTAGTAAACTTAGGTTGTGCCATGGGTCACCCATCATTCGTGATGTCATGTTCATTCTCTAACCAAACGTTGGCACAAATCGAACTTTGGAACAACCCTGAGAAATACGAGAAAAAAGTTTACGTTCTTCCTAAGCAATTAGATGAGAAAGTAGCTGCTTTCCACTTGGCTCACGTGGGTGCTAAATTAGATACGTTAGATGCTGAACAAGCGGCTTACATCGGCGTAACACCAGAAGGTCCATTCAAATCTGAAATGTATCGTTACTAAGATTTCGTAGAGTTTTTATAGCAAAACGCCCATTTATTGAAAAATAGATGGGCGTTTTTGTGTACTATATCTTTACATAAAACACAATAATTCTACTTAAACGTCTATCTTTTTATCGTTTAAGTCTCGAAAGTGCTTACAAATACTTTTTAATCACTAATTTCACTTCGATAAATCATCTCTTCATCAAATTTACTAAATTACTAACCATGAACAAGAAAATTGTCCTTTTATTGGCAGCTATTGTTGTGTCTTGTAGAATTTATGCTCAAGACGCCGTAAGCTACCAACTCCCTCCCAAAGAAGTTGCCGATTTACTTTTAGCTAAACCAACACCCGATGTGAGCATCGACAGCCAAGGTGAATGGATGCTACAAAGCGAACGCAATTCTTACCCAACCGTTGAAGAATTAGGTCAGCCCGAAATCAGAATTGCAGGTTTAAGATTAAATCCCAATAATTTCTCGCCAAGCCGACAAACTTTCATCAATAATTTTACACTGAAAAATATTAAAACGGGTAAAGAGTTTAAAATCAGCGGTTTACCAGTAAATATGTTAGCAGGAAATGTGAGATGGAGTCCGAATGAAAAGAAGATTGCTTTCACTAATACTACTAACAACCGAGTTGATTTGTACATTGTTGATGTTGCAACAAAAGTGGCCACGAAAGTAAATAAAAAGGCTTTAAACGTAGTTTTAGGTGCTGATTTAACTTGGTTCGACGATAACGCAATTGTCTATAAAACAGCCGTTAGTTTGCCAAGTGCTGCCCCAGCAAAGCCAATCACGCCAAAAGGCCCAACCGTGCAGCAAAACATCGGCAAAGCTGCCCCTGGCCGCACTTACCAAGATTTAATTAAAACGCCTTACGATGAACAACTTTTTGAGTTTATGGCAACCGCTCAAATGGTGATTAATCGTGGAGGTGTTGAAACGCCGATAGGTAAACCTGCTATCTATGAATCTTATACGCTATCTCCCGATAAAAAATATTACTTATTAGAGATTTTGAAAAAGCCCTTTTCATATTTAGTTACAGCCAGTGGTTTTCCAACATCAGTTTCGGTAGTTGATATTACTGGAAAATTAATAAAAGAAATAGCAGATTTACCAAGTGCCGAAACTCGTCCGTCGGGTAATGACAACGTGCAGAATATCCCACGTGGATTTGAATGGAGAGCCGACGAAGCTGCAACCTTAGTTTGGGCAATGCCTTTAGATAGTGGTTTGATTAAAAAGAACGTTGAGTTTCATGATGTAGTTTATGCACAAGCAGCTCCTTTCAAGACCGAAAAACAAGAATTATTCAAAACCAAAATGCGTTTCCGTGGCATAACTTGGGGAAATGAAAACTTTGCGTGGGTTTCGGAAGGACTTACGGGCAAGCAAATTATCAAAGTGAGTAGATATAACAGTAGTACAAAAAGCATTTCGACACTTTTTGAAAGAAATACTACCGATGCTTACGGAAATCCAGGAATGCCTTTGATGGAGAAAAATAGCTTCGGCAAACAAGTGATTTTGGTAGAAGGAAATAAGATTTTCTTGAATAACACGGTTGGTTCGTCGCCGAAAGGAGACTTGCCATTTTTAAGCCTTTTTGATATTGATACCAAGAAAACTGAACAACTTTGGCGTTGTAGCGAAGGTACGTATGAGTTTGTAGTTGATGTGTTGGATGCTAAAAATCTAACGTTTATCACTCGAAAAGAGTCAAAAACTGATGTGCCTAATTTTTACATCAAAAACCTAAAACTACGCATTGCCGATATGCCAATTACGGCATTTACGAATCCGTATCCAGCGTTGGTAGGTGTAACGAAACAAAAAGTGAAATATACTCGTAAAGACGGTATCGAGCTTACAGGTGATTTATACTTGCCAAAAGGTTATAACAAAGAGAAAGATGGCCCATTGCCTGTGTATATGTGGGCGTACCCGAGAGAGTTCAATAATGCCGCAGATGCCGCACAAGTACGTGGAAGCGAGAATAAATTTATAACGATTGCTTGGGGAAGTCCAATTTACTACGTAACGCAGGGTTTTGCGGTGTTGGATAATGCCGAAATGCCAATCGTGAGTAAAGGTGGCGATACTAAACCAAACGATAATTTTATTGAGCAACTTACGCTAAACGCCGAAGCAGCGGTTAATCATTTAGCTGAAATGGGTGTAGGTGATAGAAATCGTATGGCCGTTGGCGGGCATAGCTACGGTGCTTTTATGACTGCCCATTTGTTGAGCCACACAAAGCTATTTAAAGCAGGAATTGCCCGAAGTGGTGCTTATAACCGTACGCTGACTCCTTTCGGTTTTCAAGCAGAAGACAGAACTTATTGGGAAGCTCCTGATTTGTACTATAAAATGAGTCCGTTTAGCTACGCTGATAAAATCAAAACGCCGCTTTTATTGATTCATGGCGACTCTGATGATAATCCTGGCACTTTCCCGATTAATAGTGAGCGTATGTTTGCCGCTATCAAAGGGCACGGCGGAACGGTTCGTTTTGTATTTTTACCTTACGAAGCTCACGGATACCGAGGTAAAGAAAACTTACTTCACATGCTTTGGGAGCAAAACGAATGGTTGAAAAAATATGTGAAAGAAAGTAAATAATCAGTCTTCTCTATATGCAAAACGCCCAGTTATTGAGAAATAGATGGGCGTTTGTTGTTATGTACTGTAAGGTTTTGAAAATTTTATAGTTTTGGGCATTACTTCTTCGGCGGAACTGTTCCCATCTTAATTAAAACAGCATCTGTGAGGTCGTCTTTGCCATTATCGGCTGAATAAAGCATTACAGGATTTGATTCATTATTACCAGAATCGACATTTCTTCTGAACACGATTTTATAGCTTTTTTCGGCTGCTACGGTTTTGATAGTAGCATTTACCTTTTCTCGGATAGCCAAAAATTTTTCTTGAATCATTTTTTGTAATTCAGCCTCTGAATTTGCCTGAAATTCTTCTGCATCTTTTTTAAGGTTTTGCACAAGTTTTAACTTCGCATTTAATGAATCGGTAGTAAGTCCCGTAATATCTTTCATCATAGCTTGATAAGCATCATATTCCTCTTGATATTTCTTGGCTTTTTGTTCAAGTTTTGTTTCAAAGCTCACTTTTTTTGAAGCAATCTCGGCTTGGAGGCTCTTCATTTCTTTCACATTTTGTAAGATATAATCTTCGTAAACATACGCAAGTTTCAGCCCCTGAGTGGCTGGCTTGGCTGCTTGCGAAAAACCTAATTGACTAATTAGTAATATGATAGCGATAAAAACTGTTTTTTTCATTAGTTCTGTTTTAGTGATTTTTTAATCAAAAATACGGAATATTTCATTCAGAAAACAAAAAAGACGAGCAAAAACTCGTCTTTTAAGGTCTGTACTGAAGGTTATACACTCCGAGTCTGGCCTGTTCTGGTAAAAGAATGTAAGACCTGCGGTGCAGACGTTTATTAGATTCTTGACAAGATTTGCTCGCCCATTGCATCTGTTCCCAAAATCATATCTTTTGGTGTGTTAGCATCTGCAATATCACCCGTACGGTAACCCGCTTTCAAAGTGGCATCAACAGCCGCAATAATCGCTTCCGATTCAGCTTTTAAGCCAAACGAAATATCCAACATCAAAGCTGCTGATAAAATTGAAGCCAACGGATTTGCCACGCCTTTGCCTGTAATGTCGTGAGCAGAACCGTGGATTGGTTCATAAACGCCCGTGCTATCGCCCACCGAAGCTGAGGCTAACATTCCCATCGAACCAGCGATTTGAGAGGCTTCATCGGTAAGAATATCTCCGAAAAGATTTCCTGTTACAACTACATCAAATTTACGTGGGTCTTTGATGAGTAGCATGGCTGCTGCATCAACAAATTGGTGTTCGAGTTGTACTTCTGGGTAGTCTTTAGCTACTTCAAGCACCACTTCACGCCACAAACGGCTACTTTCGAGTACGTTTGCTTTATCAACCGACAGCAATTTTTTACCAAGAGTCATGGCTGCATAGAATGCCTTGCGGGCGATACGCTCAACTTCGTATTTTGAATAAATCATGGTGTCGTAAGCAGTGTTTCCTTCGTCGATACGCTCACGTTTTCCGAAATAAACATCACCTGTTAATTCACGGAAGAAAAGAATATCGGCTCCTTTCAAAAGCTCTGGTTTGATGCTTGATGCTTCTAATAATTCATCAAAAAGTTTGATAGGACGAAGGTTGGCATAAAGACCTAATTCTTTACGCATTTTCAATAAACCTTGCTCTGGACGAACTTTTGCCGAAGGGTCGTTATCGTATTTTGGGTGGCCTACTGCACCAAATAAAACGGCATCAGAGGCTTTCATTTTTACGAGCGTTTCTTCGGGAAGCGGGTCGCCAGTTGCTTCGATAGCAGCATGACCGATGAGTGCTTCGTCATACGTAAATTCATGGCCAAATTTTGCAGCGATTTTCTCTACTACTTTTTTACCTACGGCAGTTACTTCCTGCCCAATTCCGTCACCTGGGACGATAAGAATATGTTTTTTCATGTTTTATTTTGAGTCACAGAGGAGCAAAGGCACAAAGGCACAGAGTTTCAATGTGTCATTTTTTTAATTTATTAATCAAACTTGATAACATTCTTTCAATCTCACGACTTTGGTCGAATAAAGATTAAAAGTTATTTTCACACATATAATTTAGATTAAAGGCAATTTCTATTTGTGTTTGAATCTCAAAAAGAGAACCTAAAGCTATTTGCAAAAAATGAGTATAATCGCCTGTACTATTTCTACCGTAACCTTCGGCAATATTACTCGGAATCGAAATTGCGGAACGCCTCATTTGTGAGGTTAGGCCAAATTGTTCATGCTGAGGTAAAGAGGTACTTTTCGAATAGACATCCGTAACCAACTGCATAGCTTTCTTCCAAACCAACAAATCTCGATATGTTTTTATTGAACTATCCAATTTTGTAAATTTATGTTTAGTTTTTACTATGTTCTTCTGCTACTCTGAACCTCAGCACCTTGCTACTTTGTGCCTTTGCCACTATGAGCCTTTGTGCCTACAAACTATATCAAATTCAGCATTTTCTGAGTAGCTTTGATAGCTGAAACAGTTTGGTCTGAATCTAATCCACGAGTTTTGAAGCTTTTACCGTTGTATTCCCAACTGATGATAGTTTCACAAAGTGCATCGGTTTTTCCGCCAGGTGGAATCCTTACAGCATAGTCGGCCAGCGTTGGAAGACTTTGTTTCTTTTTTATATAAATCTTCTTCAACGCATTCATAAAAGCATCGTACTGGCCATCGCCTTGGGCGTTTTCTTCAAAAACATCCTCATCAATTTTCACCATTAGAGTAGCCGACGGGCGAAGATTTTTCGAGTGAGTCATCACATAATTAAGCACGTGTACTCGCTCGGCAACGGCCTCACTATCAAGTACATCGGATATAATATACGGTAAATCTTCTTTCGTGACAACTTCCTTGCGGTCGCCGAGCTCAATGATTCTCTGCGTAACTTTCTTGATTTCTTCGGGCGAAAGAGAAATACCAATTTCTTGAAGATTTTTCTCGATATTGGCCTTACCCGATGTTTTTCCGAGAGCGTATTTTCGGGTACGTCCGAAACGCTCAGGCATTAAATCGTTGAAATAAAGATTGTTTTTATTATCGCCATCGGCGTGGATACCTGCTGTTTGAGTAAATACGTTTTCGCCAACGATTGGCTTATTTACAGGAATACCAAAGCCCGAAAAACTCTCAACGATTTTACTAACCGTATGTAGCGACTGCTCAACCACTGAGGTAGTGACATCGGGCATAAAATCATTGATAACCGCAATCGTACTGGCTAATGGAGCATTTCCTGTGCGTTCGCCCATACCATTTACGGTTAAGTGCAAACCTTGTATACCCGCACGAATGGCTTCCATGACGTTGGCTACGCTTAAATCATAGTCATTATGAGCGTGAAAATCAAAATGCTGATTGGGATAACGCTCTACGATAGCCTTGATGAAATCGTAGGTTTCGTAAGGTGTCAAAACTCCCAACGTATCGGGTAAAAGTACACGTTTAATTGGCTGTGTACTCAGAAAATCGAGGAATTGGAAAACGTATTCTTTTGAATTACGCATTCCGTTGCTCCAATCTTCCAAATAAACATTTGCTTCGATGCCTTTCGATTTTGCCAACGAAATCACCTGTGTAATTTCGCTGAAATGCTGTTCGGGCGTTTTTTTCAACTGATGCGTCAGGTGATTCATCGAACCTTTGGTCAATAAATTCATTACTTTTGCACCCGCTTGTAGCATCCAGTTAATAGACGCTTCGCCATCAACAAAAGTCAGCACCTCTACTTTATCAAGCAAATTTTGTTCGTTAGCCCAATTGGTAATTTTCTGTACTGCCAATAACTCTCCTTCCGAAACACGAGCCGAAGCCACCTCAATTCTATCGACCTTCACTTCGGTGAGTAGCATCTGGGCTATTGCCAGTTTTTCGGTAGCTGAAAAAGACACTCCGCTGGTTTGTTCACCATCACGGAGTGTTGTATCCATTATTTCAAGATGGCGTTTAGCTGTTGGCTGTTGGCTGTTGGCATCTTCTTTTGAAATCATTTTCATAAATATATCTTAAAGATATGATTAGCAAAAGCTTTTAATATATCAGCTAATAGCTAATAGCTAAAAGCCAAGAGCCATTTAATATAAACTCTTCTCAGCAAAGGCCGAAATCTCTGATTTTACAGACTGAAGATAATCAATATCATCGTAGCCATTAATCATGTTATTCTTTTTGTAGCCATTTATGCCGAAACTCTCCGACTCGCCCGTTGCCAAAATAGTGATGGTTTGAGCAGGAAGATTTACTTCGAGTTCGGTAGTTGGGTCTGCTTCGATAGCCGTAAAGATTTTATGCAAAAACTCTGGACTAACTTGCACAGGAAGAATACCAATATTCAAGGCATTTCCTTTGAAAATATCAGCGAAGAAGCTCGAAACTACGCAACGGAAACCGTAATCGTAAATCGCCCAAGCGGCGTGTTCACGAGATGAACCACTACCGAAATTACGGCCACCTACAAGGATTTTGCCCGAATAGATAGGGTTGTTTAGTACGAAATCTGCTTTCGGGGTATCATCAGCGTTATAACGCCAATCTCTGAATAAGTTTTTGTCGAAATCTACTCTGCTTGTTGCTTTTAAGAAACGTGCAGGAATGATTTGGTCAGTATCCACATTTTCGATTGGCATCGGAACTGCGGTGCTTTTTAATATAGTGAACTTATCGTATGCCATTTTTAATTTGCTTTATGCTATAGGCTGTAAGCTATAGGCTATATTTATCTAAATTATTTACTATTTAGCTTTTGAGCTAAATGATACAGTTTTTGCTTTATTAAATTAATCTTTGCATCTAACGATTGATAATTTTCTGAATCTATGAATTTTAAATCGAAAGATAATTGTAAAAGATATTCTACTTCATGTGCTGACCCAAGAGATATTTGAACAAAGCGATGAAACTCAGCATCTGAATTTCTACCACAACCTTCACTTATATTAGTTGGGATAGATACAGAAGCTCGGTTTAATTGACTTACTATTCCATATTGTTCTGTTTTAGGAAAGTTTATTGTTTGCGAATAAATTTCTAAAACTAACGAATGTGATATTTGCCAAACTTCATACTTTATAAAATCTCTCATAATTTTATTACTTTAAGATGCATGCCATAAGCTATATGATTTTATTCTTGCTGATATAAAGAAAAAATGCCTAAAGCATACAGCGTAAAGCCTAAAGCATTGTGCGAGGGTCGGTAACTTTTCCTGTTACGGCTGCGGCTGCTGCCACCAACGGAGAAGCCAAAAGTGTTCTTGCACCTGGTCCTTGACGGCCTTCAAAGTTTCGGTTTGATGTTGAAACGGCATATTTCCCAGCAGGAATTTTATCATCATTCATCGCCAAACATGCCGAACAACCTGGTTGACGCAAAGCAAAACCAGCTTCTGTCAAAATATCTAAGATTCCTTCTTCTTTGATTTGAGCTTCTACAATGTGCGAACCTGGTACTAACCAAGCCGTTACGTTATCCGCTTTTTTACGTCCTTTTACGATTGATGCAAACGCACGGAAATCTTCGATACGGCCGTTTGTGCAGCTTCCCAAGAAAACATAATCAATTGGTTTACCGATGATTTGGTCGTTTTCAGCAAAACCCATGTAATTCAATGATTTTGCATAAGAAGCAGCTCCATCCAATACATTTGCTGCTTGTGGAATATTTTTAGAAATACCCGTGCCTAAGCCTGGGTTTGTTCCGTACGTAATTTGCGGCTCAATTTCAGAAGCATCGAATGTATATTCAATATCGAAAACCGCTCCTTCGTCAGTTTTAAGTGTTTTCCAGTAAGCCAATGCTTTGTCCCAAGCCTCACCTTTTGGAGCTTGTTCACGACCTTGTAAGTAAGCGAAAGTAGTTTCATCAGGGGCAATCATACCACCTCTGGCACCCATTTCGATTGACATATTACAAACTGTCATACGTCCTTCCATAGTCATATTTTCAAAAACTTCACCCGCATACTCGCAGAAATAACCAGTTGCACCCGCTGCCGAAAGTTTTGAAATAATAAAGAGCGTTACGTCTTTTGGCAATACGCCTTTGCCTAATTTACCATTGATAGTCACACGCATTTTCTTTGGTTTTGGCTGCATGATACATTGCGAAGAAAGTACCATTTCTACCTCAGAAGTACCGATTCCGAAGGCAATTGCCCCAAAAGCACCGTGCGTAGAAGTATGCGAGTCGCCACAAACGATGGTCATTCCTGGAAGTGTGATGCCATTTTCAGGCCCAACTACGTGAACAATACCATTTTTTGCGTGACCTAATCCCCAGTGCGAAATGCCATATTTTGCCGAGTTTGTTTCCAAAGCTTTCAACTGATTGGCCGAAAGTGGGTCTTGAACTGGTAAATGTTGATTGATTGTTGGCGTATTATGGTCGGCAGTTGCGAACGTGCGATTCGGGAAAAGCACACCTAATCCACGACTTTCGAGACCTAAAAAGGCAACTGGACTCGTTACTTCGTGAATGAAGTGGCGGTCAATGAATAAAACATCGGGCCCGTCTTCGATGTTACGAACAACGTGGGCATCCCATACTTTGTCAAATAATGATTTTGGTGCTGCCATATTAATTTAATTGTTTTAATGCGTTGTTTTTGTTTGTTCGCCGCCGTAGAGACGTTGCATTGCAACGTCTCTACGGGGGAGATTATGTCGATATTTTCATCAAAACCATTTTTATTCACAATTAAAATACCATGAATATGATTAGGCATCACTACAAATTCACCCAATTCAACAAATGGAAAATGTTTTGAAATTTCATGCCAAAAGCCCTGCACAATCGCACCAACGGTCGAAAGTTTCATTTTGCCTTTTTCACATTCTCCCAAAAAATATTGTCGGTTTTTTGTACAAATCGTTATGAAATAGGCTCCATTTGTGCCGTAATCCCAATAAGGATGTCTTGCCGAAGGAATGCGATATTTGTTTTGGAATTTGTCCGCCATTGGAGTTTGTGGAGTAGGCGGTGCAAAATTGCCTATAATAACCTAATAATGATTAACGAAATACGACCAAAAAATAACGTTTTTAGTTTATGCGATTTTATTGGGCGTAAAACCGTATTTTCCTTTGAAGGCTTTGATGAAATGAGAAACACTCTCATAACCGATATCGAGACTTATCTCCGAAACGTTTTTCTTTGAGTTTTGCAGAAGAAAATAGGCATACTCCAAACGCTTATTTCTAATCCAAGCGGCGGGCGAAGTATGAAATTGTAGTTCAAAATCACGTTTGAAAGCCGAAAGACTTCGCCCCGAAATTTGGGCTAATTCAGCAATCGAAAGTGGTTTTAGGTAATAGTTTTCAAGAAAATAAGCTAAATCGGCTTTCTGACCTTGATAAATATTGAAAAGTGTTTGACGGAATTGGTCGCTGCGGTCGAGTTCGATGAGATGCAGCATCAACTCATTGAATTTAAGCTTCAAAAACTGATTCATGAGCTTCGTGCGAGTGCTAAAAAACGGAATCAGTGAATCAACGAACTTATCAAAATTTTCGCTGCTTTCAAGGCTCAGGATTTGTTCGATGGCATTTTCGGTCAAATCCTCAAAAAGTGTGAGGTTTTGAGCCACAAATTCTTTGAGTAAATTTTCGGGAAAGAAAAAAACAAGGCTCCGATAATTGACATCAATCGACTCATTCATTGAGTAGCAACCACGCTGAAAAAAAAGAATCTGACCTTTCTGAACGTGAATGTCTTGTGTTGGAGAGATAAACTTTTTTTCGCCCTCGAGTACATAAATAATGGCGTGTTCCTCAAAGAAAATCTCGTTTTTTGAAGGATAAATATTATTTCGATAAGCCACAAAAGTCATGTCCTGAATCTGCAAAGACTCAAATTCTTTTGAACTTATTGAACTCGGAACACGGAGCATGGCTGAAAACTTTTATTTCGGCCAAATATACAGGATAAAAATGAATCTTGACAAAACTACTTTAGAGTCCGTTGTCTGTAACGCCACAAACAACGGACTTAAATCAATCAATAAACCTTCTCATAATACTCCGCCGCCATACGGTCAGAGTCGAAGAACGCATTTACATCATTCATGCTCTGTAAAACCATTTTTTGCCATTCGTCGGGGCGGTCATAATAGGTTGGCAAAATCTTAGTTTCGAGCATATCGAGCATATTATGAATATCAACTCTGTCTCGTTCCCAATCAGGCGAATGCGGAGCATCAGGCACAACGAATGAGTTCTGCTCAGTAGCAAATTCACAAACCCAGCCATCAAAAGTCGAGAAATTCAAAGAGGCATTCATCGCTGCCGTCATTCCGCTCGTACCCGAAGCCTCACGGGTTACGATTGGTGTATTGAGCCACACATCAGAGCCATCTTTTATGAGTTTCGATAAGTTCAACTCATGCCCAGTCAGCACCGCCATATTTGGGTAAAGATGACTTAAATAATATAACTGATTGAAATTATTGATTGCTCCACCATCAAACGGATACGGTTTTCCTGCCCAAATAAACTGAATCGGATATTTGGTATTTTTCATCAATTTATCGAAGCGTTCACGGTCACGAGTAAGCAAATCAGGGCGTTTGTAAGCGGCAAAGCGTCTCGCCCAAATGATGGTCAAAACATCGGGTTTAAAGAGTTTGCCTGCTTGGTCTGCTACGGTTTTAAACAATACTTCTTTCAGTTCTTTTTTGCGAGCCGCAATTGTTTTTATATCTCCTTTCTTACGGGCTTTTTCTAAAATATCATCCGCCCAATAAAGATTATTTTGGGCGTTGGTCACGTGCGTAATTTCACAAATTCCTTCATAATCGCCCCACATTTTGCGAGAAACATCGCCATGAAGTTTCGATACGGCATTAGCTTTTCTGCTCAAACGCAAAGCGACCAACGAATGATTGAATACATTATCGGTAATGCCCGAAATCTTACGAACTTCATTCATCGGTACACCCGCAAAGAAATTCATGCTTTCAAGCATATTAATATCGTGTTTTTCATTGCCTGCTTCTTCGGGTGTGTGAGTCGTGAAAACCAAACGTTTTTTTACATCGGCTACTTTCCCAAATTTCTTATATAAATGAAATGCCCCCGAAAGTGCATGAGCTTCGTTGAAATGATACACATCGGGTTCGTAATTGATTTTATCCAAAAAAGTAGTTCCACCAATGCCCAAAAGCATACATTGAGCCACTTTGATAGAAGCATCGGCATCGTAAAGATGATAAGAAAGTGACCGACCCCAAGTATCATTACCATCGGTGTCGGTGGTCAGAAAAAACATCGGGACAGTACCAAAAGTAGTTGGCGGCAAGAAATAGGCAGCTACCCAAACAGTACGGTTTTGTACATTAATCTGAAATCTTACGCCAGTATCTTGCAAAAAACTATACATTTTTTCACGAAACTGCACGGCCATGCTGTTGTCGGTATTGCGAACTTGGTCGTAGTAACCATATTTCCACAAAATACCAATGCCAACCAAATTTTGCTTCAACTGATACGCACTACGCATGTGCGAGCCAGCCAAAAAACCGAGTCCACCCGAATAGGTTTTTAGTGCTTGGTCGATGGCAAATTCCATCGAAAAATAAACGGCAGATTTCTTAAACTTTGGGGCAAATGCATACGGATGAGCAAATTGCTCAGGAAGATTTTTCATTTTATCATAGGTTATTTTCTATGACAAATGTAGAGAAAAAAGGTGGATTTACGAGTTATGAGTTACAATTTACAAGTGAAAATAGAACGCTGGAATTTTGTTTATTTCTGAATTAGTGTAAATTTGTTTAGATTTTATGTTCATAACACTATGAAATATCCACTTATTGTTTCTGATATAGCCATTCTGGGAGGAAAACCTTGTATAAAAGGAACCAGAATCAGCGTGCAATTAATCTTGGAATGGATGGCCACGGGGGCTTCAATCCAAGATATTGCTGTAAAATACCCTCATATTTCTACAGAGGCCATTCAACAAGCTATTTTATACGCTTCTGATGCCATGAAAAATGAAATTATCATTGAGGTTCAACATTCAAATGCTGCTTAATGAAACTTTCCAGCTTTTCATTATTTACGGATGAAAATATTGACCCATTTTTAGTGGTTTTTCTTCGTGAAAAAGGTTTTGATGTTTTCGATGTCAAAGAAAACAATTTAAATGGTTCTTCCGATGCTTTTTTATTAGAATTAGCCACTAAAAAGAATAGAATCTTTGTCACGCTTGATAGCGATTTCGGTACGTTGGTACACAAAGATAAATCAAGTTTTTTGGGAGTAGTTTTCTTAAAACCTGGACATTTTGATTCAAAAATTCACATTCAAACATTCCAAGCCATTTTAGACGCTAACCCTCATTTAGAAATTCCTTTCATGATTATCGCTGAATGGACTACTACTGGGATTAAGATTAGAATTAAAAATGCTTTAGAATACTAAATTTTTGGTAGTTCCGACTTCGCTAAACTACCATCTAACCTGTCCATCACCAAGAATTACCCATTTTTCGGTAACGAGTTTTTCGAGAGCAAAAGGCCCACGGGCGTGGAGTTTTTGGGTAGAAATTCCAATTTCTGCACCAAGCCCAAATTGTCCACCATCAGTAAAACGAGTGGAGGCATTATGATAAACGGCGGCAGCATCTACTTCGGCTAAAAATCTGTCAGCGAATGCCTGATTATTTGTCAAAATGGCTTCTGAGTGTCGAGACGAAAAGGCTTGTACATGAGCCAAAGCTTCATCGAAGTCACTCACAGTTTTAATTGTAATTTTATAATCGAGCCATTCACGACCAAAATCTTCGGGTTGGGCATGATGAAGGTTTTCGTATCCAATTTTTTCAAAAACCGCATAGGCTTTTTCATCGGCATATACGCCAACATTCCATTTTTTGAAATCTTCTACCAGCATTGGCAAAAAATCATCAATAATGGCTTCATCAACGATGGCACAGTCAAGTGAGTTACAAACCGATGGCCGAGAAACTCGTGCGTTTACAATAATATCTTTGGCTTTGTTCAAATCGGCACTTGTTTCCACATACGTATGCACCACACCCGCACCTGTTTCGATGGTTGGAATGAGTGAGTTTTGACGCACATACTGAATGAGCGAATCAGACCCACGTGGAATGATAATATCTACAAATCGAGTGGCTTTTAGTAATTCTTCTGTAAACTTTCGGTCAGTTGGTAAAAGCAAAACGGCGTCGGCTGCAACGCCAAATTTAGCCAATGCTTCATGAATCAACCCAACCAAACAAGTATTTGAGAAGATAGCTTCTTTTCCGCCTTTTAGCACACAGGCATTTCCTGAGCGTAGGCACAACGAAGCCACATCAATCGTTACGTTGGGGCGAGATTCATAAATTACGCCAACAACTCCCATCGGAACAGCTATCTTCTTAATATTTAGTCCATTTTCGAGGTTTCTTTCAACCAATATTTCACCCGTTGGGTCGGGTAAAAGAGCCACCTCCCTTAACGAATCGGCCAAACCTTGAATACGGCTTTCAGTTAACAACAAGCGGTCATATTTGGGGTCAGCTTTATCCATCAAGTCTAAATCTTTCTGATTTTCTGACATTATTAGTGCCTTCGACTGCTCAACGATTACGGCCAATTCATTTAATAAATCGCTGCGTTGGTTATCGGTCAAACGGCGAACTGACGTCGAGGCTTGTTGGGTTTGCTGTAAAAGAGGAAGTATTGATTTCATGATTTTTAAGAAATCCATCGAATAAAGTAAAACGATTTTTCCTCGTCAACTGTTATCCATGGACTATCAACTAAATTTTAATTAATCCCGAGCAAAACATTGCCTTGATTCTATTTTTTCGTAAAATTACATTTTTAAGAAAACAATCATACAATAAAGTTGCCCATTAAAACCAAACAACGGTAATTATTATCCAACATTTCCTTTTCGGTAGAAAAAAAGCTATCGACCATGGACTGATTAACTCAACCTTTTAATATGTTTAGCGAAAAAGACCTTAACCTAATTGAAGCCCGTGGGGCAAAAGTGGAGACAATTCTTGAGCAAATTGAGAATTTCAAAGTAGGATTTCCATACCTGAATGTTGTTCGAGCTGCTACCATCGACGATGGTATGATTCAACTTGGCGATGAAAAAGCAAAAGAACTTGCAAAGGATTTCGACGACCAAATTTTCGGCAAAAAACTACTAAAATTTGTGCCTGCATCGGGAGCGGCTTCTCGTATGTTCAAATCACTTTTTGCAGCGTTAGAGGAAGATAAAATTGATAAATCAGTCAATGAGGTTTTAGAGCGTTTAGAAGAATTTGCCTTTTATAAAAGTTTGGTCAAATCTATCGGTAGCGAATCGGCTGACCATAAAACCATTCTCCGACACCTCCTCACAGCCGAAGGTCTTGATTACGGTGCTTTGCCAAAAGGCTTGTTGGAATTCCATAAATACGGTGATTCGACTCGCACACCAGCCGAAGAGCATTTGGTTGAAGGAGCAAAATATGCCAGTTCGGGGGGTAAAGTAAATCTTCATTTCACGGTTTCGCCTGAGCATAGAAGCAAGTTTTCGACCTTGATTGATGCCGTTTTGCCTGACTATGAAGCAAAATATGGCGTAAAATATGACATCAGTTTCTCAGAACAAAAGCCATCAACCGATACGATTGCCGTAAATCTTGACAATACACCTTTTCGCACGGCGAATGGAGATTTACTTTTCCGTCCAGCAGGACACGGTGCTTTGCTCGAAAACCTTAATGACCAAGATGCCGACGTGGTATTTATCAAAAATATCGACAACGTAGTGCCAGATAGCTTAAAAGAGCAAACAATTACCTATAAAAAAGCACTGGCGAGCTTGGTTTTGAGCTATCAACAAGCCGTTTTTGCGTATTTGAAAATGATGGATGGGGCTGATTTGAAAGAAGGAGACGTAGAAGAAGTGGAAGACTTCATTGAGTTCGACCTTTGTGTAGAGTTTCCTGACGGTTATGATGATTATACTTTTGAAGAACGCAAAACTTATTGCCGTACGAAACTCAATCGACCATTGCGTATTTGTGGCATGGTGAAAAACGTGGGTGAACCAGGTGGCGGACCTTTCTGGGCAGAAAATGCTGATGGTTCGACCTCGCTTCAAGTCGTAGAATCGGCTCAAATTGATTTGAAAGACCCCGAACAAAAAGAGATTTTCGATGGGGCAACGCACTTCAACCCTGTTGATTTGATATGTACGTTGAAAGATTATCAAGGAAATAAATTTAATCTTTTGGAGTTCCGTGACCCTAAAACTGGCTTCAACACACAAAAATCGCAAAGTGGTCGTGACCTAAAAGCACAAGAATTACCAGGTTTGTGGAATGGTGCAATGGCCGACTGGAACACGCTCTTCGTAGAAGTGCCATTGATTACATTCAACCCCGTAAAAACGGTGAATGATTTATTAAGACCTGAACATCAATAATTAATTAAATTAAATTGTTGACTGTTGGAAGTGAACTGCCGACTAAAAATATGTCTTCATTAAAAATAGATACGCCTACAACAGTCAGGCAAGGCGAAGAATTAGATTTGATAAAGTTGAATGACTTTATCAAATCTAAATTGCCTGATTTTGAAGAAATTACTGACGTTTCGCAATTTCCAGGTGGATACTCGAATCTGACGTATTTCCTAAAGACTAATAACCACGAATATGTCTTGCGTAGGCCACCTGTGGGTGCGAAGGACATCAAAGGTGGGCATGATATGGCTCGTGAATACAAGATTCTGACCGCCATCAAGTCGATTGGGTATGAGAAAATACCAAATCCGATTATCTTTACTGATGACGAGGCCGTAATGGGTTGTCCGTTTTATATCATGGAGCGAGTACAGGGGATTATTTTGCGTGCCAAAGATGCTCCCAAACTTATGAACACCGTCACTCCTGCCGAAATGCGAAAACTCTCAGAAGCACTGTGCGATAATCTGGCAGCTTTACACGCCATTGATATTGACTTGACTGGTTTAGTCAATATTGGAAAACCCAAAGGCTACATTCAGCGGCAAATAGAAGGTTGGCATAAACGTTATCTCGCCTCAAAGACCGATGAGATTGCAGCGATGGATACGTTGGCTGCTTGGCTTAAAGAAAACCTCCCGACAGAAGGCAAACCAACGCTTATTCATAATGACTACAAGTATGATAATGTGGTGCTAAACGCCAATAATTTATCAGAAATCATTGCGGTTTTAGATTGGGAAATGACCACCGTAGGCGACCCACTCATGGATGTAGGCACGAGCCTATCGTATTGGGCAGAAGCCAATGATGGAGCATTTGAAAAAACATTCAATCTTTCGTGGGTGGAAGGAAACCTAACTCGCCAAGAGTTTGCCGAGCGTTATGCCGAAAAGAGTGGTCGAGATGTATCGAATATTTTGTATTTCTATGTTTTTGGCTTATTCAAAAACTCGGTAGTTATTCAGCAAATTTACAGCCGATACAAAAAAGGACTAACCACCGACCCACGCTTTGCGGATTTGATTTTTGGAGTAAAAGCACTTTCTAAAAAAGGCATAAAGTCGATTGAAAGTGGGAAGATGATGTGATGATGAATGATATAAAAAGCGAGGCTTGGAATTATTCCAAGCCTCGCTTTTTATATCATATTATTTATATTGCTCAATAATTCTGAATAACGCCTTTTGTGTATCCAAATTCGGGAAGAAATCATAGATTTGGGTGTGGGCATCATAGTTTAGAATTAAGCCCGTTTCGAGGTATTTGTAGGCTTCGTTGTAGCTGCCATCGAAAATCAAATAGGCGGCTGCACGATAAAATAAATCGGCATCGTCGGGCATTTCGCTGATTCCGTCATACACAATCTCAAAGGCTTTCCCGTATTGGCTTTGCTCAAAGAAAAGCAACGACCAATTCAACCAAATATCAGGGTTATTGGGGTCGAGTGCCACGGCTTGCGTATAAGCCTCATTGCTCGATAAAAAATTACCTAATTTAGATTCGGTATCGCCCAAAAGTAGCCAATAATCAGCGTTTGCTTCGTTGAGCTTGATGGCCTTTTGTGTAAAATGAATGCTCTCAAACCAACGTTCTTGTTCGTAAAGAGCTGAACCCATTCCAAACCAAGCATCGTCCCATGTTTCGTCCAAAACAGTGGCTTCTCGGTAGTTTCTGTAAGCTTCCTCGTACTGTTCGAGTTTTTCGCAGGCAGCCCCCAAGTGCGTATAAACCTCGGCCGTTGGAGCTTCGTGTTGCAGTACATTGGCGTAGCATTCTTTGGCATCAATAAAATTATTGAGGTTCATGTAGGCATGAGCCAAATTGAACCAACCCGAAGCAAAATTTTCTTTAACCGTAACGGCATAATCATACGCAAAAGCCGCATCTTTGTGCTTGCCGAGTCGGCTGTGAGTCATTCCCAACGCAAACCACGCAAAGTGTGAATAAGGGTCGTTATCAACTAATTCTTGAAAATAGCTGAGGTTTTCTTCTAACTTATCGGTTTGTTCTAAACAAAAAACTAATTCATAAAAAGCAATTTCTTCTTGAAATTTAAGTCGGATTGCTTTTTTGTAGAAGTGTGCTGCTTCGTCAAACTTCTGCCAGTTTTGGTAGGTTTGAGCCAACTGAAAATAGACGGTTTCTTTTTCGTCAGATAATAATAAAGCCTCACGCAGATGCTCAACGGCTTCTTCGTAATTGCCCATGAGATTGCAAATTACGCCTCTCATGTAGGTGATTTCGTTATCGGCGGGATTGTAAGTGGCAGCAGTATCCAAGACCTCCATTGCTTCGTCGAACTGTTCGTAATTGGCGTGAAGTTGCACTTTATCAAGTAGTAATTCGAGCGAATAGGGGTATTGCTGAAGGCCAATTCGGCAGGCTTTCATGGCCATATCCCATTTGCTTTTGAGCAAATAGTATTCGGATAATTGTTCGTATGTTTCTTCGTCGAAGAAAATCGTTTCTTTACTTCTGAGCATTTCCTCAAAGCGTTCGGCCGATGCTTTCACATCAGCGTCATCGAAACCATCGAATCTGTCACTAAATTCGTGTTGCATGTAGAATTCCACTCAAAGGTTAAACAGCCCAACC
>JAIYBU010000202.1 GCA_027488335.1 Cytophagaceae bacterium
AGCGGTACGTTGGCATCGGCAATATAATGACCAATATCAGCCGAAAGCATCAAAATTCGTCGAACATCACGTTTCCTGAAGGCCTCCGTCAACTGAAACTTCATAAAATTAATGTGCCATGGCACAATTCCATGTCGATTAAGGGTATCTTCCGAAATCTTTTCCGTCACCTCTTTCCATGAATACGTCGGTAGTTTTTTTCGCAACGAATCCGCATAATTATCCAAATCAATAAAATGTCGAGGAGCTTCTTCTTTTATAGCATAGCGGCGTTGGTCGGGGTTTACAGCATTTTCGGTTACGAAATCAATGTGTTTTTTGTAAAACTTAAACATCTCGGGTGGAAGCGTGAAAACCGCCAAACGATTTATCCGCTGATGCCCAAAAAAGCCCCACAGTGGTGGATATTTACCCAGTTGAATATGTTCCTTCATTTTCCATGAAGAAATCAAAACTATACCCAAAAACAGTAAACTGCTTCTCATAAAATTTCTCCATTTCGGAAAAAAACCTTTTTCAATACCTCTTTTCATCATTTTTGCCACATTTTTTTTCAAAATAAAATATTTTAATCGTGAGCATTCCAAAAAGCTTTCGGTTTAAACCTCAAAAACTCTAATTCTTTAATTTTTATCAGACTACTCGTGAATTTTAAACGCTCTTTTTTAGAAAAACATATTTTTATTTTAAAAACCCCTAAAAACACAACACAAATCTAACTATTTTGAAAAACTGAGCAAGAATATCCATTTTGCCAAAAACCTTAAAAACAAAATATTATTTGGGAATATAATATAAAAACAAAAACAATAAAATATTTTCTTGAAATAATGCAACGTTTTTAAATAAAATACGTTATATTTGTATCGTATTACAGAATATTATTCGGATTTAAGAAAATGAGTCAGACACAAAAAAAATCGCTATTAAGATATTTGATGCCAGCAATGGCTCTGGGAATGTTTGCTTTTTTAATGGTAGCTTATGGTTCGGCATACACGCCGCCAAAAGCACAAAAGCAACGTATTGTTTGTTTTAAATTCAAACAAGGAACTCCAGCAGAAGCAGTAAAGAAACACATGGCTGATTTTCAAGATTTGAAACGTCAGATGCCAGAAATCGCTGCTTATTCGGCAGGAGAAACTTTCGGAGAAGATAATTCTAAAGCGGAATACGACGTGATGCACTACCTTACTTTCAGAACTGAAGCTGAAGTAGAGAAATTCCGTGAAAGTACCCAATACAAAGCGTTTGAAAAAGCCAACGAAGCCAACTGGGATAAAGTATTGGTTATCAATTCAGAGATTAAATAATCTGATTTCAAATAGGAACGTTTAAGGAAGGCATCGCTTGAGGCGATGCCTTCCTTTTTATAAGTAAAAAATATTTTAATTTAAGTTTTTTCTTTAATATTATTTCATTAATTTTGCACTCCAAATTTAGAGTAAGACAAATATTATATTAAAAATACAATGGCAAATCATAAGTCGGCATTAAAGCGTATCAGAGCAAACGAAACTAAGCGTTTGAGAAATCGTTACCAACACAAAACCACTCGTACTTTAGTTAGAAAATTACGTGGTTTAAGCGATAAAACAGCGGCTACTGAATTATTCAAATCAGCAGCTTCAGCTTTGGATAAATTGGCTCGTAAGAACGTTATCCACAAAAACAAAGCAGCAAACTTGAAATCAGGTTTAGCTAAGCATATCGCTGGATTAGCAGCTTAATTTCCTTCGGGAATTCAATATTTTGCTCATGGAAACAATTTCTCCGTGAGCATTTTTTGTTTGCAAGTCACGTAAACAATATTGTACCAATATTAACTTTGCTGTAACTGATAAATAGAATGATTAGCAAGATTCTATCGTGGGCGGAAGAAGACCGACCAAGAGAAAAACTTTTGTTGAAGGGCAAAGCAGCCCTTTCGGATGCCGAATTGATTGCTATTCTGATAGGTTCAGGTACAAGAGAGTTATCGGCCGTTGATTTATCGAAGCTAATTTTACAAAGCGTCAATAATAATCTTAACGAATTGGCGAAGCTCAGTATCAATGACCTAATGAAATTTAAAGGCATTGGCGATGCGAAAGCCATTTCGATTGCAGCCGCTTTAGAACTCGGCCGACGAAGAAAAGAAAGCGATGTCATAAAAAAAACAAAAATTGGTTCATCGGCTGATGCTTACGAAGCCATTCGTCCTTATTTGATGGACTTACAGCACGAACAATTCTGGGTGTTGTTGTTGAATCGAGCAAACGAAGTTATTCGTCCACAGCAGATAAGTATCGGTGGCGTTTCGGGAACGGTAGCTGACCCAAAGATGATTTTCAAAGCAGCCATTGAGCATCTGGCTTCGGCACTTATTTTGGTACATAATCACCCATCAGGAAATCTGACTCCAAGCCAAGCCGACAAAGATTTAACCAAGAAGGTAAAAGAAGCAGGCCGAACGCTTGATATTCCTGTACTTGACCACATCATTTTTAGCGATAATGGCTATTTTAGCTTCGCTGACGAGGGAATTTTCTAAGTTTTTAAGTTGATAGTTATATTTAATACAAGTAAACAATCTCAAAACGAAGTAGGATTTTAAAATTAGGGAAGCATTCTTAATTCTTAATTCTACATTCTACATTCATAAAAAATGCTTACAGTTTCAAATATTTCGCTAAGTTTTGGCAAAAGAACTCTTTTTGAAGAGGTAAATCTCAAGTTTACCCCTGGCAACGTTTATGGCCTTATTGGTGCAAACGGTGCGGGAAAATCAACGTTTGTAAAAATCCTCTCGGGCGACCTTGAACCAACTTCGGGTAGCGTAAGCATGGACCCAGGTGAAAGGATGTCGGTTTTGAAACAAAATCAAAATGCGTTTGATGATGACACCGTTTTGAACACTGTTGTGCGTGGAAACGAGCGTTTATCGCAAATCATTGCCGAAAAAGATGCCATTTATGCCAAAGAAGATTTTTCGGAAGAAGATGGCAATCGTGCTGCCGAATTAGAGGCAGAATTTGCTGACATGAATGGCTGGGATGCAGAATCGGATGCCGCTACCTTGCTTTCGGGCTTAGGAATTAAGGAAGATTCGCACTATACTTTAATGGCCGATATGAATCCTTCGGAAAAAGTGAAGGTTTTGTTGGCACAAGCATTGTTTGGCAATCCTGATATTTTATTATTGGATGAGCCTACTAACAACTTAGATATTGAATCTATTTTGTGGCTCGAAAACTTCTTGATGAATTTCAAAAATACTGTAATTGTTGTGTCTCACGACCGTCACTTCCTTGATAACGTTTGTACATACATTGCCGACCTTGATTACAAGAAAATCTCACTTTACGGTGGAAATTACTCATTCTGGTACGAATCAAGCCAATTAGCGGCACGTCAGAAATCTGACCAAAACAAGAAAGCAGAAGAGAAAAAGAAAGAATTGGAAGAATTTATTCGTCGTTTTTCTGCCAACGTGGCCAAATCAAAGCAAGCTACTGCTCGTCAGAAAATGATTGATAAATTGAACATTGAGCAAATTCAACCATCCTCACGTAAGTATCCTTACATCGGATTTAAACCTGAACGTGAAGTGGGCGACCAAATTTTATTGGTAGAAAATCTCAGCTACAAACTCGAAGATGGCACTTATTTATTCAAAGATTTGAGTTTTCAAGTTGCCCGTGGCGAGAAAATTGCCTTTTTAAGTAAAGATGGCTTGGCGGTTTCGGCATTATTTGATATTCTTTCGGGCGAAAAACAACCTTCGAGTGGTAGTTTTAAGTGGGGTATCACGATTACGCATACGTACCTACCAAACGATAACAATAAATATTTCTCTGATGGTAGTCTCGACCTTGTTGATTGGCTCAGACAATATTCGGTAGAAAAAGATGAAACATTTATTCGTGGATTCTTAGGTAGAATGTTGTTTTCAGGTGAAGAAGCATTGAAGAAATGTACGGTACTTTCAGGAGGAGAAAAACAACGTTGTATGTTTTCGAGAATGATGCTTTCAGGAGCAAACGTTTTGATGTTTGATGAACCAACCAATCACTTAGATTTGGAGTCGATTCAGGCCCTTAACAAAGGTATGGAAGAGTTTCCGAGTAATATGTTATTTACCTGCCATGACCACCAATTGACGCAGACAGTGGCGAACCGTGTAATTGAGCTTGCACCGAAAGGATTCTTAGATAAATTGACTGATTTTGATACGTATCTGACTGACGAAAAAATCAAAGCACAACGTGATGCGTTGTATAAATAAAATTTCGACTTTGGCAGTTTATACAAACGTGGCATATCGGTGAGATGTGCCACGTTTATTTTATACCCAAATCCTAAAGATGATGCAAGAGTTTACCGAAATAACACAAAACGACTTAGAAAGGATTCTTTCTGATACTAAAAGTATCTTGCTTGATGTAAGAGAAATCACCGAATTTGCGGAGTTTAATATCGGTGGAATAAACATACCTCCGCACGAAATTACGGAACGACTGGAAGAACTTAAAACCTACCAAACTATTGTGGTAGCTTGCTCAAATGGCACAAGAAGCAATATTATAGCTCGACTTTTGGCAAAAAAACTACCAGAAAAAACTATTCTACACTTAGAAGAAGGAATATTTTGAGAGTGCTAAATTTAGAGTGCTGAGTTCTTTTTGTAATTCAACTGTAACTCAGCACTCTAAATTCAGCACTTTATTAAAATCCGTCGTAATCTCTTTCTTTTTTTACTAACCATTTGCCTACTGCAAAAGATAATACCATTAAAATAACAAAGAATGCGATTGCATACCAAGTAGGATATTGATAACCGAACATAATCGTATGAAGTTTAAATTATTAACCCTGCAAAAATACAACAAAATGAAAAAGATTATAGCCTTTTTCTAAAAAAAGTTATAAAAAGGTTATGAATTACTTCCCACCTTTCAAAATTGAATTATAGCGTGGCATATCTTTGAATAATTTTAAAGCTTCCTGCACTTCTTTGTCTCGCTCAAATGCCACAAATTTCATAGCTTTTTGGTAGTAATAACGACTCAAAATTTCAGCTTCCAACTGTTCTTTAATATCTTCTTTATTTTTAGCTAAATCTTGTTGTTTTCCTTGATTGATTTTATCACGCAATGATTTGATTTGCTCTTGCACTAAATCTAATGAGTTTTCTTTCTTGGCGGATGCTTCCAGATTATCGAGATTACGCTCCATTGTGGTCGTGTAAGTAAAATCTTTGCTTTTTAGCCAAGAGCTAAAGTCTTGATATTCAGCTTCGGTAAGCGTAAATTTCTCTTTTGGTTTCTGATTAGCATGTTCAAAGTAATACTTAGTTGCATAATCAAAAATGTAGTTTTTCTGAAGTAAATTAACCGTTACGGCTGATAAGGTAACGACATCCGTTTTGATGTCAGGGTCAACGCCACCACCATCATAAACCGTGCGTCCGTTTTTGGTTTTGAAAGCAGTCTTTAATGAGTCTGCCACACGCCCTACACTGCCATCAGGGTTGCGGTGGCTATAATCTAAAGCCTGAATACAACGTCCGCTCGGAATGTAATATTTAGCGGTTGTAATTTTCATTTTTGTTCCATAACTCAAATCACGAGTTGTTTGTACTAAACCTTTTCCAAACGAACGTTGACCGATAATTACGGCTCGGTCATAGTCTTGGAGCGTTCCGCTAACAATTTCGGAAGCCGATGCACTTTGGCTATTTATTAAAACTACAATCGGAATCTCAGTATCGAGCGGTGCTTCCATAGCCATATATTTATGATTCCATTCGGCCACTTTTCCACGAGTTTCTACAATTAATTGGTCTTTTGCCAAGAACGCATTACATATTTCAACCGACATATTCAACAAACCACCTGGGTTTCCACGCAAATCTAAAATCATTTTTTTCATGCCTTGGCTTTTCAGTTCTGCAAAAGCACCTTTCACTTCTTTGGCAGCAGTTGCCGTGAAATCGTTTAGTTGAATATACCCTACTTCGTCATTAATCATACCCGAATGAGGTACATTTGGTGTTTTTACAATATCACGTCCTACCACTAAATCAATCGGTGAGTTTTGCCCATAGCGTTTTACCGACATTTTAACGGTTGTACCCGTCTGCCCTTTCATCAAGCGACCAATATCAACACCTTTGCGAGCTATTACATCTACCCCGTCAACTTTTATGATTTCATCGCCAATTTTCATTCCTGCTTTATCAGCTGGCGAACCTTCATAAATCATCACTACTACGTGCTTATTATCACGGTGAGAAACCGTTGCTCCGATACCGTTATATTTCCCAGTTGTCATGGTCATATAATCTTCGATATCATCTTCTGGGAAGAAGTTAGTATAAGGGTCGAGTTGCTTGAGCATCGATTCGATACTCAAACGCATGGCTTTGTTAGGATTAATTTCGTCAACGTAATAAGCGTTGAGTTCCTTAAACATTGTGGCGAAAATATCTAAGTTTTTGGCTATCTCAAAATAGCGGTCATCGTACTTAAAGGCTACAAATGGAATTGTAACAACGGCAAGAGCAATTAAAGTAAATCTGCGTAGGTTTTTCATATTTTATGAGTGCCACAATGGAATTAAATGAGCGAATTATGTATGAGTAAATATTAAAAAATTACTCATCGGTATTAAATAGTATTATTTTGAATATTAAACGCAAAAACCTGACCAAACGATGTTTATTAAGGGTAATTTTATTCTGAATCGAAACCTAAGTCAGTGAGGTTTTGCAAAACGTACTGGTTCTTATCTTTATTGAGGTGAAGTTTTTCCATAAGTTTTTGCAAAGAAACGCATTTTTCGGACTGGAAAAAACTCTCTTTCTACAATGTAAAGGTTATCAAAGTCATTATCGGGAATATCGGCACGTAGTGTATCTCGCTCAAACAAGCCATTGACTACATATTTTGTTGTATTGCTATGCCCCACTACCAGTACATTTTTACCTCTGAATGTTTTTAATTTTTCTATAAAAACCCGCATCGAATCGGCTGGACTGGGAGCATAAATCTTAATCATCAAACTCCTTGAATTGGCCAAAGGCTTGGCGGTATTTTGGGTTCGTAAATAATTGGTTGAGTAAATGTCTGTAATTCTTTTATTTACCAATTCGGTTTTCAAATCTTCGGCTCTTTCTTGGCCCAAAGCACTCAATGGTGGATTAGCAGAATTATCAACTTTTTCGCCATGTCGAACCACATAAAACGTTGACTTACAAGAAGTTAAAAGCAAAAATACCCAAATAAACTTTTTCATTATTTTTATTTTCTATACATTTTTATTAACAACAATCGCATAATATGTTTCTAAAGCAAACCTATCCCGAAAATGCAGAATTATTGACGTATGGCTTGGATTATAAATTTTAAATTTCCGATAAAAATATGTATCTTTACATCTAAAATAACACTAAAACTGTGAGTATCAAAGTTAAGATATTCTATTCAGATAAAATCTGATAGTTAAATTTTTATAAAAAATAAATTATGGCAGAAAATCAAGAAGGCTTAGAGCCTCAGAAGTCAAAGGCAGATTATGGTGCTGAGAATATTCAGGTACTCGAAGGATTAGAGGCAGTAAGAAAACGTCCAGCCATGTACATTGGCGACATCAGTGCAAAGGGTCTTCACCACCTAATTTGGGAAGTAGTTGATAACTCAATTGATGAAGCTTTAGCAGGGCATTGTGACACAATTAATGTAACGATTAATGAAGACAATTCGGTAACAGTAAAAGATAATGGTCGTGGTATTCCTACAGGAATGCACTCAAAGGAAAAAAAATCAGCCCTCGAAGTTGTAATGACCGTACTCCACGCTGGTGGTAAATTCGATAAAGATACTTACAAAGTTTCTGGTGGTTTGCACGGTGTGGGGGTTTCCTGCGTAAATGCTCTTTCGACCCACCTACGAGTAGAAGTACACAGAGAAGGAAAGATTTTTGAACAAGAATACAACATCGGAAAGCCACTTTATCCCGTTCGTGAAATCGGTACAGCCGAGGATACAGGCACACAAGTTACTTTCAAGCCCGATGGTAGCATTTTTACCGTAACAGAATACAAATACGAAACCGTAGCGAATCGTTTACGTGAATTATCTTTCTTGAATAAGGGCATCACGATTATCTTGAAAGATTTACGTGAAATCGACGAGAATGGACAAGCACTAACCGATACGTTTAAGTCGGAAGGCGGTTTGGCTGAATTTGTTTCGTATATTGATGCAGGTCGTGAGCGTTTGATTCCTGAGCCGATGTTTATGGAAGGTATCAAAGATGGTGTTCCTGTTGATGTTGCGATGCTTTACAATACTGGTTACAGCGAAAATGTATCTTCGTTTGTAAACAATATCAATACCCACGAAGGTGGAACGCACGTTTCGGGTTTCCGTATGGCATTGACTCGTACTTTGAAAAACTATGCTGAGAAATCAGGTATTTTGGCAAAAGAAAAAATAGAAATTAGTGGAGATGACTTCCGTGAAGGATTGACAGCCGTAATTTCGGTAAAAGTACAAGAGCCACAATTTGAAGGACAGACCAAAACTAAATTGGGTAACAGTGAGGTAACAACGGCCGTGAGTTCATGCGTTTCTCAGATGCTCGAAAGTTACTTAGAAGAGCACCCAAAAGAAGCTCGTATCATTGTTGATAAAGTAATTTTAGCCGCCAAAGCACGTATTGCCGCCAAAAAGGCACGTGAAATGGTGCAACGTAAAAATGTATTGGTAGGAAGTGGTTTGCCTGGAAAACTGGCAGACTGTTCAGAGTCGGACCCAACGATTTGTGAAGTTTACTTAGTTGAGGGAGACTCGGCGGGTGGTTCGGCAAAACAAGGTCGTAATCGTGCCTTCCAAGCAATTTTGCCTTTGCGTGGTAAAATTCTTAACGTTGAAAAAGCTCAAGAATTCAAGATTTATGAGAACGAAGAGATAAAAAATATGTTTACGGCATTGGGTGTGCAAATCGGTCGTGATGGCGATGAGCGTGCTTTGAATACTGATAAACTTCGTTATCATAAAATCATTATCATGACCGATGCTGATATTGATGGTAGTCACATCAGAACCTTGATTCTGACGTTCTTCTACCGTTATATGAAAGAATTGATTGATAAAGGTTACATCTATATTGCTCAACCACCTTTATATTTGGTAAAGAAAGGTAAGGAAGAAGAATATTGCTGGACAGAAGAACAACGTGAGATTGCTGTGAAGCGTTTGGCAGGTGGTGGAAAAGAGGAAAACGTGGGTATTCAACGTTACAAAGGTTTGGGTGAGATGAACCCAGAGCAACTTTGGGAAACAACCATGCGACCAGATAAACGTACATTAAAGCAAGTAACCGTTGAATCGGCTGCTGAAGCTGACCATCTTTTTGCGATGTTGATGGGTGATGAAGTTGGCCCTCGCCGTGATTTCATTGAGCGTAATGCAAAATATGCTAAGATTGATATTTAATCAAACTACAGTTCCTCAGAAATAAATATTTAGCATTTATTTCATTGTGAATATTTTAAAGGCAGTTATCTTTAGCAACGCTAAAAGATAGCTGCCTTTTTTTAACCCAGACCTGCATAAAACCATGAAAAATTTGATTATCCTTTCCCTATTATGCTTTTCAGTAAGCCTGACTTTCGCTCAGAAAAAAATATATCCGCTTATCAAAAGTGGTGGTGGCATGTTTGAAGTTCCCGAAGCCACTCCTGTAGCAGATAAAAAGATGAAATATAAACTCATTGTTGATTTATCAAAGGCGTCGGATAAGCCTGACTCAGTAAATGCTTCACTGGACAAATTGGCTCGTTTGGTAAATGCTCATATCGAAGCAGGTGTTCCGAAGGGAAATATTGATGTGATTGGTGTATTTCACTTTTTAGGAACACCCGTAATTTTAGACGATGAAGCCTACAAAAAGAAATTTGGAATGGCAAATCCGAATACGGCTTTAATTAATGAACTGGGGAAGAATGGTGTGCGTTTTTTCGTGTGTGGACAATCGCTTCGGGCGAGAAAATTAGTCGATGAAAAACGTAATATAAATATTAAGGTGGCTCAATCGGCCTTGATAACGTTTAGCACTTTTCAGAGTAAAGGCTATGCTTTGATATTGCCTTGATTTGTTTGAAAAATACCATAAAAGCAAGAAGCCCGCTAAAAATTATAGTGGGCTCCTTGCTTTTATGACGAACAGAATATTCGTACGACATTTTCAAAAAACTTGTCTCGCAACGGCCATCGTTGTATCTGACTTGCTCATGGTATAAAAATGTAAAGCAGGCACGCCAAAATCAATCAATTCTCGGCACTGTTGTACAGCCCATTCTATTCCCAGTTGTTTGGCTTGTTTATCATTTTCGCAAGCCGCTACTTCTTTTCTAAACGCCTCGGGCATATCTAAATAGAATAATCTTGGCAAAATATCTAACTGTTTCTTGGTAGCTAATACTTTCAAACCTGGAATAATCGGTACTGTGATTCCTTCTGTACGGCATTTATTTACAAAATCAAAGTATTTTTGATTATCAAAAAACATCTGAGTTACTACATAATCAGCTCCAGCAGCAACTTTACGCTTCAAATTTTCCATATCTTGGTCTAAATCTTGAGCTTCAAAGTGTTTTTCTGGATACGCTGCAACGCCTACACAAAAATCACTGGCGTTTAGGTATTCAGCATCTTCATGCAGATACTTACCTTTGTTCATATCTTGTATTTGCGAAACCAACTCATTGGCAAATTGATGACCGTCTTTTTTAGCTTTGAAGGTATCATAGGGTTTCGCAAAATCACCTCTAAGTGCCAATACGTTATCAATTCCTAAATAATTAAGGTCAATCAATAAATCTTCGGTATCATCTTTTGTAAAACCTCCACAAAGCACGTGTGGAACAGGGTCGATTTTGAAACGGTGCATGATTGACGAACAAATACCGACCGTACCTGGGCGTTTACGAGTACGTACTTCTTTGGTTGAGCCGTCGGGTAATTGCTTTGTAAAATATTCTTCACGGTGAAAAGTAACATCAATAAACGGAGGTTTCAGTTCCATCATTGGTTCAATGGCATTCAAAAGGTCGTTGATATTCGTACCTTTGGTTGGCGGAATAATTTCAATCGAAAAAATTGGTTTTCCGTTATTACTCTTCAAATGTTCGGTTACTTTTGCCATTATATAAAAGAAAATTTTTATCCTTATTTTTTGACAAAAATAGATATATTATTTATTAAAACAAATTTTTGTAGTTATTTTATCTAATAAAAAACCTTTACGTAGTTATATTATTTCTACACATGACAACCAAACGATTAAAATTCAATCGAACTATGGTGTTTAAAACGTTCATAAGCGGCCTTTGCCAATTCTTCTTGGTGGTCAGGATGAGCAATCCTAATTAATTCTTTGGCTCGTTCTACCAAGTTTTTACCGAATAAATTCGCAATTCCAAACTCAGTAACCACATAATGTACATTTGCTCGTGTCGTTACTACACCTGCCCCTTCTTTTAAATGCGAAACAATTTTTGAAATTCCTTTTGAAGTAGCATTTAAAGCAATGATTGGTTTTCCTCCTTCTGATAATGCCGCTCCTCTGATAAAATCCATTTGTCCGCCCACGCCCGAATACATATTGTAGCCAATGCTATCGGCACAAACTTGTCCAGTAATATCAATCTCGATGGCACTATTAATAGCTGTAACTTTTGGATTTTGCCTAATGATTGAAGTATCATTCACGTAATCGACCCGCATCATGGTCACGAGCGGATTATCATCAACAAAATCATAAAGTTTTCGTGAACCACACAAAAAAGTAGAAACGATTTTACCTCGATTCCGCTTTTTATATTTTCCAGTAATAATCCCTTTTTCGACCAAAGGGATTATGCCATCCGAAAACATTTCGGTATGAACGCCTAAATCTTTGTGGGTTTCGAGAGCTGCTAAAACTGCATTCGGAATGCTACCGATTCCCATTTGTAGCGTTGCCCCATCTTCGACCAATGAAGCTACGTGACTACCAATTCTCTTATGTTCGTCCGTAGATTCGCCCCACGTAACTTCGTGCAATGGCTCATCGAAAGGCACAAAATATGTAATTCGGCTCGTATGAACCTGAGAGTCACCGAGGGTTCGAGGTACGAATTTATTGATTTGAGCAATAACCACATCAGCCGAGTCGATGGCTGCTAACGTGGCGTCAACCGATGTTCCAAGTGAACAAAAACCACTTTTATCGGGCGTAGAAACTGAAATTAGTACAATATTCAGCTTAATTATATGTTGGGTGAAAAGTTTAGGAATCTCAGAAAGAAAAACTGGAATATAGCTTCCCCGACCTTCGGCAATGGCTTTGCGGGTATTTTTTGCAATAAAAAAAGCATTTGTATGAAAATTCTCGGCATATTCAGGATTAGTATAGAGAGCTTCGCCTTCGGTATGAAGATGATAAATTTCAATTCGTTTCAAAGCATCAGCACGAGCAACTAAGGCATTTACTAAATGATGTGGGACAGCCGAAACACTATGAATAAAGATTTTATCACCTGATTTTACAATTTCGAGGGCTTCTTGGGCAGTTGTGATTGACATACGTTTCTAATTTTTGTGCAAAAAAGTATTTTCAATGCGTGAAATACATGAGCAATATCATATTCTCAAGTATTGATTCTCAACTTTTAATCATCCAAACAAACGCTATTATTTTATCATTAAATTTTAAAAATAAATATAAAAATAATTATATTCATAAACTTAAACTAATCAACTGTTTTTGACGTTTAGGCTTTAGAAACACTATTAAACATTAATTATCAATCAATGAAAAAACTTTCTCTATTAGTAATGTTAGGCATTTTTGCCTTTAGTTTTGAGGTTTCAGCTCAAAGCACTTCAACAACTGCAGTGACTGACACGGTTGCCGCTAAAGCGTACGTAGGTAAATATAAGGTAAAAGAAGGCCCTTTTGAAGAATTAATCATTTCTCTTCAAAATGGGAAACTTTTCGGTGAAGCAGTTGGCCAAGGTTCGGCAGTACTTGCTCCTACTAAAGATGCTAATATTTTTGATGTTACTGGTTACGACGGAACTATCGAATTTGTGAAAAACGATTCTAAAATTGTCGTAAAAGCTAAACTTACCGTGCAGGGTAATGTCATTGAAGCGGAAAAACAGCTATAGTTATGCTTGTAATTCATAAAAAAATCCCTGTTTTGAATGGAAAACAGGGATTTTTTTATGAATGATAATTGACTATTTGCGAGAAATTTTCGCCAATAATTTCAATATTTCGAGATATAACCATACAATAGTTACCATCAAGCCAAAGGCAGCATACCATTCCATATATTTAGGAGCTTGCATTTCTGCACCTTGTTCTATTAAATGAAAATCAATGATAAGATTCATTGCTGCAATCGTGATTACAACTAACGAAAAAATAATTCCGATGATACCTCCTTCGTGAATATACGGAATATTGATTCCAAACATTCCTAAAATCCAAGTCAATAAATAGAGTAAAAATACTGCTCCTGTGGCCGCTGACACCCCAAAAATAAATCCTTGTGTAGCTTGTAAAACCTTAGTTTTATACAAAAACCACATTACAAATACGACTCCAAATGTGAGTCCTGCTGCAAGGAGGGCAAATTCCTGAAAGATAGCCGAGATTGCACCAATCACTAAACCTTCGAGCAAAGCATACGTTGGTGCCAATTGCGGAGCCCATTCTTTCTTAAAAGCCAAAACAACCGCACAGAGAAGGCCACCAATACAACCTGCAGGAATAAGCATCGGAGCAATACTCCAGCCCTGCATCAATCCTATCCAAGAAACAGCCGACGATGCTGCTAATATAAATAATAAAATCCCAACCTTAGTAAGGGTAGTTTCTACGGTCATTACCTCGCTTTTGTCGTAGGTATATTCAATGTCTGTAAATGTTTTTTCTGAAAATGCTGGATTTGCCATAGATAATTGTTGGTTTTAGCTTTTAATAGATAAAGCAATTAAATGAATATTCTGAATTTTTCAAAATCTTTTTCATTATCCTCCTACACTTTATAGCTACGGTGAGCATCTAATTTTAAGAAAATAAACAACAAAATCGTAAACGACCAAAGCGACGAACCACCATAACTCAAAAATGGCAATGGAATGCCGATTACAGGCATCAACCCAATCGTCATACCAATGTTGACCAGTAAGTGAAAAAACAGAATGGATGCCACACAATAACCATAAATTCGGGAAAATTTACTACGTTGTTTTTCGGCTAAATTAATAATTCTGTTGAGTAAAGCCGCAAAAAATAAGATAACAATTACACTTCCGAGAAAACCCCATTCTTCGCCAACCGTACAAAAAATAAAATCAGTTGATTGCTCTGGTACGAAATCAAATTTAGTTTGTGTTCCTTGTAAGTAGCCTTTTCCGATGACTCCGCCCGAACTAATGGCAACTCTCGACTGTGTAACGTTCCAGCCTGCACCGAGAGGGTCAGAATCAGGATTTACCAATACTTGAATGCGTTTTTGTTGGTGTGGTTGTAAGACGTTAGTTGTAAAGAATTTCACCCCAAATACAAATGCTGAAGCGATGATAAATACCCCACCGAGACGAACGAGGTTTTGACGAGTACGCTCATAACGCTTCAAGAATACATACCAAAATAGACCACAAACCGCCGCCAAACCAGCAACTACATAAAATTTATCAAAGAATAAGACCAATACAAAAAGAATAGCCAACGCAAT
Organism: Cytophagaceae bacterium; assembly: GCA_027488335.1. GTDB lineage: Bacteria > Bacteroidota > Bacteroidia > Cytophagales > Spirosomataceae > Emticicia. The sequence goes on from JAIYBU010000202.1 coordinate 14,780, forward strand.
ACCCAATGCTGGATAGATGCCAGGAAGACCTTCACGATAAAACACCGCAATAAAGGCAGCAAAGGTCAAGGCAGAACCAGTTTCTTTCTGCAAAATAATGATAATTGGCGGCACAAAAACTAATAAACCCGCTACGATTGCATCTCTAACTTTCGAAATATTTACCCCTTGTGTACTGAGAAACCTCGCCAATGCTAAAGATGTAAAGATTTTGGAAAACTCGGCAGGTTGTAATGAAAACGTACTCCCTAATTTTATCCAAGACCTTGAGCCTTTGATTTCGGTAGCTAAAAATATAGTAGCTATCAATAATAAAATGATAAACCCATAAAATATATACGCAAAAGAATCATAAACTTTGTAATCAACAAAGAGAATGATGAGAATCAAGACAAATGTGGATGAAATAAAAAGTAACTGCTTCCCAGCATTATGGGAGGTAGAAAAGATTGTAATAGGATTTTCGGGGTTATAAACCGCCGCATAAATATTTAGCCAACCAAAAAACACCAATGCTGCATAAAGCCAAACTGTTGTCCAGTCGATTCCTTCTCGAATATCAATATCACGTGCCATACTATTTGGTTTTATTTAAATTTTCTTCTTTTGGTTTTATAAATGTTGTTTTCACAGATGTTTCTACTTCTTTCTTAGGTTTAGTTGGAGCAACAGGGACCTTAGACGTTGGCTTACTGATTGATTCTGGTTTAATTACGGGTATTGTCTTTGCAGCTCCACCCGCTGCCATTGCCTCAACGGTTTTGATGCTTAGATTCAACATTCGTTCTTTAATATCCGTACGCTCAATTTTTCGTTTTAAATACTTTTCAATCATCAAAGTAGCGATTGGAGCAGCTACTGACCCCCCAAAACCAGCATTTTGAACCATAACGGCAATCGCAATTTTAGGGTTATAACGTGGAGCAAAAGCAATAAAAATTGAATTATCTTTTCCTTTTTTATTTTGTGAAGTACCCGTTTTACCGCAAATTTCAATTCCCTCAACAATACCCGCACCACCACCAACGGTTCCACGTTCAACGGCATCTTGCATACCACCAATAATTGCTTCAAAGTGTCGTGGTTCGATATCAGTGCGATGCACTTCTCGATGTTCAGGCAATACGCCTTTGCCATTCTGCCCAACGCCACGAACCAAGTGAGGAGTTACCCAGTAGCCCCTATTGGCAATTGTTGCCGCCAAATTGGCCATTTTAAGCATATTCACAGAAATTTCACCTTCACCAATACTCAACGAGTAAATATTTGAGAATTTCCATTGATTAGAACCATAACGTTTGTCATAATACTTCACATCGGGTAATAAACCTGATGATTCTGATGGCAAATCAATACCAAGTTTTTGTCCATAGCCAAATTTTTCGACCATATCATGCCATTTCGAGAGCATAATTGGAGCAGCTTTAAACGGATTGGTTTCAGGTGTTGCCGACATTGTTTTCCTGAAAACATGGTAAAAATAAGGATTACAAGAATAACGAACCGCATTATGTAAATCGCCCGAAGGATGCCCGTGACATTTTACAGGAGCATTACCACAAGCAAAGAATGTCTGTGGAGTAATCGACCCCAATTGTAAAGCAACCAAAGATTGTACTAATTTGAAAGTTGAGCCTGGACGAAAAAATCCAGTAGCCACACGGTCATTGAGTGGTTTATCTGGGTTTTTATAAAGTTCTTTGAAATATTTACTAAACTGTTTTCCCGAAAGCATGTTTGGGTCGTAATACGGATATGACCCCATTGCCAAAATCTCGCCAGTTGTTGGCTCAATTGCTACGGCACAACCTGTTTTTCCTTGAAAAAGACTATCAGCCAGTTGTTGTACCTCAACATCGACGGTCGTAAATAAGTTTTTTCCAATTACAGCCAATGTATCATATTCTCCATTCGAGTACGAGCCTTTGTTTTCGCCGTGTACGTTCATCATCGTAAATTTTACTCCTCGTCGTCCCCGAAGGTCCATTTCGTATTGCTTTTCCAGCCCAGTAATACCAACATAGTCTCCGCTTCTATAGTATTCTACTTCTTGTGCTTCGTGGGCTTTTTTGCTAATTTCTCCGATATATCCCAAAGCATTTGCCATAGTGCGTGCAGGATATGTACGGAAAAACGATAGCTCAAACGTAAAACCTGGAAAACTCACCATGGCATCAGCCACACGGGCATAATCTTCCTTTGATAATTGCCGAAGAAATAACGTAGCACGATTTCGTGAATAGCTTTTGGCAATAGTCATGGTGCTATCAAAATAAGAGCGAGTGATATTGAACAAACGGCAGAAAGTTGTCGTATCTATTTGTTTGACTTTGTAGGGCGTTACGTACATGTCATACACATCTACGTTTGCCACCAAAAGTTTACCGTTACGGTCATAGATTTGACCTCGGAGCGGAATCTGAACTTCCTTCTTTAAAGCCCCAGTAGAGCCAATCGTGTGGTAGGTATCATCAATCACTTGAAGGTAAAATAACCTCAGTGCATAAATGGTACAAACTAAAAAGAAAAAACTAAGAATGATTTGCTTTCTGTCTTGGAACATTCTACTTATAAATCTATTGGGTTTTGGCTAAAATATAGGTCACAGCAATTAATATTTAGCTCATAAACGATATTGGCTTTTGCAGTGAAGCTAAATACTAATCGCTATTGACTAACAGGTACGACTCTTATCAGGTGCATTTTTTACTTCGTCTAACAAAGTTCTTGAAAAATCAACAGATTTCTGCATATATTGCCTAAGAAAATTTGTTTTTTTTATAAAAACGAATTTTCCGAAATAAGATTGAAATTATTTTAAGTATTTATGCGATTTTTGCAACAAATTTCAAGGAATCAATCAAATGTTTTATAATTTAAAAGATTTAGAGCAAATATCTCATCAGGTAATTGAAGCCGCCAAGGGTCGAAATATTTGGATTTTTGAAGGAGAAATGGGTGCTGGAAAAACAACATTAATAAAAGCTATTTGTAAACAATTAGGCATAGTCGGGCATATCCAAAGCCCAACGTTTTCGATAGTCAATGAGTATTTATCATCAGCGAATCAAACCATTTATCACTTTGATTTTTATCGTCTAAAAAACGAAACAGAAGCCCTTGATTTTGGTGTAGAAGAATACTTTGATTCGGGCAATATTTGTATGCTCGAATGGGCTGAAAAAGTCGAATCTCTTTTACCAGAAAATTGTTTTAAAATCACAATTAGTCTGACCGACGATTTGGGTAGAAATATAGAATTTAGTTAAAACACCCGTTTTCATTGAGCAATTTGCAGTAATCAATAGCAGTAACAAGTTTCTCAACAACCAAACTCACCCGTTTACCGATAATCAATAATCAGTCTCCAAGTAACTAAACAATGACAGGACAATCTATTTCAGAATTAGCAAAGCAATCGGTTCTTTATCCGCAGGAGTCGCCAGAAATGATAAAAAAAGGCAAGAAAAGCCTTTTTATTGGACTCCCTCGTGAAGTTTCGTTGCAAGAAAACCGCATTGCACTTACACCTGAATCAGTGATGTTGTTGGTCAGAAACGGACACGAGGTTATCATCGAAAAAGGTGCTGGTGAAGGAGCAAAATTTTCAGATAATGATTATAGCGAAGCGGGTGCAAAAATTGTTTACAGTCCTAAAGAAGTTTTTGAAGCCGATTTAATTGTAAAAATTGAACCTTTGGTAGAAGCCGAAATGGCTTATCTGAAAGCTGGGCAGACGGTTATTTCTACGCTCAATGTACCAAATCTTTCTCGCTCCTATTTCGAACAACTCAACGAAAAACGAGTGACGGGCATCGGTTTTGAACTGATTCAAGATAAAGTAGGGAATTATCCGATTATCAGAACGATGAGCGAAATTGCAGGAAGCACAGTTATGCTCGTAGCAGCCGAATACCTCAGCAGCGTTCATAACGGCCGTGGAATGATTTTGGGTGGAATTACGGGCGTACCACCCACCAAAATTGTAATTATAGGAGCAGGAACAGTAGGTGAATACGCCGCCCGAACAGCTCTCGGCTTAGGTGCAGAAATCAAAGTCTTCGACCAACACATTTATCGACTCCAACGACTAAAATATGCGGTCGGACAACACATTTATACTTCGATTATAGATTCTGATACTTTGGGCGATGCCCTCGCTCGTGCCGATGTGGTGATTGGTGCAATGCGTGCCGAAGATGGCGTTGCACCGATTGTTGTGACCGAAGAAATGGTTTCAAAAATGAATTCAAATTCGATAATTATTGATGTGTCGATTGACCAAGGTGGCTGTTTTGAAACTTCCGAAATGACCACACACAAACATCCAACTTTCCAGAAATACGGCATTACACACTACTGTGTGCCTAATATTGCTTCAAGGGTGGCTCATACGGCAAGTATTGCTTTAAGCAATGTTTTTACGCCATTTTTATTAAAAACAGGTCATGTAGGCGGAATTGAGGATATGATTTTTGCCAAACAATGGTTTACAAAAGGTGTTTATTGCTTTAAGGGTAGCTTAACCAATCTTTCAATTGCTCAACGTTTCAATCTTCGATATAAAGATTTAAGTTTATTAATTGCAGCACGAATGTGATTGAAAAATCAACAGTCGATAATCGGCAGTCAACAGCATTTTTTCTGACTTTTAGTACATAGCCATAGAAATTAGCTTTTTATGGCTACGCAAATTTATTCAGCCTCAACCACATCATCTTGCAGTGTAAATTTCAAATAAAAATACCCAAAAATTCCTGCTATTAACGAAGCCGTTAGAATCATAAATTTGGCATTGTTGATGATTTCAGAATTATCAAAAGCCAAAAGTGTGATAAATATCGACATCGTGAAACCGATTCCACCCAAAAATCCTGCCCCGATGATGGATTTCCAATCTAAATCAAAGGGTAGTTTACAAACTCCGAGCGAAACTACCACAAAACTTATCAGAAAAATACCCAAAGGTTTACCGATGATTAACCCAAACGCAATGCCCAAACTATAATTTTGGGTTAGTGTTTCTACGATGTTTCCATCAATCGCAATGGCAGTATTGGCCAATGCAAAAAGCGGCAAAATAATAAATGCCACAGGTCGATGAAGAAAATGCTGCAAAATATACGACGTCGATTTTTCATCGCCATTGCCAAAAGGAATTGCAAAAGCCAATAAAACACCCGTAATTGTCGCATGAACGCCAGAGTTGAGCATAAAATACCACATTGCAACACCACCCAGCAAGTAAGGAATTAGGTTTCGAACTTTTAGGCGATTGAAGATTAAAAGCAACGCAAAAATTCCGAGAGCGATAAAAAGATTCGTCCAAAGAATAGTTTTTGTATAAAAAATTGCAATCACGATAATTGCTCCTAAATCATCAATAACTGCCAAAGCTGTCAGAAAAACTTTGAGCGAAGTTGGCACTTTATTTCCCAATAACGACAAGATTCCGAGTGCAAAAGCAATATCGGTAGCCATCGGAATACCCATTCCTGACTGCCCCTCTGTGCCATAAGTGACCACCAAAAATAAAGCAGCGGGCAGCAACATTCCACCAATTGCCGCAAAAATTGGCAGCAAAGCATCTTTGATATTCGATAATTCGCCTTGATAAATTTCACGTTCGAGTTCTAAGCCAATCAATAAGAAGAAGATTGTCATTAACCCATCATTTATCCAATGAGCAATGCCGTGACCTGCCAATTCAGTATGCCAAAAATGTTCGTAGCTACTCGCCCAATTAGAATTAGCAATCCATAATGAAACCGCCGTGCAAGCAATCAATGTGAGTCCGCCCGATTTTTCGCTTTCAAAAAAATCTTTAAATAACTTCGTCGGTTTTAATTTCTTTAGAGTGTTTCTCATTTTCTTTTGAGGATTCAGTAAAATGTATTTTTTTATTTGAAATGAATTAATTGAATAGATTTATGGTTAGAAAGAAATGGAATTTTGACTTTACTTTTAGAAGTATTTAACTTTGCAAAAGAATTATAATCAGCTATTAGGCGTCAAAAATCATTCATTAATCATCAGACGTTTACAAATATAAAATAAAATGACCTCACACTCAAACGAAAATACTATTTTAGACGATGTAAACTCGCCTGAGCTTGACCAAAAAATTATGAGTCAAGTAGCAGGGGATTTTATAAAAGTATCTGACCATCTGAAAGAAGCATCGTACCAAATCCGCAAGCGTGGGTTCTCGGATTATCCAATTTTTGTCGTCAATCGCACATTAGTAGAGGTTGGTCAAATGCTTTTTACAAGGCTTGATTTTGAAACTCAATTTGATTACAAGGCATCTTTTTTGGATGAATTTGTACAAAGAAGACTTATCGGTGAAGAATCTATTGAACTTTTTAAAGAAAACTACAAAAATGCAGATGAATATTGTTGCCTTTTTGTAATCGAAAATGAATTTGCAGGATTTATATTTATTCCTTTTCCTGAAGATTGATAGAAAAGCTAACAACTTGCAGTCCACAATTTACAGGTCGTAGTCCAAATAGACTTTTTACTGATAAATTGAAGACTGCAAATTGAGAACTACACACTCTTACTTATCCACTCTCACTGTTGGATATTTAATTCCGAGTTGCTCTAAATACGTTTTGTATTTTGTTGAATCATAATAATATTTGCTCATTTCTGGGCGAAATTTCTCCATAATTTCTTTATTCAACTGAATCGCTGGTTTATCGTCTTTCGAGATAAGCGGCGTGTATTTAATTTCTTTCGTTTGCTCTTTATTGTAATATTCCCAAGCATTTTTAATAATTTCTGGTTTGAAAAGCATATCCAAAATTGTTAAGGCCTCGGCTTTTGCTCCTGCAGTGCAGCCTTTATGAGCAATCGGTGTGGCCATCGTAATGGCATTTGCCCAATGATGCCCTGGCATTCCTGGCATATTTGATGGATAACGCAAAACTACCGTCGGCAACGACCACGAAATATCGGCGATATCATCAGAGCCACCTTGACGAACAATATTTGGCGAATATACTGGCTCGCTCATCGTATCAAGTTTCATGGCCAAACCCTCAATTTTCGGAGATTTTAGTTCTTTTTGTGCGGCTTTTGCCAATATCTGGTCTTCTTCTGACCATTGTGGCAGGCCAACACGCTTGATGTTTTGATACATAGCATCAGCAATTGGCTTATTAAAATGGCCTGGCCATGCACTACCCAAAATTTCATACGTAAACTTCGTATCGGTCATCATGGCAGCACCTTCAGCTATTTTTATGCCGCTTTCAAAGAGTTTTCTGATACGTGGATAAGTTCGGTCACGGAAATAATACCAAACTGTTGCCTTCGATGGCACAACGTTTGGCTGGTCGCCACCATCAGAAATTACGTAGTGCGAGCGTTGCGTAGTTTCTAAGTGTTCACGCTTATAATTCCAACCAACATTCATTAATTCTACGGCGTCTAAGGCACTTCTACCACGCCACGGAGCTCCTGCTGCGTGAGCGGCCTCTCCTTCAAAATGAAACTTTACCGAAACCAAGCCATTATTTCCTGCATCACCCCACGATACGCCTAAATTATCGCCCACGTGTGTAAAAATACACGCATCAACATCTTTGAAATAACCCTCACGAACAAAAATCGCCTTCGCACCTACTTGCTCTTCGGCTACACCTGGCCAAAGCACAAGCGTTCCTGAAATTTTATCTCGCTCCATTACCTCTTTCAAAGCCAAAACTGCCGTAATATTTAGGGCTTGGCCCGAATTATGCCCTTCGCCATGCCCTGGAGCCCCTTCAACGATTGGTTCTTTATAAGCCACTCCAGGTTTTTGTGAAGCCTTCGGAATACAATCAATATCGCTACCGATGGCAATTACGGGTTTACCCGAACCCCATTTCGCAATCCAAGCGGTGGGCATTCCTGCTACGCCACGCTCAACGGTGAAACCATTTTTTTCGAGAAGATTAGTTAAATACTTCGAGGTTTCGTATTCTTGAAAACCCAGCTCACCAAAGCTAAAAATTTGGTCGTTTACTTCTTGCGTAAATTTTTGTCGGTCGTCAATTTTCTTGATTACCTCTTGTTTTAACAACTCGAGCTTGTCAGGAACTGAAGCAGCAATGGCTTTTTTCTTTTGCGAAAAAGCTAAGTGGCTCACAAGCACCATGGTAGTGATGAAGATGTAAGTTTTTTTCATGATTTTAGTTTAGGTTATTATAATTTATTGAAAAACGCTGGCAGGAATACAAGCCCCTGCCAGCGTTTAATATATTTATTTTGGGAATTTACTTTTATCTAAGCCAGGAATAATTTTTAAGGCATTTTTGTAGTAAACTTTTTTCAAAACTTCGTCCGAAAGCCCCAAGCCATACATACGCCAGTAAGCGTGATATTTTTTGTGGTACGGAAAATATTCGTCTTCACTTTCCAGCACTCGGAAATACGTTTGGTATTCGTCAGGAACCCATGAGTCTTTCCCGAAAAGAATACGGTCTTGGCGTTTTTCAAAAAACTTCTTAGCCATACGTGGTTGACGACCAAGTTCGGCAATAACCGCTCCGATTTCGGCATACATATTCGGAAATACATCCATCAAACTATCAAGTTTTGCCAAATCGTTTGGATACCAACCCATGTGAGCATTAATAAACGTAGTTTTTGGATGTTTTCTGAATACATTGTGCTGCTGCTCAATGAGCTGCTCCCATGTATAGTCTTTTCCTGCGGCAGCATCACGCTTACGACCTGGGTGCGTTTTTAGTTCAAGCCAACGTTCGTTTTGAGCATTGAGTGGGTCCCAAAAAGAAGCAGGGTCAGCGGTGTGAATCAATACAGGAATGCCCAGTTCACCCGCTTTAGCCCAAATCGGGTCGATACGAGCATCATCAACTGGTACGAGTTTTCCGTTATCTTTTACGCTAAAACCGAGGCTTTTGTAAATTTTTAATCCTTTTGCTCCGCGAAGTTTTACGTCGTCTTCGAGCATTTTTACGGCTTTGGCTGTCCAATCGGATTCGTTGATTTTAGAGAAATCAATGTTTGTAAAAATCGCAAATCGATTCGGATAGTTTTCTTTTACGGCATCAATCATGCCCGTTAATCCTGCGGTGCTTTTGGCTTCATCTTGCCCAAAACCCCGCCCGCTTAGGTTACACATCAAGCCCATATTCATTTTATCCATTTCAGTGATGAGCTTCACCAAGCTTTCTTTCGAGTTCATTTCCCATTGATGATTATGCACATCAATAAACGGAAATTTGGCACGAGTGATAACTTTCCCAGGAACTACAAGGGTCGATTTTGGTTCGTATTCTTCGAAAGTTACTGTACCAGCATTATCACCAATTTTGATTTGCTGGGCCTGTAAAGAGCTGATAGTCAGCATTACACCGACCGTAAAAGCAAGTTTTTTCATTAAATAATGGTAGGTTTTTACAAACGCCTATACCGTAGGTCTGCCGTTTGAGCAAGATTATGAAAATGTTTTATGCAATTTAAAGAAAAACCGCTAAACTCATATAGTGAATCAAGTGTTTTCGACAATATACTTGAAATTGGCGATGTAATGACAAAAAAAGGAAGGCTTCTATACGCAAAAAGGAAGGCTTCGCTTTAAGCGAAGCCTTCCTTAACATACGTCAAACCCTCGGTACAAACCTTTTACTTATAAATCAATGCAATGGCATGAGCATCTAAGCCTTCTTTTCGCCCAACAAAACCCATTTCTTCGGTGGTTGTGGCTTTGATTGAGATACAATTTTCAGGTAAGCCCGTTACTTCCGAAATTGCCTTTATCATTTCTGGAATATATTTGCCGATTTTGGGTTCTTGCAAACAAACCGTTGAATCGATGTTTCCGATTTTATAGCCTTCTTTTTCGAGCATTTCTACTACGATTTTCAATAAAATCTTACTGTCGATACCTTTCCAACGTGGGTCAGTATTTTTGAAGTGTTTACCAATATCGCCCATGGCGGCCGCTCCCAAAAGTGCATCGCACATGGCATGAAGCAGTACATCGGCATCCGAATGCCCAACCGAACCAACTGAGTGCGGAATCTTCACGCCACCCAACCATAAATCATAGCCTTCGCCGAGTTGGTGTACGTCGTAGCCTTGCCCTATTCTTATATTCATAAATTACAGATTTCTTTTTTAGCAAAAGTAAGGATAAACTTTTGCTTTCGGAAAGATGTTTTAACTTTGTGGTTCGTACAATTTCGTACGAAGAATAAAAATAAGCATTTTCATTCTAAATTCTTAATCGTGCTTTAACATAGCACTTTGCGTTCTGATGATTAACTACCAACATTTTACTTTAGATAACGGTTTAGAAGTTTACGTCCACGAAGACCATACAACCCCAATGGCGGCATTTAATATTTTATA
>JAIYBU010000235.1 GCA_027488335.1 Cytophagaceae bacterium
AAGAATCAATGAAGCACATTCAAGTACCTGCTGATTTTGATTTGAGTTTGTTTGCTGCCGAACCAAACGTAATGCACCCGATTGCGATGAGTTGGGACGAAAAAGGACGTTTGTATGTATTAATCACGAAAGATTATCCGAACGAACGTAAAGAATCGGACGGTAGCGATTATATCTTAATATGTGAAGACACCAATAAAGATGGTAAAGCCGATAAATTTACTCGTTTTGCCGAAGGTTTGAGTATTCCAACGGGAATGGTGTTTGCCAATGGTGGTTTGATTGTTTCGCAAGCTCCGCACATGTTGTTTTTGAAAGATACCGACGGCGATGATAAAGCCGATGAAAAGAAAGTATTATTCACTGGTTTCGGCACGGGCGATACGCACGCAGGTCCATCGAACTTGCATTATGGATTTGATAACTGGATTTGGGGCTGTGTAGGTTATTCGGGCTTCAATGGAAAACTGGCTGAAGGCGATTCGTTGAAATTTGGACAGGCATTTTTCCGCTTCAAACCAGATGGCTCGAAAATGGAATGGACAACCAGCACTTCAAATAATACTTGGGGAATGGGCTTCAACGAAGCGGGCGATATTTTTGGTTCAACGGCCAACAACTCACACGGTTGGTACATGGCGATTCCACACCAAAACTTCTTGAATCCAGGGTTTAATGGCGACAACGGAAGCCGTAGCACTGATACCCACAAAGACATGAAACCTATCACCGAAAAAGTTCGTCAGGTGGATGTTTTTGGCGGTTTTACGGCCGCTGCTGGACATAATTTCTACACGGCTCGTGCTTTCCCGAAAAACTATTGGAATCAGATTGCATTTGTTGCCGAACCAACAGGACACATTTTGCACCAAAACAAGATGGTAAAAAATGGCACTAACTACGAAGACAAAGAATCGTTTAACCTCATGGCAGGTGCTGATGAGTGGTTTTCGCCAGTTTTTGCCGAAGTGGGTCCAGATGGAGCAGTTTGGGTGGCCGATTGGTACAGCTATATCATTCAGCACAATCCAACACCACAAGGTTTTGGCAATGGTAAAGGAAATGCCTATGATACAGATTTGAGAGATTTCACGCACGGACGTATCTACCGTGTTGGCTATAAAAATGCTCCTGCGTATCAGCCAATGACGCTTAGCAAAAACGACAAAGACGGCTTATTAAAAGCTCTTAAAAATGATAATATGTTTTGGAGAAATCATGCTCAACGCCTCTTGGTAGAGCGTGGAAATACCGACGTTGTTCCTGCTTTGATTGCACTCGTCAACGACCCATCAGTTGATGAACTTGGACTAAACCCAGCAGCTATTCATGCACTTTGGGCATTGAAAGGCTTAGGTGCGATTGATAAAAACCCTACGGCATTACAAGCAGCAGTGGGAGCATTGAAACACCAATCTTGGGCAGTTCGTAAAAATGCGGTACAAGTTTTACCAACCAATGCAAAATCGGTTGATGTTATCCTGAAAAACAATTTATTGAACGATAAGGAACCTTTGGTTATCTTAAATAGTGTGTTGGCACTCAACCAAATGCCATTGACGGCCGCAGCCGAAAAAGCCCTTTTAACTCGCATCGACCAAGCAACGGAGGCCAACGACCGCTGGCTTCCAGATGCGTTTGCTACTGCCTTGACAAGCCACAAATCGGTTTTATTAAAGAAACACTTGCGTAATCTTGCTTCAGCTCCTAAGCCAGCCGCAATGTCGCACGACCATTCGATGATGAATCATGGTGCTGCCATGACCGAAACGAAAGCAGCTACTGCCGAAGCAACTTCACAAGGTGTAGATTTAGTTATCACGAATGTACGTACCGAACCAACTTCACCGTTTGTGCGTGAAGGTATGAGATATTTTGTAGAAGTAAAAAACAACGGAACTGATTCATTGAAAAAAGGTCAAGTTGCTTCTTTGAAAATTGACATTACGGGAATGGGGCAAAAATCAACGGTTTGGAGTAAAGTACACAATACAGGAATTGCACCCAACGAAACCGTGACGATTAGTAAAAACACCAACGGCCCGTGGTCAGGTGACTTTGGGTTCTCAACCGATATGGCTGGCGAATATACCTTCACAATCATGGTTGATGAAGAAAACAAAATTGCGGAAGGCAACGAAAGAAACAACACTTTCGTGAAAAAAGTAACTTACCAACAAGCACAAAAACTCAGCACATTTGCACTCGAAAGAGCGGCTCGTAGCTATGCTTCGGTTTCTGCACCCGATTCAATTGTGGCTCTTTTGAAATTGTGGGATAAACTACCAAGCACCGAAAACGTTGCTTTATTGAAAGGTTTATCAAGCGGTTGGAATCCTCGTAAAAAAGGCACAGTCAATGCTGCTAATCAAGAATTTATGGCGAGTTTGAGCAGTAAATTGAGCGATGACAATTTGACAAGAATCAATAAATTGATGCAGGCTTGGAACTTGAAAAACTCGGCCAGCGAAGCTGAAAAAGATGCAATTATTATCAATATCAAAACGGTGGTGGAAGCCATGAAATTTGATAAAAAAGAGTTTTCGGTTCCAGCAGGAAAAACAATCATTTTGGTTCTTGAAAACCCCGATGCAATGCAACACAATTTGGTAATTGGTAAGCCAAAAAGCCTTGAAATCATTGGAAATGCAGCCAATAAAATGATTACGCAGAAAGATGCCGTAGAGAAAAACTACGTTCCTGCTATTCCGCAAGTATTATTTTCAACACCGCTCGTAAATGCAGGCGAAACGTATCGTTTGAAATTTACAGCCCCAGCACAAGTTGGTGATTATCCGTTTGTGTGTACATTCCCAGGACACTGGAGTATCATGAATGGTATTATGAAAGTTGTAAAGTAGTTTTGATTAATAAATAAGATAGGGCTTATAGCCCTATCTTATTTTACAATACCTATAAGCCCTTCAAAATTTCCTCAATCGCTTTATCTAACTGTGGGTCTTTATCTTCGAGACGGTCTTTGAAAGTTTGTTTTATATAAACGTCTGGTTTTACCCCTTCTGTTTCGATATTCTTGCCATCGAGCGTATAGCAGCCCCACGCAGGTAAACGATAAAACGAGCCATCAACCAAACCTTTACCCGAAGTAAAAATTATCCAACGATACGTTTCTGTACCAATAATCCTTCCAAGTTGCAGTTGCTTGAAACCTTGGGCTGTCATTTCGGCATCACTCAACGATTGTTCGTTAATTAACAAAACCAATGGTTTGGCGGCAGGAGCAAAATTTGGTTGAATCGTAAATTGACCTTCACGGTATTTCCATTTCAGATATGGCTTTTGAGCCAAGAAATTCAAAACCAAATCATGCACATTTCCGCCCGTATTATAGCGTAAATCAAAAATCAAACCTTCTCTATTATAAGCCTCAGAGGTCATATCTATCATAAACTTCTCCAATTCTTCATTTCCCATGTTTCGCATGTGAGCGTAGGCAATTCGTTTTTTACTCTTGGCATCTACATAATTCTGATTCCACTGAATCCACTCATCGTATAAATTACTCACCAACGAACCCGAACTTTGTGGATGAATTTTCACCGAAAACGAGCTATCTTTTCGGACAAAAGTCAATTCAATTTCATCATCCATTGATGGTTTTTGGAAGTAAAAATCACGATTTTGTTTCGTATCAATACTTTCGCCGTTTACCTTAGTAAGAACATCGCCCGCTGCCACACCTTTACCTGCTTTATCTGCCGCCGATTTTTTCACAATGTACTTTACCTTGTACGGATTTTCTTCTTCAAACATAATTCCCGTTGCCAAAGTGGTTGTTTTGAAGAAAGTATTTTCTTCCGAACCAAAACTCGAAAAACCTGTATGCGAAGCATTCAATTCACCTAACATATCATTGAGCATCGTACGGAAATCTGCACGGGTATTGATGTATGGTAAAAATGCCTCATACTTTTTCTTTATACTTTCCCAGTTGAGGTTATTAAGAGCTTCGTTGTAGAAATTCTCTCCGACATTTGCCCATGTTTCGTAGAACATTTGCTTAAACTCAGCATTGAAGTCTTTACGGAATGTGAAACTTATATCAATTTTATCGGCCTTATTTCCATCTAAATTGAGCTTGCAAATCGTACCATTTATTAAGGCATAATATTTACCATCGGCTTGCACAATATTGGTAGTTGACGCATCTGCACCTTCTATTTTTTCGGTTTTATTGGGTGTAAAAGGCTCAATGGTTGTCTTATAAAGATTATTTTTGCCATCAACGTGGTCGGATGGATAAACCACAAAAGTTTTGGTGTCTTTCTGCATCACAATGGGCGAATCAGCCGAGCCATTGCTTGGACTAATGGCTTCCATTCGTTCCATTAAACCTTCAAAATCAATGACCATTGGCTCAATTTTCTTTGTTTTGGTCGAATCCGTTTTTGCTTTATCATCTGCTTTTTTCTCGGCAGCTTTGAATAAATCATTGAATTTATCCGACTTAAACGGTGCTTCGATTTTGGTCAATGGCAAACGATAAATTCGCTCTTTGTCAAGCCCAAACGGATAACTGGCTTTTGTGCGATTCGATGCAAAATAAAGGTATTTTCCATCGGGCGACCAATAGGGACTTTCTTCGGTTATGCCCGTATTTGTCACATTAATCGTTTGGTTTTTGAGTAAATTATGCAGAAAAAGTTCACCCTCAAAGTTCTTTTTTGCCATAAATACCACATATTCATCATTCGGCGAAATATAAGGTTTTGAGTTTTGAAAGCCCCAAATTTCTTCTTTAGCGATTGTTTTTGTGGTAAATGCCTTCAAATCAATTGTTTTAATTTCATCTCTGCCGCTCAAAAACACGCCCAAAGTTCGGTCTTTGTTGAGCGTTAAATCTCGATTATTTCTTAAATCATTGGTCAATTGTTTTTCTGCACCTTTCCCATCGGCCGCAATCGAAAACCAATTTTGATACCCATTTACTGTTTGATTAAAAACCAACGTTTTGCTATCAGCCAACCATTTTACTTCTAAAACTCTACCACCGGCTCTGGTATTGAGTTGTTTCACAAACTTGCCTTCGAGGTCAGAGACAAATAACTGTCCACGAGAACTAAAGGCCATCTTTTTGCCATCAGGGGCAACATCGAAGTCAGTAATATTTCCTTTTACATTGAAATCTTGGTCTTTCGGTAGCGTAAGATTTCGGTTGAGCGTTAGCTGCAAAGGCTGCGTTTTTTTGCTCGAAACATCATATAAAAATAGCTGGTAATCTTTTTCAAAAATCACCTTTTCGCCATTGGCACTTACTTGCGGCCGTTTGATGGCTTCCTTAAAATTGGTCAACGAAGTCTTTTTTGTTCCATCAAATGTGTAGAGATTATATTCCCCATTTCCTTCATCCGATACGAAATAGACTTTTCCCAAACGGTCAATGGTTGTCCAAAAATCTTTTCCGTTATATTCCGTGTAGCGTTTATAGGTTTTTGTTTTGAGGTTATACGATTGAATATCAGGGTTAAATTCGCCTTTGTAGCCTTTGCGGTAAGCCTGATTATCACTTTCCCAAGTATCATTAAAAAACAATTCGCCCGAACTCGGATGCTCAATTACATTATGCGTTCGATTGAAAAAATGCTTGAAAACTCGCACAGGCGTGCCACCATTGACAGAAATCTTATAGGTTGTTCCGCCATTATATGCACTTGAAGTAAGGTAAATATGTTGCGAATCCCACGTCCAAGATTCAACCAAATCGGCGGCATCATGAAACGTAAGCTGGCGAATCGTTCCTCCTTCTAAAGGCATCACATACACATCGGCATTACCATATTGTCCACCCGAAAATGCCACCCATTTGCCATCAGGCGAAATTCTTGGGCGAGTTTCGTTACCCACCATTGCGGTTAGTCGAGTAGCCATTTTTGAGGGTAAATCGGCCTTCCAAATATCACCTTCGTAGCAAAATACGGCAGTTTTGGCATCGGGGCTTAGGCTTGGGTAAGAAGCAAAATAGAGGTCGTTGGTTTGAGCAAAGGCATGATACGCTCCCAATGCCCACGCACCCAAAAGTAAAAGTGCTTTTTTCATGTAAAATATTGATTTGTTGATTGAAATTGAAAGTTAAGGAAAAAGATTTTTACGGAAAAGGAGAAAGTCTTTAATGATAAAATTTCCATAAATAGTAGCCATCCTAATTTAACATTTATCATCAAATAATTACACTAAATTAGACCTTAAATGAATCTTACACGCCGTTTGAAAAATTTGGGCTAAAAACTCCCAAAAACCTATCTATATTCTCCCAAATTTTTCAAGAGGAGATTGTAAGGTTCGTGTTTTTTTTCGGACCGCCGAAGCGGTTACTTTTTTTCAAAAAAAAGTAAGATAGAGTATAAAATAAAAGGACTCTAAATAAGCTATTCGTAATATATCTAATAATAAAAATCCCACTACATGAAGGCAGTTTTCGAGACGTTTACGATATTTGTAATTTAAGCCTTTTTATCACCCTACCTCATCAAATGAAACAATTTTCGAGTATTTTCTTAGTTTGTTTATTGCTTTTCAGTACAAAACTCTATGCCCAAGCACTTAAAATTCAACACGATTTAGTAGTAGCCAAAGATGGCAGCGGCGATTTTCGCTACATTCAAGATGCTATCAATGCCGTGCGGGTATATTTACCGAAACCGATTACAATCAAAATCAAAAAAGGGATTTACAAAGAAAAACTCGAAGTTTATAGCACTTTAACAAACATCACTTTTGTGGGCGAAAGCCTCGATAGCACCATCATTAGCTATGATGATTTTTCGGGAAAAGGTAAAATGGAAACTTTCGATTCGTACACCTTAAAAGTGTTGGGAAACGATATTAAATTTAAAAACCTAACTATTGAAAATACCGCAGGAAGAGTTGGGCAGGCAGTAGCACTTCATGTTGAAGGCGACCGTTGTACGTTTGAAAACTGTAAGTTTCTCGGAAATCAAGATACTATTTTTGCTTCGGGCGAAAACGCAAGACAATATTTTTCGAAATGCTACATCGAAGGCACAGTCGATTTTATTTTCGGGTCGTCAACGGCTTTGTTTGAAAACTGTCATATTCATTCCAAAACCGATGGTTATGTTACGGCCGCTTCTACGCCGAAATGGGTAGTTTATGGCTATGTTTTTAAAGACTGTAAACTAACGGCCGATAAATCACTAAAGTCTATTTAGGGCGACCGTGGCGAGATTTTGCCAAAACGGTTTTCATTAACTGCGAAATGGACAGCCATATCTTGCCAGAAGGCTGGAATAATTGGGACAGACCCGAAACCGAAAAAACAACTTTCTATGCAGAGTATGGTTCAAAAAGCGAAGGCTCAAATACGCAAAGCAGAGTAAAATGGGCTCACCAACTCAGCGAAAAAGAAGCTTCATCTTACACAAAAGAAGAAGTATTCTCAGGAAAATTACTGACACAATACCAAGATTTTTGGAGTAAAACGCCTTCAATGAAAGGCATTACAAACGTTCGAGATACCTCATATAGCAATTATAGTGCCTTGAAAAGCAGCCTAAAAACGCACCTGAATGCTACTTTGGTACCCGAAAAAACGCCAGAAAATGTTATTGAAGAACGAAACCTTGTCTATGCTAATACTGGCACGAGAAATTTACAACTCGATGCTTTTTACCCAAAAACGAAGTCAAAAAAACTTCTCCCTGCCATTCTGATTATTCATGGGGGCGGTTGGCGTACAGGCAATCGTACACAACATATTCCATTGGCTCAACGCTTGGCAGCTTTGGGTTATGCAACTTTTACGGCCGAATATCGCCTTTCAACTGAAGCCCTCTACCCTACTGGCGTTTATGACTTGAAAGCAGCCGTAAGATGGATTCGAGCCAATGCCAAGAAATATGGCATCGACACCAATAAAATAGCCAGCGTAGGTTTTTCGGCGGGGGGTCAACTTTCGGCACTTATTGGAAATACGAATAATTTATCAAAATTTGAAGGAACTATCGGTAATTTGAAACATACAAGTCAAATAAATGCCATCGTAGATATGGATGGAATATTGGCTTATATTCACCCAGAGTCAGGCGAAGGAGATGACCGAAAAAGTACCTCAGCCGCTACTTATTGGTTTGGATTTAGCAAAGACGAAAACCCCGAACTTTGGCACGAAGCCTCGGCTCTTACGTATGCGGGTAAAAATACGCCACCAACCCTTTTCTTGAATAGTTCAGTTGATAGAATGCACGCTGGCCGTGACGATTATAGAAAAAAATTGGATGCGTTTGGTATTTATTCAGAAGTACATACTTTTGAAAATTCTCCTCACTCGTTTTGTTTACTCTCGCCGTGGTTTGACCCTACGGTTGAGTATATTGACAAGTTTTTGAAGAAAGTTTTAAAGTAGCATAATTCTCCGAATTGTTTATTTCTCAAACAAAAATATAGGCACAATGTAGAAAATTGTGTTACGAAACTATGATACAATTTAACAAAACCTTAGTCACCGATGACGAACTTCCTTGGGAAGTGGTTGACCCAAAAATCAAACGAAAAATAATGTCGTATAATGAAGACATTATGCTCGTGAAAGTTGCTTTCGAGAAAGGAGGCATTGGCACCACGCACAAACATCCTCATTTACAAATTAGCTATGTGGCCAGTGGTGCATTTGAAATAACGGTTGCTGGTGAAAGTAAAATTTTGAAAGAAGGAGATGTCTATTTTATTCCTTCCAATGTTCTTCATGGTGCGGTTTGTTTGGAAGATGGCATTTTAATCGATGTATTCAACCCTATGCGTGAGGATTTTGTAAAACCATAAACACCCCCGCCAAAAATGAAAATTGTTCATATTTTTATCTTTCTACATCTTTTCTCCATTACTTTATTTGGGCAAAAACAACTATCAAACCAAGTAATTGAGGTTTTGCAGAAAGATATTATTGCTCAAGCCAATTGGGCAATGGTCCAACAACCAATCACGATAACGGCCGAACAGTGCGAGCGTTCGGCAGGTGGTTTGCATGATTTTTATTCCGAAGGTGATTATTGGTGGAAAAATCCAGAAGACCCAAACGGGCCATACATTCAGCGAGACGGACAGACTAATCCAGATAATTTTGTGGCCCACCGTAAAGCCATGATTAGGTTTAGTCAAATCGTTGGTTCGTTGGCTTCGGCGTATCTGATTACCAAAGATGAAAAGTATGTTAAACAGGCTTTTTTGCACATTAATGCTTGGTTTGTTGACAAAAACACCCTCATGAACCCTTCATTGCTTTATGCCCAAGCCATCAAAGGTAAGGCTACGGGCAGAGGCATTGGAATTATTGATACGATTCATCTGATGGAAGTTGCACAAGGAATTATTGTCATGCAAAAGGCAGCGAGTGTAGATAAAAATAATCTGCAAATTATCAAAAACTGGTTTGCTCAATATCTTGCATGGCTTACCACTCATCAGTATGGTATTGACGAACGAGAAGCCAAAAACAATCATGGCACTTGCTGGGTAATGCAGGTGGCCTCCTTTGCGAAACTAACCGAAAATCAAAGCTTAATTGACTATTGCAACAATCGTTTCAAGACAGTTTTATTGCCCAATCAGCTCGAAAATGATGGTAGTTTCCCGCTTGAGTTAAAACGTACAAAACCTTACGGATATTCAATTTTCAACCTTGATGCCATGGCTACGCTTTGCCAAATTTTGTCTGACTCAAAAGATAATTTGTGGAATTTTCAATTGGAAGATGGCCGTTCAATGAAAAAGGCGATTGAATTTTTGTACCCTTTTATTGAAAACAAAAGCCTTTGGGCTTTCCAAAAAGATGTAATGTATTGGGAAGAATGGCCAGTAGCTCAGCCTTTTTTATTATTTGGTTATCAGCACTTAGGTACTAAAAACTGGTTTGAGACATGGAAAAATCTGGAGCATTTTCCAAAAAATGATGAAGTAATCAGGAATTTACCCATCCGAAATCCATTAATTTGGCTTTAATAACTATTCAACCTTATAAAATACATCTATGAAAACCTTATCTTTAACACTTATCTTAATACTCGTTGGGAAAATGAGCTTTGCTCAATACAACCCCGAAAAACCCGACCTTTGTCAAGGCAAATTCTTTACAGAAGAAGATGCAAAGAACCTGCACGCTGATTTTGCAAGGCGATATTCTGATAAAAAATCTTGGCAAAAACACGCCCAAGAAATACGTCAAGGAATTTTGGAAGGTGCTGAATTGAACGATTATGAATTCAAGAAGCCAACTAATATTGTCATTCATAGCAAAAAGGAATTGAATGGGTATTCGGTCGAAAATGTGTCGTTTCAGAGCATTGAAGGAATTTATGTAACTGGAAATTTGTATCGTCCTGCCGAATCTAACGGTTTGCCGCCCAAAGGTAAAAACGCAGGAATTTTATGTCCGCACGGGCATGGTCCAGACCCACGTTTCGCAGCTTACACGCAGCAACGCTGTGCTACGCTTGCACGCATGGGAGCGGTTGTTTTTGCTTATGATATGATTGGCATGGGCGACTCAAAACAATCTACCCACAAACTTGAAAAAGCTCTCAAACTACAAATCATCAACAGTAAAGCAGCTCTTGACTTCTTGATAGATTTGCCTAATATTGATAAAAACCGAATTGGTATGACAGGCGAGTCAGGGGGTGGAACACAAACTTTCATACTTTCGGCTCTTGACGACCGCATCAAGGTTTCCGTACCCGTTGTGATGGTTTCTGGCTATTTTTTTGGCGGTTGTGTTTGTGAAAGTGGAATGCCGATTCATAAACGTCCAACTCACCAAACAACCAATGTAGAAATTGCCGCAACCTTTGCTCCAAAACCTATGCTTTTAGTTTCGGATGGCGGAGATTGGACGGTAAACACACCTACGATGGAATATCCGTACATCAAGAATGTTTATTCATTTTTTGGGGCAGTCGATAACGTTGAAAATGTGCATCTCGCCAACGAAAAGCACGATTATGGCCCTTCAAAACGCATGGCTGCTTATCCGTTTTTAGCAAAACATTTAAAACTCGACCTCCAAAAAGTGATGGTGGCTGGCAAAATAGACGAAAGTGCCAATAAAGTTTTAAGCCAAATGGAACTCCAAGTTTTTGATGAACAACACCCTCGCTCAGCAAATGCTGTGATGGGCGATGCAGAAGTAATGGCTCTTTTAGAAAAGAAATAACCTATAAAAATGAGGCTCGGCTGTAATAGACATGCCTCATTTTCTTCTATGGCAATGTAAAAGTTATGCTGTATCTTTGCTAAATATCACTACTTACCTATTGAATGAAAGAAAATAACTCCTTGAATACTTCTTGGCGAAAAACCGCCTCAACAATATACAAAAAACCTGTTGACTCAAAAATCTTTGGTTCAGTCGAGATTGATATTACAGATTTAGAAAAATACATTTCCGAAAAGCGTAAATCTGGCGTAAAAATTACACTCACACACTTTTTTTTGGTAGCTACAGCTCGGGCTATTAAAGAAATTCCAGAACTCAATACTTACGTAAAAAGAGGTAATATTTATTCGCACCAAGCAATCAATGCTACTGTGAGTGTACTTCTGCAAAACGGAGAAATGGGTTCGGTAAAGATGCTACATGCTGATAAACTAACACTTACAGAGTCTGCTATAAAACTGAAAGAAGAAATCCAAAAAACTTACAAAGGCGATGAAAATGCCACCATGCAAATGAAAGAAAAACTGGCGGCTATTCCGTGGCCGTTGCGTGGGTGGGTTTATCAGACAATCAAATACATTACTACTACGCTCGGTATTTCTATTCCTCCGTTGGGGCTTTCGGCCAACAATTTTGGTTCGTTTATTTTATCAAATATCGGTAGCATTGGTCTGGATATTGGCTATCCTGCTTTGATGCCCTCGGCCAATATCGCCTTTGTCTTGATTTTGGGTGGAGTTACAAAAAAACCGTGGGTAGTAAATGACGAAATCGTACCTCGTAGCATTCTGATGCTCGGTGCAGCCCTCGACCATCGCGTAATTGATGCGTCGCACGGTGGCAAATTATTCAAACTACTGAAACGATTTGTTAGTAATCCTGAGTTGTTGGAGATAAACTAAACGCACTATTCCATGAAATCTGCACTTGTAACTTTATTAAATTTTTTCTTATTCAAGATTAGCTGTTTTGCCCAAAATATTGACGAAAAAGAGATTATTTCTCTTCGTACAGAGTGTGGAGGTGTTTATTTTAATAGCAAAGCAGAATTAGAAAAGAGTTGGGGAAAATCGCTTCGTTTTTTTGAATTGAAAAAGGGCGATAAAGTAGCCGATATCGGAGCAAAGTCCATGACCTTTATTGGTACTTTATCCGTATTTTATGAAAACGTAGATTTTTATTGCGAAGATATTGACTCGGCCTGTACTACTTCCAAACAAGCTCAGAAAGTCATTGATTTTTACAGTAAAATAAAAGGTTCGCCCATCACTTGCAGGTTTACTCCTGTTATTGGAACCGAAACTTCTACAACACTTTCTGAAAATTCCTTCGATAAGGTTATCATTGATAATTCGCTCCATGAGTTTTCGGAAAAAGTTCTAATGCTAAAAAATATCAACCAAATCTTAAAGAAAAACGGCATCTTATACCTCCGAGAATCTCTCGGACTCACCAACGGAGAACTCCATATAGGTTGTAAAAAAGCTCTTTTCGATGAAGCACATTTAATCGCTTTTATTACACAACAGGGCTTTAAATTTATTAAATCTCAGGATTGTCAGATTCCTACGGGAGCTTTTTCTTCAAAATTATTCCTATTTGTAAAACAATAAAGCTGTATATATCTTCTCTCACTTTGGATAACAATAGATTTGGTTATCCAAAGTTTAGAGAGAGATATCCTCCCCAATTTCAAACGTTTGCATAACAATTTCAAACGTTTGCATAATAATTTATACAAAATATCTTATTTTTTATTAGTAAAATGCAGTATTAAACCTTCCTAACCAGTTTTTCATCTCTCATGCCTCTGGCAATATAATCGTAATACTACGGTAATATTCTCTTAATCAGCAGGGTGTAGTTTTGCAGTTGTTTAGTAAGGCAACAATACCTAAACTCTAAACTTTTCTTTTTTATTAACCAAAACTTCGCTAATTAATCATTTATGTTCACCTAATTTAACACCAATGTCACGTACTGTTCATTTGATACAATTTTCTGTATCTCTCTTTCACAAGCTCAACAAGTATTCTTAATCACAAAAATCAGTCAACGACAATGAATCAAAAACTACCGAAAAACAGGTTGCTTTCTTCTGTATTCGCAAAGCTATCTGTTACTATCCTATTATTTGCATTGCTGGGAATCGATGTAGGCTATGCTAAAAATCAGCCTAATACTATCGACATCACCGTAAAAGGTAAAGTTACCGATGCCGAAACAGGAGATGGGCTTCCAGGGGTAAGCATAACGACCAAGGGTAGCACGAAAGGTGCAATCACAGACGGCAACGGAGATTATACAATCGCTGTGACTGATACCAAAGCTGTCTTGGTATTTAGCTATGTAGGCTACACGCCGCAAGAAGTAAACGTAGGCGGACAAACCCAAATCAATATACAGCTCAAATCTGATAGCAAAACCCTCAGCGAAATAGTGGTTGTGGGTTACGGTACTGCCAAGAAAACCGATATCACGGGTGCGGTAAAATCAGTTAGAAGCGAAGAGTTCAACAAAGGTATCATCAACTCGCCTGAGCAGCTTTTACAAGGTAAAGTAGCGGGTGTAAACGTTACCTCAGCCAGTGGTGAGCCAGGTTCGGCACAAAATATCTCAATCAGAGGGCCAGGTGGTGTTCGTACAGGCAGTACTCCTCTATTTGTAGTAGATGGTTTAGCTCTTGACAATTCGGGAACGGGCGGTGCTATGAACCCGCTTACATTCTTAAACCCACAAGATATCGAAACAATAGATGTATTGAAAGATGCTTCGGCAACGGCTATCTACGGTGCTCGTGGAGCCAATGGTGTTGTGTTAATTACTACTAAAAAAGGAAAAGCAGGAAGTTCTTCTATGAACTATTCAGCTACTTTAGGTATTTCCGAAATTGCTCGTGCATTGCCTGTTTACACGGCTGATGAATACCGCAAAGCCGTACCAAGTGTAGGTGGTGTTTTAGAAGACCTGAAAGGAAATACCGATTGGCAAAAAGAAATCACTCGCACAGCCTACACACAAAACCATAACCTTACGATGGGTGGCGGTGCAGGAAAACTAACCTATTATGCTTCATTTGGAGCTCAAAAACAAGAAGGTATCTTGAAAAACAACGATTTGAACCGCTATACAGGTCGTATCAATGTTAACCAGAAATTCTGGGAAGACCGCCTAAGTGTTGATGTAAATCTTAATGCTACTTTCACAACCAATATGCGTCCGCCAATCGGAAGCATGATTGGAAATGCAATTTCGGTAAACCCTACTTATCCTGCACTTGATGCCGATGGGAATCCTGCGGTTTATCCTAACTTAGTGAATCCTTTGGTTAGTTTGAAATTGGAAAAAGATATTACAAAAACAAATCGTTTGATAGGAAATATCTCGCCATCGCTCAAAATCACAAAAGATTTGACTTATAAACTGAATTATGGCATTGATAACTCAAATTCGGTACGTGATTTAGAATCTTTACCAAATGCTGTGCCTTTGCAAGATGGTCGCCTCGAAACTATCTACACAAACAATAGCAATAGCCTCATCGAAAACTATCTGACTTACAGTAAAGATTTCAATAACCACAGCCTAACTGCGTTGGTTGGACACTCTTACCAAAAGTTTTTCTTACAAGGTCGCTCGTCGAGTATCAATAAATTCCCGATTTCAGATATTGAACCTATTTATAACCCAGGGTTGGGTCAAGAGCTTACGTTAGCCAATAACAAACCTTCGGGATATGCACTCAAAAATGAATTACAGTCGTTTTTCTCAAGAGTAAATTATAGTTTTAAAGATAAATATTTACTCACTGCTACGGTTCGTGCCGATGGTTCATCAAAATTTGGTGCAAACAACAAATACGGTATTTTCCCTTCGTTTGCGGCAGGTTGGAGAATCTCAGAAGAAGCTTTCATGAAAGGCTCACCAGTGAGCAACTTGAAGCTTCGTGCAGGTTGGGGGCAAACGGGTAACCAAGAAATTCCTTCAAAAATTACTCAAGCCTTATTTACATCGTCGGTTTCGGCATCTACAAGTTATCCGCTCAATTCTTCGAGTGTTTATCCAGCAGGTACTACTTATAGCCGTTTAGCAAATCCTAATATTCAATGGGAAGTTTCGACACAAACAAACCTTGGTCTCGACTTTGGTTTCTTGAATGGTGCGTTATCTGGCTCGGTTGATTATTTCAATAAAGTTTCAAGCGATATTCTCTTAGAAGTTATTCCATCTGACCCTGTTCAACCAGCAGGTACATTCTGGACAAACGTAAAAGATATGAATATCACTAACAAAGGTTTGGAAATCGAATTGGCATATCGTCAGAAAACAAATAGTGGTCTAAACTACGGAATCGGTGGAAACGTAACTTTTATTCGTAACAAAGTAACCAACTCACCTTATTCGGTTATTCCTTCAGGAAGTGCTTCGGGTTCTGGACTTACTTCGGCTACAATCAATGGATATTTGAGCGGTGAGCCAATCGGAACTTTCTTCTTAAAAGATTTCACAGGTTTCGACGACAAAGGTCTTAGTACTTACCGTGATGTTGACGGCGATGGCCTCGTGACCGACAAAGACCGTATTGCTGCAGGTAGTGCTTTACCTACCATGCAATATAACTTCTTCGGAAATATCGGCTACAAAGGCTTTGATTTAGTAGTTAACTTCAACGGTGTTCGTGGCAATAAAATCTACGATAATACTGCCAACTCTAACTTCTACAAACTCCGTTTGTCGAAAGGAATCAATACAACACCTGAGGCTGTAAAATACGCCAATGAATCTACTAATAATGCGGCTCCTGTTTCTACTCGTTTCTTGAAAGATGGAGCATTCCTTCGTCTTAATAACTTAGCATTGGGCTATAGCTTCAATACCAAAGCATTGGGTATTGATAAGTACATTCCAGCATTGCGTTTATCTGTTACTGGTCAAAATCTTTTTGTAATCACGAAATACGACGGCTATGACCCAGAAGTAAACACTGACCGAACTATCAACGGTATTTCATCGTACGGTATCGACTATTTAAGCTATCCAAAAGCTAAATCAATCATCTTTGGTCTAAATGTTTCATTCTAAACGAAAAAAAAATACTCCAATGAAAAAGAAAATATATTCAATATTATTCCTGTGTAGCTTTGCTGTTTTAGAAAGTTGCACCGACCTCAAAGAAGAAATTCTGGACGAAACCCTTTCGGCTGCAAAACTTACTGATAAACAAGCCGCTGATGGTATCATCGCCCCCGTGTATGCACGTCTCCCAGATATTTTCTTGCATACTAACTATTTTGCTATTCAAGAAATCTCGACCGATGAGGCTATCTTACCTTATCGTGGCGGTACTGACTGGGGTGATAATGGTATTTATATTGCCATGCACCAACATACTTACCAAAGCACCGACCCAAATATTAGAAATACTTGGAACTTAATTTTGCAAGGAATGTCTCGTGCCATTACGGCCATGAATACCCTTCCAACGCTTAATGATGCCAATGCTAAAGTATATTTGGCTGAAGCTCGTGGAATGCGTGCTTATTATTCGATGCTTACACTTGATTTGTTTGGCTTAGTTTTCGTGAAAGAAGACATCGGCGAAACTTCAAAAATTCTTCGTGGAGAAGAAGCATTTCAATATGTAAAAAATGAATTCTTGGCAGTTGAACCTAACTTAGATGCCACGGTTGGCCCAGGTCGTTTGTCGAAAGGTGCCGTATGGGGATTATTGGCTCGTTTATACTTAAATGCTGCGGTTTATCGTGATGTGTACGGAACCCCTACGTTCAAAGCTGATGAAATGGATAAAGTAACCGAATATTGTGATAAAATCATTAATTCGGGTACGTACAAATTATCGTCTGATTATTTCTCAATTTTCGGTTCTGACAACCACACCAACCCTGAGTTGATTTTTGCAGTTGACCAACGAGCAGAGCTAAACGGACATAATCGTATGGCGTATTTCTCGCTATCAGGCGACCAGTTCCCCCTCCCTGCCTATCCGAATGCAAACGGTACTGATGGTCCAGCTATCACGCCTGATTTCTATCGTACTTGGGCTAATGAGTATGCTCCTAAAGACCCTGCAGAAGTTGACCCTCGTTTTTATAAACAAAACCTCTCGGCCTATTCAAACCCTGCTGATTCATGTGTAGCTGAGGCTAATTTCAATATCAATCGTGGTATTCTCAGAGGTCAACAATATGGCTTGATTAGAAAAAATGGTGTATTTTTGAAATGTCCAGATGGTAAATTTAAAGTAGGTAAACTCTTCAACGATACTCGTAACCGTCCGACTGTACCAGTAAACTTTACAGAAAAAGTTGATTTTACACCCGCAGGAAGCGATTACAGCTCTGGATACCGTGTTGAAAAATATGAATTCAGTAAAAAATCAGTTAGTGGACGTAACTTCGGAGACGCTGACATTATAATTCTTCGTCTGGCCGACGTTTATATGATGCGAGCCGAAGCCAAACTTCGTAAAAGCAATGACGCTGCGGGTGCTTTGGCCGATGTAAACTTCGTTCGTGCTGCCCGTACTACCCCTCCACCTGCTCTTACGTCTATGTCGCTGGATATTTTATTTAAAGAGCGTGGCTTTGAATTTTACTGGGAACACCAACGACGTACTGACATGATTCGCTTCGGAAAATACGAAGGAACTTGGACCGAAAAAACCAATACCGACAAACTAAAACGTATCTTCCCGATTCCACAAACAGCCATTGATGGTGCCTCAAACCTTCCTGGCTATTTGAAACAAAATCAAGGATATTAATTTTATTTGAATGTATAATTAATAATTGTAAAGCGTTCACTATTAATTGATTAAGCGATGATAAATAAAACTTAAGTTTTATTTATCATCGCTTTTTGTCAAATTGCTTTTTTGCAACGATTTCAAACGTTTGCGTAAAATTTATTTGAAATTTTATAGATTTTATTACTTTATTGCATCAAATTTAGTTTGAATGTCTGTATCATAAGTCAGATATTCTTATTAAGTTTCAAAAAGTAGAAAAATTCATTAGACAATTCAAAAAATAATAGAAATGAACTTCACTGAAAAAGAAATTTCGCCCCTCGCAAGCATCGAAGAATGGGAAGATGATTTGCTCGAAAGATACCCAGAGCCTAAAAACGCTGAAACAAAGAAAGCAAAAGAAGAATACCGTAATTATACAGATTCTGAGCGTGTGAATACCGTTAGAGAATTCTATCGTTTGAATCATACCTATCAAACTTACGATTTTGTTGTTCAGAAAGAAAAAGAGTTCTTGAAATTCGACAAACGTGAAATGTCTGTTTGGGATGCCATTGATTTCTTAAATACATTGGTAGATGATTCTGACCCTGATACAAACCTCGACCAGTTTCAACACCTACTTCAAACATCAGAGGCTATCAGAGCCGACGGCCACCCAGATTGGTTCGTTCTGATGGGCTTTATGCACGATTTAGGGAAGGTTCTTTGTTTGTTCGGCGAGCCACAATGGGCAGTTGTAGGCGATACCTTCCCTGTTGGTTGCAAACACTCTGATAAAATCGTTTATCCTGAGTTTTTCGAGGCAAACCCAGACTCAAAAGATGAGCGTTATAACACAAAATACGGTGTTTATTCACCAAATTGTGGACTTGAAAACGTTAAGATGTCTTGGGGACATGACGAGTATCTTTACCAAATGATGAAAAATTATTTACCCGAAGAAGCTCTTTACCCAATTCGTTATCACTCATTCTATCCGCAACACCGTGATGACGCTTATAGTCATTTGATGTCAGCACATGACTACAAAATGTTTAAATGGGTAGATAAATTCAACCCTTATGATTTGTATTCTAAAGTGCCAGTACCACCAAATGCAAAAGAACTTCGCCCGTATTACGAAGATTTAGTAGCTAAGTATTTACCTGCTACATTGAAATTCTAATACAGATAAATAGGTAACAAAAAAGGGAAAATCGTAAGATTTTCCCTTTTTTGTTAGATTACTGACTGAATCTTAATACTCCCACAAATTATGTTCAAACTCCATCAATTCGTGTTCTAATTGCTCAGATTTCAACAAACCTTCACGTGGAGACTTATAAATATCATCTAAGAAATTATCCAAAGCATTCGATTTTTTGATAATCTTACCGTGGAACAAACGCAATTCAAACGCATCTGCTAAGTTTTTGTGCGATGCTACATTGGCAGCATTATACCAAATACACTTAGGATTGCTACGGAAATAACGCTCCAATTCTTTGTATTTGAATACACAAATCGGACGGTCAAATCCTAAAGTAGTTTGGTCGGCTGGAATGATTAATTTCAACGTAAGAATATCAAAATACTGACGTGAACGTTGTTTGTCAAAAATCCAGTCTTCTTTCAACTCTAAGGTTGTCAATTGTGTCGGAAAAATTTCTACACCAGCACCTGGGTCTGCGGCCGCAGCAGTAGCAGCACCACCAGCTGTGGGTTTAGCAGCACCGCCACTATCTCCACCCCAACCGTCGTCGCCACCAGCCGAGAAACCAGCAGCTTTTTCTTCTTCCGATAAACCACCGCCTTCACTTTTCAATAACAAGCGTTCATTGAATTGGTCAAGTGTAAGCTTTGTTGTCAATGAATCATTATCGTAGGCTTCAATCAAACCAGCTTTAACGGCATCAATCAAGTGTCGCGTAATTTCACTTCCTTTCGAGAAAAGCGGTTGATTTTGCTTTTCCTTCAAGTCAATTCTTCGCCATAAAGTTGCTTTAAACATGACATTTTCTTCATGTATAGGGCGAAGCGATAGCGGATTCAAATAATTATTTGACTTTTCTTGAGCTACTGCAAAATGGCTGATAATCAATGAGATACCAAAAGCCAAGCCTTGTAATTTCTTCATAATTCTGACAATTATTTTTTATTAATTCAATGGCACAGTGAAAATCATTTCTCCAACATCCACCGTTTCCACTTCTCCTTTAAAATTTCTACGTTCTACACGCTTTACTACTATTACATAACGGTCACCCGCTTGTGCTTGTTGTGCAAGGTTCGAAACATTTGCAGTATTGCCATTAAATGGTCCTCCTCCTACTCTTCTTGAACCACGAGCCAAATTAACCTCAAACTCAGCTACTCTAAATGCAGCATCTTCAGGGTTAGTCGATTTGAATGATTCATCAGCGATTGCACTAATATTAATTGTTCTTAAACCAGTTGCCGAAGCTCCTCTACGCTCATCAATTCCAACTAACTTAATTGTTGGCTTAGGCACACGACGCACTGGAAAATTAAATGTTTGCAACGTAATACCACCATTTACAACATTCATTGAAGCTTTGGCTGAATTTGGTACAATAGTAACTTTGCCACCTTCTCCTTGAATAAATTCTGCACCTGACCCACTAAAAGATGGGCTGTATAATGCACCTAAACCTGGAGAATAAGTTGATAAACGGTTGGCACATTTAAAGTATAAAGCTGGCATTGAAGCTGTTTCGATTTGAACCGAAGGCTTCAATACTGTGTATGTTTCTTCTTTCTCTACCGATTTCATTGAGCCATCTGGTGAAGGATAAGAAACAGTTGCTTTATATGAACGTTTCAACTGTCCGTTTTTATCAAAATCGCCACCAGATGCTGTGATTTCGTATAAACCTTTACCGTCTTTTACTGGTAAAGCCGAACCATTGATACTGATTCTTGGTGTAATAGATTTAGAGTACGCTCCGATTGCTACCTCAGCTTTGTATTTCTGACCAGCAACTACCGAACGTGAATCTGGAATGACTACCGCAAAGATTTCATCAAATTTGATTTCTTTGATACCCACTTGGCTTGCGAGATATTCTAATACTTCTCCTTCTAAACGACGAACCTCTGATTGTTTTTGGCTCAATACAGCCAATGCCGCTGGTACTGGTGTTTGAGCAAAATATAATTCAGAGAAATCTTTACTTTTAGTAATATTATCGGTTCTTGCCAGAGCAGGGTCTTGAGAAGCATCAACTGCTAACTCTGGAAACTTAGTGTTTGGTGCAGCAAATTTTTGTAACTGAACAGCGAAATCATTCAACTTCTTTTTCAATTCATATCCTTTACCATTTTTTGCATCACCAACCATCAATATGGCTACTTTTTCTTCTTCCGAAGGGTTTTTCACACCACCCGTTTCAGCATCAAGGCCACCGCCAGCATTGACGATTTCTTGCTTCAAACCACTGATATAATTATCCATTTCGGTTGTAATTTTTCTTACTTCAACAGCCTTTTGAAGTACATCAGCATACTGAGCACCACCAGGTTTCTCTCTGATTTCTTTTTCAATTGCTTTTACTGACTTCTCGTTATTGCCGTTAGCCGCAGAGTTTGCTCTTTCTAAACTATTATTTAAAAGCTGAAATTTCTGCAAGAGGGCATTACTCACTTGCAGTGCTAACATTGCCGTCAGAACGAGATACATCATGTTTATCATCTTCTGACGTGGCGACTCTTTTCCACCTGCCATATATTCTATATATTATACAGTTAGTAAATTTTTTAATTATAAAATTGGACTGCGTTGTCGTAAATTTCTGCGTAAGATGAGTAAAAACTCATAACTTTTACCTTTTAACTCAGCACTCTTATTAGTTTCCTTTCATTGCCGACAACATACTTCCATAAACATTATTTAACGAAGTAAGGTTGTTTGTCAGTTTCGACATTTCAGTTTTGAACTGTTGAGCTTCTTTCGAGGCATCTGACATATCTTGCATGGCAGTCGTCAAATTACCATAAAAAGCGTTCATTGCTTTCAAATGTTTATTAGTATCTTGTAATTCAAGTTCATAAACAGCATTCAAAGCACCCATGTTTTGAGTTATCTTTGTGAATTGTGAACGATACTCTTGAGCATCTTTAGTGGCATCAGCCATGCTATTCATTGCATTTACGGCAGTACCATAAGCAGTGTTCATAGCTGTTACTTGCACAGACGCATTTTTCACATTTTTAGCGTAATCGCTGGTTGCTACGGTTGCATCTGTTAAATCTGACATTTTAGCAACTTGACCAGTAAGGCTTTGGATACCAGTTTTCAAACCGTCAAAAATATCTGGTGAAATCTTAGCGTTAGCAAGCATATCATCCATTTTCGCAGTTAAACCAGCACCTTGAGTTGACGTAACACTTCTTTTCGGAAGTTCGCCTTGAAAATCATCAGCTAACTCTGGATAAACTTTTTCCCACTGATACTCATTATCTGGACGAAGAAATGATTGAAAGGCATAAATCAAGAAAATAGCAGCTTCTGTGCCTAAACCGATAGGTAACATAAAGTTCGCCCAGTCGTAGTGCATGATTTTACCTAATGCTCCTAAGATTACAACCGAAGCTCCTGCTCCATAAAAAAACGGAATGATTTTGTCCCAAAATAAACTTTTACCGTTGCTATTTGCTGCCATGTGTTTAAAAATTTAATAATTAAGCTTTAATTTAAAAGGGAATTGATTTATAATTTTTGAATCTACTTTCATTTAGACATAATAAATGCGAAGTATAAGTCGAAATATTCATATAGAATACTTCGGGATATACTTCGCAATCATTTTTGTTATTATTCTCTTCCTGGAACACTACCCAAACGGTCCATCACACAACGGAAACCGATATATGAGCGGCGTTCGTTACGGAATTCGTACGTTCGAGTACCCGTTTCGAGGAAATAAGCTACATCTTTCCAAGAACCACCTTTGATAATTTTACGAGGTTCGTTTTCGTCATTATACACAGGGTTTAAATCCCATGTAACTGGCATATACGACTCAGCATAAGCATCTTGACACCATTCTGCTACGTTTCCTGCCATGTTATACAAGCCATAATCATTCGGATTGAAAGCATTTGATGGAGCAGTATAAGCATAGCCATCGGCACGATAATTTCCTCTATATGGTTTAAAGTTGGCTAAGAAACAACCTTTTCCATTAGCTACGTAAGGATTACCCCAAGGATATTTCGCTCCTTCTTTGCCACCACGTGCAGCCCATTCCCATTCAGCTTCTGAAGGCAAACGATAGCGTGGCGATTTGAATAAGTTTTTCTGAGCTCTATTATCGTTCAATAATTTTGTACGCCATTTACAGAAATATACTGCGGCATCCCAGCTAATACCCACTACTGGATACATATCAAAGGCTGGTGACGAATAGTAATATTCTGTCATTTGGTCGCCATTATGATAAGTAAAATCTTTACTCCAAACTGATGTATCTGGGTAAAGTGTTGACATAATAAATTCTTCAC
The DNA here is from genome assembly GCA_027488335.1 of Cytophagaceae bacterium. Lineage (GTDB taxonomy): Bacteria > Bacteroidota > Bacteroidia > Cytophagales > Spirosomataceae > Emticicia. The sequence goes on from JAIYBU010000235.1 coordinate 23,463, forward strand.
CTAAAACAGAAACCGAGTCAGTCATCATTGAATTCATAAACTGACGGTATTCGTGGTTAGTAACTTCTGTATCATCCATATAAAAAGGAACAATAGTTACTCGCTTGTTCATTGAGATACGAGCCGACATTACATCTTCATCAGCCTGCCCCATCATTAACGAACCCGAAGGAATTAGCACCATTCCATGTGGAGCAGTTTGCTTATAGCCTTTGCGAGAGGTTGCTATGATTTCACCATCACGGATTCCATCCATGCCAATGTCCTTGCCACCTCCTTTGCTACCTTTCTTTCCTCCAATCCCTATTTTACTCAAGGGACTTTTAGAACCGCAACTCTGCATCATTACGATTGGGGCAATCACTAACAGACTTTTCAAAAAGGTACTTAATATTCTCTTGTTCATAGCTGAAAACAAGTTGGTTATCTATTTTTTATTGGTATTGATACGTTTCGATAATATAGAAACGTGACTTCCGAAATTAATATTGCATTAGGCCGCAAAGTTATGAAAAAAAATAAGCTTTTCCGATAACTATCAATTGATAGAGCAATTATTAAGCCAAAATATCTATTTAGAGTTCTTGAATAAACCTATTCACACAATTTCCAAGCAGTTACTGTGGAAACAGTAACATTTTGTTAGGGTTAGAGAGATGGGTGGAAAAAATAGCAATTTTATTATTAAACGGCACAAATTGTGCCAATGTTTGATTCTTAGGTGTTTTTTGAAATAAAAATCAGTAGTTACTTCAAATTTTCTTTGGTAATCATTTATATCAAAACTAATATCAGTATCTATATCTTGGTGTACGAACAATTGATTTTTTGCCCGCTCTAAGAGCAGCTAACGAATAACTCAAAAGTACTTCGTGCGAAAGTGGGCTTTTAGCATTTCTACCGCCAATTATCACATCAACTGCATACCCAATTCGCATACTTCCTCCCAAAATATTTGCTCCTAAAAGTCCCGAAACGGCATCGCCTGTTCGGTAACTTGCCCCTACCCAATATCGACTATCGTAAGTTGCTATTGCACCAGCTTCGGCAGAAAATGTCGTTAAATCTGATTTTATAATCAACATCGGACTCACATCAATTGTGTATGAAACGCCAATTAGTACGCTTGCAGTTAGATATGCACTACGTTTAAGCGTATTTGTTGCCTTATCTGTTCCGAGTCCGAAGGTTGGTTGGTTAATGTGATTCATCGACAAACCAATGGTATAAGATGGATTATTCAGATAAATTCCTGCTCCAACATCAATAGCTGACTGACTTAAACGTCCAGTTGCCAAAAGTGGGTCACCTTCATCTTTCGGACGTAAACGACCGTAATCAATACCTCTTGCAAAATAGCCTCCACTCACCCCTACTCCCAACTGGCTATTTCCAACTGGCATTTGGTAGGCGTAGGATAATTTAAAGTCTTGTTGGGTACTTGCTCCTATTTTATCGTTAACGAACGTGACACCTACGCCACTTTTGAGCATTTTAAGTGGGATATTTGCCGAAATTACTTGCGAAACTGGGGCTCCGCCATCATCAAAAGTGCTTTGATAACCCTGATATTGTGTACGGTATATTGCCTGAAAACGAGTTACGTTCTCAGAGCCAGCAGTAGCAGGGTTTAGAAATAACTGATTATATATATAGTGTGTAAACTGGGCATCCTGCTGTGCATGAACTGTAAAAGATGCTATCAATAAAATTATATAATAAATCTTTCTCATAGTGGGCGTAAGATAGTCGAATAGTCAATAGACGAGAATTGAGATTACTTTGGCTGCAAATCGGCAATTATTTAATCATTTCTCTTTCCAAAGGCAATTTAATTAATTATTTGTATTACTAACACCATAACGAAAAAAAATAGGCTAAACTTGTGGTTTAGCCTATTAACTTATTTTTATTAGATATTGTTTGCCTTTTTTATGTAGAGTTCTAACGCTCCTGTCATTGAAGGGGCATTGGGTAGCGGAGCCTCAATATCAAGAATAAACTCTGCATCTCGAATAGCTTTAGCGGTTGTTGGGCCAAAAGCTGCCAAACGAGTATTGTTTTGTTTCCAATCTGGAAAATTAGAAATCAAAGATGTAATTCCAGATGGGCTATAAAAACAGATAATATCGTAGAAAACCTCAGTCAAATCGGACAAATCTGATGGAACCGTTTCATACATGATTGCTTCTGTCAGATGCAAGTCATTGCGATTCATCAGATTAGGAATATCATTACTACGAATATTTGAGCATGGGAACAAAAACTTCTCAGCTTTGTGCTTCAAAATCAATGCTTCTAAGTCGGCGGCCGTTTTCTGACCTACAAAAATCTTACGTTTTCTAATAACGATATATTTCTGCAAATAATTAGCTGTTTGTTCCGAAATACAAAAATATTTCATATCAATCGGAATCTCTATTCTTAGTTCTTTAGCAATGCGAAAGAAATTATCTACTGCATTACGACTCGTAAGAATAATAGCCGTATGTGCCAGAATATCCACTTTCTGACGGCGAAAATCACGGTGGTCTAAGCCTTTTACTTCAATAAAAGAACGAAAATCCACTTTTAAATTAAATTTTTTAGCCAACTCAAAATACGGAGACTTTTCGTCGGTCGGTCTCGCTTGAGTCACCAAAATACTCTCCACTTTACGGAGGCGGTCCTGAATTATTTTTTCTGTTACTTCACTCATCCAAATTGCGGGTTTTCAAGTACAAAATTGTATTTGGTTTTTAAAATGATGAAAACTAAAAAGACATCATTGCATGGCAAACCGTATGCCGAGAATAACGGGCAATATTTCCACAATACAAAGGTACGAAATTAAATAGAGACTTTGTATAGGAATACTACGAATTATGGTAAAATATAGAATGAAAAATCTAATCAAATAAAATGCTACTACTGGTGTGAATAAATAGACTTGCCAGTTAAAATTATGCGGGAAGTAGTCCATAAACAAGACTAATAGCACTAAAACCAATACTGAGTAAAAAAGACTTGACGCCTGAATAATCTTGAAATAATGCAAATCGACTACTTTTTCGAGATTAAATAATTGCCCGACTAAGCCTATGAAAAAGTATTTCATGACTAAGATTACAAACATAGTCAAACTGATTCGGAAATAGTTTGAAAGTAAAACTCCGAGTGTATCGCCTTCTTGCAAAATGGCTCTTCCACCAAAAATATCAATCCCCTTGCTTTGCAGCAACATATAAAACAAACTGATAATTAAGCTCAGAAGAATGATAAACATTACATTCATTCGATTGAGGGGCTTATTTATCAGAAATGACTGTTCTCGAACAAAGGTATTAAACAAATCCTTGAAATTAAAATACCGCTGAAAAGCTCGAATGTAAGAGTTGGATAAGTATGAAAAACATACTAAAATAAACATCGACACTAATACAATATAGTTTCTGTAGGGGGCAGGCGTTCGAGGTTTGGCCGTAATACCAGACTCGGCCAAAACGATTGGTTTCTGATTAAGTGAGCGTTTATAGCCCAACATCAGTTTTTTATCGTCAATATTATTCGAGCCGTAAAGTGTAATATAGATGGTTGGCTGCTCGTAAGCTCGATACAAACTATCGACACTCAATACAATCCATTTACCAACTGGTATTTTTTGGCGAAGTGAACCATTGATAAACAAAAAATTATCGGCTTTTTGGGCGTAAACTAAAATATTATAGCCTCGGTTACTCTGAATATCGCAGAAAACTGTGTGCGAAGGATACCCCAAGTGCTGCTCCGAAATGTATGGAATGTAGGCTTTCATTCGGTCGTTATATACTTGCCAATCATCGTGGTAATCATGTACCAAAAAGTATTGGTCGTTTGGGCCAACGGTTGTGGCAAACGACTTCGATGATAGGATTAGCAAAAGTATGTAAAGAATTTTCTTCAACGGCCTGCTTTAAATTTTTTGCAAAATTAAACAAAAAAGGTCAGACTTTTTGAGTCTGACCTTTTGTTTTTATCAATATTCTGATTTATCAAGCTTTTCCGAGTGCTTTCAACATCGTTGCACCGATGTCGGCAGGAGACGCTACTACGAAGATTCCACATTCTTCCATGATTTTCATCTTAGCTGCAGCTGTATCGTCAGCACCACCGATGATTGCACCTGCATGACCCATACGGCGACCTTTCGGAGCTGTTTGTCCAGCAATGAAACCAACTACTGGTTTTGTACCGTTTGCTTTAATCCAACGAGCAGCTTCTGCTTCCATTCCACCACCAATTTCACCAATCATTACGATACCTTCTGTTTCTGGGTCGTTCATTAATAATTCAACCGCTTCTTTGGTAGTTGTACCGATGATTGGGTCACCACCGATACCGATAGCTGTTGTTTGGCCAAGACCAACTTTTGATAATTGGTCAACGGCTTCGTAAGTCAACGTACCTGATTTAGAAACTACACCGATTGTACCTTTTTTGAAGATAAAACCTGGCATAATACCTACTTTACATTCTTCGGCTGTAATAATACCTGGGCAATTTGGCCCGATTAACGTAACGTTTTTACCTTGAATATAAGATTTGGCTGTTACCATATCTTTCGTAGGAATACCTTCTGTAATACAAACGATTACTTTGATACCTGCATCGGCTGCTTCCATGATTGCATCGGCGGCAAACGCTGGTGGTACGAAAATAATTGAGACATCAGCTCCTGTACTAACTACTGCTTGCTCAACAGTGTTGAAAACAGGGCGGTCAAGGTGTAATTGTCCACCTTTTCCTGGCGTTACACCACCAACGACATTTGTGCCGTATTCAATCATTTGACTCGCATGGAATGTACCTTCCGAGCCAGTGAAACCTTGTACGATTACTTTGGAGTTTTTATTTACAAGAACGCTCATTATTTTCGTGTATTTTGAATTTTACGTAAAAGTAGTTTGAAATGAGAAAAGTACAAAATGAAATTGTTAATTATCAATTACCAATTTCAAATAATCATTATAAAAAACTAATAATCAATAACTTACAAATAAATTAATTTTTGCTAAAATTTTATAGTTCTTTGAAAATTTTAACGTAGGTATCTCCTAAACTTCATATTTATATCACTTTTGCTCAAAATTTTATTAGCCAATAACTTAGTTAATCAAATACCTGAATGACACCCGTATTTTCTGATGAAATTTAAACAGGAATAAGAGTAAAATCTAACTTCGTGAAATTTTCCATTACCTTTATATAAAACTTTGGGCAACACGCTATAATAGTGCAATAAACTACAAAAATGAAAACTAAACTTACAGGACTACTACTAATATTAGTATCTTGGGTATCTGCTTGTGTAGAACCTTTTGAGTTGGGTGTTGTGAGCAATTTAAAGATACTAACCGTAGATGCCACGCTTACCGATATTTCGCAAGAACAACGCATTACGATATCAGAGTCGTTCAATGCAAAAGGAACAGCTTTCAATTCACCAGTTATAAATGCTTCCGTAGAATTATTAATCAATGACCAAGAAACTATTAAGTTTATTGAAAAAGAAGAAGGTATATATGCACTTCCGACAAGTTTTAAACTAAAAACTGGCACAAACTATCAATTATTCTTTAAGAAAAATGATGGTAGTAGCTATAAATCTGGTGTTGAGAAGCTCGTTATTGTACCCGAAATAGAACGTATTCATGATGAATTTCGTAAAGAGGGTGTATTAAAGGGAGATAGTTTTCTTCCAGCAAATTATGTTTATCTTGATATAAAAGACCCTGCCGAAGAAAAAAACAATTATTTGTGGACTTGGAAACTTTGGGAAAAACAAGACATTTGTATCACTTGTGAAGGCGGTAGATATTATCCAAATACTGGTTGTCGAATTCAGAAAGAATATCAAGGGTTATTTTTTGATTATTATTGTGAAGGCGATTGTTGGGATATTATGAGAAGTTCGGAATTAAATGTTTTAAACGATTTTACATCCAACGGCAAAACCATTACCAATAGATTAGTGGCCCAAATTCCTTATTATACTACCAATGGAGCTTTGATTGAAATTAGTCAACAGTCCATTTCAACCGATGCTTATAAATACTTAAAACTATTAGCCGACCAAACCCAAAATACAGGCACTTTGGTTGATACGCCACCTGCTGCAATTATCGGAAACATTAAAAATATCAACAACGCCAACGACCCCGTTGCGGGCTTTTTTATGGTTAAAAGCATAAAAAGCCAACGATATTGGATAGATAGAAAAGAACCCAACGAATTAAAAATAAAAACTGTGGGCTTAAGAGACCATAATTTTAGTTCCGAACCCCCAGTTTCTGGCGAATTTGGTCGCCCCCCATTAGTTAAATGTCTTTTGAGCCCCACCCGAACTCCTTACAAGCCAGATGGGTGGATTCAATAACTCGGTAATTACTTCAATCTCTTTGGTAAATTCAAGACTGCATCAAACGCAGGTTTGGGTTGTTTATTTCTGTCCCAAAGCAACGGGTAATTTGTTCGATTAGGTATCGGATAACCATTTTTCCAAGACATATCGTCGTGGATTCCCCACATCGTTACTCGGTCTATTTTATCACGTTTTTTATAAAAAATCTCAAATAACTGAGCATAACGGTTAGCCAACTGTGTTTGAACTTCGGCTGGTAAGCCTTTACTATATGGGTCCAGAAACTCCTTAAACTCTTCATTCTGGAATTGCTTTTCGCTCATTCCTTGTCCGATTACTTGTCCTTCTTTTGTCAATGGTAATACATCAACATCCAACTCAGTAATCATTACTTTTACCCCCAAAGCAGCATAGGCTTCAATGGCAGCTTCAATGTATTCGGTTTTTGGATAATTTAGGCCCCAATGCCCTTGAATACCGATTCCATCAATCTTTATACCTTCTTTTTGAAGCATTTTTACCATTCTCACGATTCCGTCTCGCTTGGTTGGTCGCCACGCATTGAAATCATTGTAATAAAGTTCGGTATTCGGAGCATATTCGGCGGCGTATTTGAAGGCCAATTTTACCAATTCATCGCCACTACCCACGCCTTTTACCCACGTGGTTTGTCGATAATTACCGTCATCGTCAATTACTTCGTTGACTACATCCCACGCATTCACTTTGCCAGCGTACCTTCCTGCAATCGTCTTGATATGCTCACGCAAACGCTCTATTACTTCTTCTTTAGTTTTGGGTTTTCCATCCTCATTCTGAAAAAACCATGCGGGCGTTTGATTATGCCACACGAGTGTATGGCCAATAATAAACATATTATTTTTCTTGCCAAATTCTACAAAAGCATCGGCAGGGCCATAATTAAACACCCCAGGCTTAGGATTGATTCGTTCGGCCTTCATAGAGTTTTCGATAGTAATGGTATTGAACTGCTTTACAACAATATCTTGCGAGGCTTTGTCTTGCCCCGAAACAATGGCATCATTTACGGCAACACCTACTTTAAAAGCATCTTTATAAGCTTCTTTGAGGGTTTGTGCAGCACAATAATTTGAGAGTAAAATTAGAAATGAATAGCGGATTGTACGTTTAATAGAAATCATTAGTATAGGGTTGAATTTTGGTTTTAAAGATAGAGCAAAATGAAGAATTAAACAATCGGAGAGCATTGATAGTTGAAAACATATTTCAAACTAAATCTTTGAAACTATGAAAAAGGCCTCATTTGCTATCTACATCACTACGCTTTTTGTGGTGGTTTACTGCTTGTTTATTATTTTCGAAATGCCCTATTCGTTTATAATGGCGACCTTTCTTGTGCTGCATATCATAGTTATTTGGATGATTTATGCAATACTCAAAAGTAAAGATGAACCTAAGGTTACTTTCGATGAAAAATTTTACTTAGATGCTTCATTCAAGCCAACGATTTTAAAGAAATAATAAACCAAAATCCCCAAACTCTTGCGAGAATGGGGATTTTGGTTGCTGCTGCCTTCGGCTTCGCTCAGGCAACACGACTTTTGGTAGAATTAAGCAGTTTCTTCAACCAACTCTACTGTTTTTTCTTGCGGAACCATTTATCACGTACACGCTCATTGATGTAGTACAGACATGGCACGATAACCAATGTAAGGACGGTCGAGAAACTCAAACCAAAAATGATTGTCCATGCCAAAATTCCCCAGAAAACGGCACTATCACCACCAAAGAATAAATGTGGATTTAATTCGGTAAACATCGTCACGAAATCGAGACTTACACCGAAAGCCAACGGAACAAGTCCTAAAATTGCCGCCGATGCCGTCAATAATACAGGAGTCAGACGGACACCACCTGCTTCAACAATTGCTTCTTTGAGGGCATAACCTCTACTACGTAATTCGTCGGTGAACTCAATGAGCAAAATACCGTTTTTCACCACAATACCTGCCAATGCAATAATACCAACACCCGACATGATTACCGAGAAGGTCATTCCAAAGGCCATAAAGCCTAAAAATACCCCAATAAATGAAAGTAGAATCGTAACGAAAATGATAATTGGCTTAATAACCGAGTTGAATTGAGTTGCTAAAATCAAGTAAATCAATAACACAGCTGCACCTAAGGCTCCTGCCAAGAACATTCCTGTTTCAGCTTGCTCTTCTTGCTCGCCACCCATTTTAACGGTGTAACCACTCGGAATCTCCATTCGGTCGATAACTTTATCTTGAATTTCGGCCACAATTTCGTTCGCATTATAGCCATTCAAAACCTCTGAACCAAGCGTAATGATACGTTGTTGGTTTTTACGGTTAATTTGGCTAAAAGTGGTCGAATAACTCACTTTTGCTACCGAATTTAATGGAACTTGACGTAAAACTCCGCCCAAATTCATATCACGATACGTAATATTCAGACTCAATAATTTTTCAATCTGATTACGGTCATCCGCCTTTAATCTTAGCTGAATCGGATATTCGTCCTTATCATCTCTATATTTCGAGATTTCTGCTCCAAACAAGGCCGTACGAATCGCCAAGGCAATTTGTGAGGTACTGATACCTTCACGTTGAGCTTTCACTTTATCAACATCAATAATAATTTCTGGTTTATTCGTAATCAAATCTGACTTCAACTCTTCTATTCCCTCAATTCCTGCAGCCGTGATACGTTTACGAACTTCTTTTTCAATCGTAATTAATTTATCAAATTCATCGCCCGAAATTTCTACCGAAATTGGCTTTCCAGTTGGTGGGCCGTTGTTTTCACGTTGTACAGAAATCTCGCTTCCAGGTATTCCCTGAATTTCTTTTCTCATTTCTTCCAAAAGCTTGGCCGATGAGGTTTCGCCACGTAATTCTTTTTTCACAAACGCCACTGTTACCTTCGACTTCTGAGGCGTTGCCGAACGGTCAGGATTGAATGGGTCGCCTGCGTTTTTACCTACGTTTGAAATAACTGAGTTTATGGCACCTTCGGCTTTATTTCTTTTGATTACTGCAAAAACTTTGTTTTCGATAACCTTTGTCACAGAGTCAGTCACTCGAGCATCCGTTCCAACAGGCATAACATTATACACATAGATATAATCAGGCTCGCCACTTGGGAAGAAAATAACTTTTGGTTTTACGATACCCAATAACACGAATGTAAGAATCAATAAACCAAACATACTCAACACCGCAAATACTGGACGGTAGCCCGTAATTACCCAAGAAATAAGGTTACGATACGCTTGTTTGAAACGAGGTAATGCTCCATCTTGAAAAGGTATGATAATTTTCGGCGTAAGTACAAAATGATTGAAAAGGTACAATAATGCACACAAAACAATAAAATTACCGATACCAACATTAATTAAATATGCTGGCAGGGCAATTACTGCCATGATAATTAGTGGACGTTTGATAGCGTTGAAACTTGTGTCTTCGTGGTCACCTTCATTGTGGCGTTTCATGAACGAAATCGCAAAAACTGGGTTAATTACATAAGCTACAATCAACGAAGCTAAAAGCGTATAAATCAAGGTTATTGGCAAATACTTCATAAATTCACCAACAATACCTGGCCAAAATAGCAACGGAAAGAACGGAGCAATGGTTGTGAGTGTTCCTGACAATACAGGTAAGAAAACCTCTGATGCCGCCAAAGCTACGGCTTCTTTAATACTCAGATTTTTGAACTTATTGAACAAACGGTGGGCGTTTTCGATAACCACAATAGCATCATCAACCACAATACCGAGTCCGAGTAAGAAAGCAAAAAGTACGATTGTATTGAGTGTGAAACCCGAAAACCACAGCGGAATAAACGCAATCAAGGCCGAAAGTGGCACCGAAAGACCCACAAAAATGGCATCACGCACACCCATGAAGAACATCAATACGATTACCACGAAAATAAAACCTAAAACAACGGTATTTACTAAATCGGCTATCTCGCTTTTTACACGCTCCGAAGTATCGGCCGTCACCCTCACTTCTAATCCTTGTGGAAAACGGTCTTCACGATATTTTTCGAGTAATTTTTCGATACGTTCCGAAACCGCAATTACGTTTGCACCAGCACGCTTTACAACGTTGAGCGTAACGGCCGACTTTCCATCTAAACGAGCAAAATCTTGTTGTTCTTCGCTGCTATCACGTACGTCAGCCACATCGCCTAAACGAACCGTTGCACCTGTCGAACTACGAATTTGTAATTCTTGAATTTGCTGAACACTACTAAACTCTCCTTTTACACGAATCGTGCGACGTACATTGTCGACATTGAGTTCTCCACCCGATATATTCACGTTTTCGCCTTGAACCGCACTCTGTACATCATAGAATGTCAAGCCCGCTGCTTGCATTTTATAAAAATCGAGGTTAATCTGAATCTCACGTTTCAAAGTACCCACAATATCAACTTTCGTGATTTCTGGATAAGATTCTATTTCATCTTGCAATTGCTCGGCATACCCTTTGAGTTTTTCAAGTGGGAAATTTCCGACCAAGTTGATGTTCATAATCGGAAATTCCGAGAAGTTTACATCTTGGGCAGTTGGACCGCTATCGAGTTTTTGTGGTAAATCACGCTTGGCTTTATCAACCGCATCACGTACTTTTTGCAAAGCAGCCTCCACTTTTACGTCGGGGTTAAATTCTACTAAAATTACCGAAACATCTTGCAAAGCATTCGATTTAATACGTTTTACACCCGAAATCGTCTTTAATTGTTTCTCAATTGGTTTATTGATTACGTTTTCGATATCAGAAGGGGTAGTTCCGAAATAAATCGTTTGAACGTAAATCTGTGGTACTTTAATATCAGGAAATTGCTCTTTTGGTAGGTTGAAATAAATTCCTAAACCCGCCATAAAAATCATGACCGTGAAAATATAAACCGTCGTTTGGTTATTGCCTAACCAGCGAACGAGGTTGTAGATAGACCCACTTCCGTGCGGTAAATCTTGTTCATGTAAATTATCTTTTTCCATTTAGTGTAATGTTTTTAGATTCCGATATTTTCCCCCGGGCGACGGTCGCTCATTTTGAATTTTATTAAAGATTAACCACTGTAGCGGAGTCCCCGTGCAATTGGCAATTGTTGATTTTAAACTACAATCAATAATCTTCAATACAACTTCTAATGGCATTATTCTATTCAATGAGGGCAAGATGAGCTTTTTAATAATTGACCGCCTGCCCATCAACTAAATCTTGGTAGCCTTGCGTAATAAGCATATCGCCCACTTGCAAGCCCGATGTAATTTCGATGTCACCATTATAGGTTACGCCTGTTACTACCTTGCGACTGCGTGCTACCTTCTTTGCACCTTCGGTTACGGCAACATAAACAATATCGCCCAACTCAGTATGCTGGATATAGTTTTGATTAATGATAATCGCATTACCTTTTGCTTGGTCGTTGATATTCATCACGGCTGTCATGTTTGGCTTTAATTTAGGGTCAATTTTTGAAATCGAAGCTTCTACAGCAAATGTTCTTGAAGCAGGATTCACGGTTTGACCAACGAATGTCAATCTGGCAGTTGTTTCTTTACCCAAATCTGGGAATTTAATAGTTACCATATCGCCTTGTTTGATTGTACTTGCATACGTATCAGCCACTTGTGCTACTACTTTTAAGTTATCCGAGTTTACGATTCTCACGATTCCCAACCCTGGAGCAGCCATTTCACCAGCTTTCATGCGTACTTCATCAACAAAACCACTCAATGGAGCAATTACTTTGGTCATCGCTGTTTGAGTTTGCAGCGTAGCCAAACGTTTTTCGAGAGCGTCAACATTAGCTTTTGCTTGAATGTATTGAACCTCTGTACCGATTTTTTGGTCCCAAAGAGCTTTTTGTTTTTCGTAGAATACCTTTGCTGTACCCAACTGTACATCAATTTCTTGAATGGATTGTTTCAAAACTGCATTGTCAATCGTAGCAATTACTTGGCCTTGTTTTACGTAGTCACCTTCTTTTACATAAAGATTCGTAATAGCTCCCCCCATTTGTGGCGATACAAAAAGATTATTTTTAGCATCAACACGGCCTTGAATTTCTACAAAATGTTTGAAAGTTTGCGTTGTAAGCGGTGAAACCGTTACGGCTATCACCTTCTCTACTTCTTTCTTTGGGTCAAGAATATCTAACTCTGTTTGTAGTTTCTTAATACTTGCTGCCAGTGTTTTTTCTTCGGCTTGAAGTTTAGCAAGTTCGGCTCTTTTTTCTGAAACTTTATCTCCGCCTCCTTTAGAGCAAGAGGCCAAAATAATAACTGCTGATAAAATATATAATGTGTTTTTCATAAATGATTCAATGAATAATTGATAATTAATAATTTATAGCGGAACACCGCCCGATTGTTTTTACTCTGCCAATAGTTTACCCATTGCTTTGTCTAAATCTACTTTTGCAATCAATAAATCATAGAGTGCCGCAAAATAATTGGTTTGTGCTTCTTTCAGAGATGATTCTGCATTAACAACCTCAATGTTTGTGCCTGCACCTGCTTGATATTTGATTTTTGAAACTCGTACAACTTCGGTTGCCAATTCCATGTTTGCTTTTTGAGATTTAAGCGTTTCCAAACCATTTTTCAAACTGATAATGCCTTGGTTGGCTTGTAGCTCAAATGATTCACGCAATAACAAAGCACTTTGGTCGATTTTTGTCAGATTAATATTTTGTTGTTGCACTTGAATTTTACGAAGGCCACTATCATAAATCGGAATCTGTACGCCCAAACTCAACGCCGACGAGCCAAACCAACGCTCGAAAGGATTGAAGCGTGGATTACTATGTCCAGCTCCCAACGAACCACTGAAAAATACTTTTGGTAAAGCACCTTTTTGAATACGTTCGATGTCAAGGGTTGTAAGTTTACGTTGTGTCATCAACGTCGAATATTCGATACGATTTACGTAATCAACGCCTTGATATTCTGGCAATTGCAATAAATTCACATCTGTTTCAGAAAGCTTATCTTTCAACGAAATCGACTCTTGTTGCTTAATTCCCATCTGGAATTTCAACAAACCATAAGATAACTGAATTAAATTCTGAACCTTGATTGTTTCCGTCACCAAATTATTACGTTGCACTTGTAAGCGGTCAACATCTAATTTTTCTACGAAACCTTTTTCGTTCATTATCTTGATTTCACGTAGAAGCGTATCTAAGCGGCTAATATTCAAACCCAAAATCTTGCTTCTTTCTTCGGCCACTAAAACCGAATAATATGCCTTCATTACGTTTTCGGCAACTGCCACTTTCGAGTTTGTAACGCTACGCTGAGCCAGCTCACGATAAACTGGTGCCGCTTTTAAGCCAACTAACCAAGTAGCATCAAAAATCAACTGATTAACACCAATACCTGCTTGTCCGCCCCATGGCACACCAAACTTAAATTTTACAACTTCGCCTTCGGCAGCTTGTGGATTAAAGTTTTTGGCAGCAACCAATTGTGTCGGAACAATCACGTTGGAAGTATACTGAAACTGGCCGTTGATTTGCGGCATACCAGCAACTTTTACTTGCTTAATCGTATTTTCAGCTGAATAAATCTCAAGTTCAGCATTTTTTACGGTAATGTGATTTTTTAAAGCATATTGAACGGCCTCTTTTAGCGTAAACGATTGCTGACTATACGCATTCGTACCCACAATCAGAAAAAGTAAGCTTAATGCCCTTCGACGGAGTGCCGCCCAGCGAAATGCCGCCCTTAGGTATTTAATTTTCATATTTGTGTATTTGTTTTTAATTAAGACTTTGGTTTTGTAGTTTTTAGTTAAAAAATAAACTGTGATTTTACAGAATTAAGGAATTATGAGTACAAATTTCAAATACTATGGCCAACTTTATTCGTAAATCATCAATCGTCATTCGTACCTTTATTTATGTATTGTTCATAAATGGTCAACCCCTTTGGAGTTAGCACCCCTCTTAGAAAGTGGTCGATAAACGTTTGATGAATCTCAAGCTGATTAAAAACATTATTCGGAAAAACACTTTGGTCAAAAGCAAAATCAATTTCTTCCATGCGTAATCTTGATAAAACTTCAATATTAATTTCGGGTCTGTAAAGCCCCTGTTTTACCCCTTCTTGCAGATTACGACGGGTTATATCCAAAAAAATTGTTTGTTTATGTTGTTGAAAAACCGCCCATGTTTTCGGATAATACTTTTTCAAATCATATATAACTACTGGATTTAGAGCCGTAATGTGGGTTTGCAACATTTCGATTTCTTTGACTACTTCATGAATCGGATTTTCGGCTTCTTTCCAAATCTGCTCAGAAATATCCTGCTCACAACTCATTCTGAATGTAGCAACTTCGTGTACGATTGCATCTTTATCTTCAAAGTGCATGTAGATTGTCTTCTTCGAAATCCCCAGTTCAGAAGCAATCTCGTCCATCGTCACACTGCGAATCCCAAACTTCATAAAAAGCTCTTCGGCAGTCTTTAATATACGCTCTCTTACTTCCATTATTTGCTCTTAAAAATGACCCAGTTTCATTGCAACAAATTGCTTTTATAATCTAAAAAACTCAGGAAACTTTCAAAAGGTTCAAAGTTTTTATAATTTTTTTTAGAAGTGTTTTTTTATACAAATTTTAAAAATCACGCCCATATCGAAAAACCAAAGATGATGAAGCATTAAAATATGGGTATAAACCTTAAAAATATGAGGATAAACATATTTTTGAACACAAAACAGAATCCTACATAATTGAACCAAGCCTATAAAAAATTGCACTTTTCAAATATATGATTTCTTAAAAAAATGTTATACATAATTTTTGAGGAAATTTTAGGGATAAATCGTATTTTTGTAAACCTATCTATCCGTTCTGCTTTGCTGTACATTTTTAATACTCAAAAAGTCATATATAAAATTCAATATTTGGTTTTGACACTATCCAAAAGTTCAAAATGAGTATTAAATAATTTACAAAAACACTTACATTAAAACCTAAAATTTATAAGTCTAAAATGAGTTTCTATAAAAGTTTTGTATTCCCATACCTCACTCGCTACGATGCTGAGAAGATTCACTACGTAGTGATGAACGCTCTCAAAACTGCCTGTGCGATTCCGCTCATGCCCAGTATTTTAAGATTACTTTTTGAGAAAAAAGATACTCGTCTCGAACGAACAGTTTTTGGTTTACGCTTCAAAAATCCCGTAGGTTTAGCCGCAGGTTTCGACAAAAATGGCGTCTGGACTGACCAACTGTCAAATCTTGGTTTTGGGTTTATCGAAATCGGAACAGTAACCCCTAAGCCACAAGCAGGCAATGATAAACCTCGCCTTTTCAGACTAAAACCAGACCAAGCACTAATCAATCGAATGGGTTTTAATAATGAAGGCTCAATCGAAGCGGCCAATAATCTGCGTAAACGTAAATCAAAAGTGATTATTGGCGGAAATATCGGTAAAAACAAAGTCACCGAAAATGATGATGCCGTCTATGATTACCTCAAAGCTTTCAATGACCTTTACCCCTATGTTGATTATTTTGTAGTAAACGTAAGTTCACCCAATACACCAGGCCTAAGAGATTTACAAGAAAAAGAGCCGCTAAAATATATTTTAAAAGTTTTGGAAAGAGACAACGGCCGAAAATCAAAACCAAAGCCAATTCTCTTGAAAATTGCTCCCGATTTGACCAACGAACAACTCGACGACGTAATAGAAATCGTGAAAGAAACTCGCACAGCGGGTGTAATTGCCACCAACACAACCATCAGTCGAGAAGGCTTAGTGTCTGATAAAGAGATAGTTGCCGAAATCGGAGCGGGTGGTTTAAGCGGAAAGCCTTTGACCGACCGCTCAACTGAAGTTATCAGATATTTGTCAGAAAAATCTAACAAAGCATTTCCCATTATTGGCGTAGGCGGAATCTACACAGCCCAAGATGCCATTGATAAAATGAATGCAGGTGCATCGCTCGTGCAAGTCTATTCGGGCTTTATCTACGAAGGCCCAAGTATTGTTAAAGAAATTTGTGAGGGAATTTTGAAAGAAACTCCCAAAAAATAATCGACTGATATTCAAATAGTTAACTATCAAAAAGTGTTGTTCCGAAAAAAGAATAACACTTTTTTTATTTCCCTGAAACTTTTTATTATTCTTAGTTGTATTATATGTATATACATACAATGTAAAGACATTATTAAAATATTCCTAAATTTAAATATTACAAAACAATGGCAACTTGGATTATTGACCCAACGCACTCAGAAGTACATTTCAAAGTAAAACACTTAATGATTTCGACGGTAACTGGTACTTTCGGAACGTATGAAGGAAGTGTAGAAACAGCAAACGACGAAGATTTTGCAGGTTCAAAAGTAAATTTCTCGGCTGATATCGACAGTATCTCGACTGGCCAAGAACAAAGAGACGGTCACTTGAAATCAGCCGATTTCTTTGATGCAGCAAATTTCCCAAAATTGACTTTCGCTTCTACTTCAATGGAAAAAGCTGACGACGATACATATACAGTAACTGGCGATTTGACAATCAGAGGAACTACCAAACAAGTAACTTTGAAAGCTGAATTTGGTGGAATTATGGGTGATTTCTACGGAAATACAAAAGCAGGTTTTGATATTTCAGGTAAAATCAATCGTCAAGATTTTGGTCTTACTTGGGGTGCAGTTACCGAAGCAGGTGGTGTAGTTGTGAGCGACGAAGTAAGATTAGCTTTCAACATTCAGGTAGCTAAACAAGCGTAGTTTTTTAAGGTGATAAACGCAAAAGGCTCTTTGATTATTTTCAAAGAGCCTTTTTTATTACGAATACATTAATTTATCGACCAAAAACTGTGGTCTTTCTTACAAACTACTCATTTTTCCTCCATCAACTGGAATACTTACGCCATTGACCGAAGCCGCAGCGGGCGAACATAAAAATGCAATTACGGAAGCTGTTTCTTGTGGCGTAGTAAATCGCCCAATCGGAATCTCTTTGATTAAATCTTGCTCAACATCCGCAATAGGTCTTCCAGTTGAGGCAGCTTTCATTTCGTTTACTTTCTGTAAGCGAGCGGTTGTGGTGTAGCCTGGCAAAACATTATTGGTCGTAATACCAAATTTCCCCAATTCATTGGCCAGTGATTTTGCCCAATTCCCCATTGCTCCACGAATAGTATTAGAAACGCCCAAACCTACAATCGGTTGTTTCATTCCAATCGAAGTCACATTAATAATTCGACCAAAACCTGCTTTTATCATACTTGGAGCTATCGCTTGTGTCATGATTTGAGCCGAAACCACGTGTTCGTTAAAAGTTTGTACAAAAAGTTCTGTACTTGCTTCAAGTACTGCCCCTCCTACTGGACCACCCGTATTATTGACCAAAATATGTGCTTCTGGATATTTTGATAAATGACGCTCAATACGAGATTTAATTTGATTGGTCTTTGAGAAATCTATCAACAGATATCGGTGTTTTTGTCCTTTTTTGCGTGGTAATTCGTCTAAAACGGCTTTCAGTTTTTCTTCATTTCGGGCTACAAGCGTGATATTTGCCCCCAAAAGAGCCAGTTCTATGGCCGTAGCTTTTCCGATTCCTTGTGTGCTACCACATACGAAAGCAGTTTTTCCTGTTAAGTCAAGATTCATAGCTATGTTTTATTTGTTATCAAAATTACGAATTTATTGATATATTTTAAAATCATTACTAAATCATTTGGCACTCTAATTGTAAGTAGCGAATATTGCAATAAAAACACTTTTCGATGTACTTATCTATTATTTCGCCCGTTTACCGAGCCGAAGAAATTGTTGAACAATTAGTTACTGAAATTCATCAAGCAGTCAGACCAATAACTGATTCTTATGAAATTCTTTTGGTAGAAGATGGCAGCCCTGATAAATCCTGGGAAGCTATTTTGCGTATATGTGAGCGAGATAAAATAGTTAAAGGTGTAAAACTTAGTAGAAATTTTGGTCAACACGCAGCTATTACGGCGGGTTTGGCTACTTCAAAAGGTGAGTGGGTGGTAGTGATGGACTGTGACCTTCAAGACCGCCCCGACGAGATTCCTCATTTACTGGCTAAAGCAAAAGAAGGCTATGAACTTGTTTTTGCCCAACGACAGGTTCGTCAGGATAGTTTTTTCAAGAAACTTTCTTCTAAATTATTCTACAAAGTATTTAGCTATTTGACTGATACTGTGCAAGATAGTAGTGTAGCTAACTTCGGCATTTACCATCGGAAAGTTGTTGATGCTGTTGTTAGCTTGGGCGACCGTATTCGGTTTTTTCCAACCATGACTCAGTGGGTGGGTTTCAGAAAAGCCTATTTGCCTGTGAAACACGATGAACGAGCTTCGGGAAAATCGTCATATTCTTGGTCGAAACTCATAGAGCTGGCCTTTAATAATATTATTTCGTTTTCGGATAAACCTTTACGTCTGACCGTCCGCTTGGGCTTAATCATGTCGGGTATAGCCATTCTGTTAGGCGTGGCTTATCTGTACCTTTATTTTACCAATCAAATCAAGCAACTGGGTTTTGCAAGTATCATTATTTCTATTACTTTCTTTTCAGGCTTAATTATCTTTATTTTGGGTATTATTGGTATTTATTTAGGCAAAACTTTCGAGCAAGTAAAAGGCCGTCCGGCTCATATTATCGACCAAAAACTTAATTTCTGATGATAGATTTAGCTTGGGATAGCCATTTTTTCGGTAAGAAAATCGGTAGAATTGATGTTACAGACAATTATGAGTTTTTAAGCAAAAATCTCGAAAATGCGTTCAAACAGGCTTACGATTTAGTGTATGTCTTTGGAAGTAAGCAAACGGTGATTCCGAACGAAATCCTCGTAAGATTCAATGGGAAATTAGTTGACCAAAAAATCACTTATACTGCTCAAATCGAAGATTTACGAACCAAAACTACAACTAATATTAAAGAATTTGATAAACAAAACGGCAGTCATTTATATGATTTAGCCTATTTGAGTGGTACACACTCACGATTTAGGTTAGATAAAGGTTTAGGAGTTGACAATTTCAAGCATTTATACCGAGAATGGATTGATAAATCGGTAAGCCATCAAATTGCTAAAAAGATTTTTGTTTATGAAAATAACGAGCAAATCAAGGGAATGATTACTCTGGCAGTCAAGGAAAAAGCCGCAAATATTGGACTCATAGCCGTTGATGAAACTCTGCAAGGAAAAGGGGTAGGTATGTCGTTAATTGATACTTGTGTTGAATATTGTAAAACCGAAACTATCGCTACGCTTGATGTACCAACCCAACTTGATAATACTAAAGCTTGCAGATTTTACGAAAAATGTGGTTTTACCGAAAAATCAGTTCAGAATATTTATCATTTTTGGGCATAAAAAAAGCCTTTCTGAGAAGAAAGGCTTTTTTCAATATTCTTTAAATGACTATTGCATTTTTTCAACTTGCATATATCCTAACTCAACTGGTGTACTACGACCGAAGATTTTTACGCTCACGCTCAATTTCTTCTTATCTTCGTTCACTTCTTCTACTGCACCATCGAAACCACTGAATGGTCCGTCGATTACTTTCACGTTTTCGCCTTTTGTAAAGGTCAATGAAGGAGAAATATTATCACCAATAATAACCTCTTCTTGCACACCTAATATACGATTAATTTCTGATTGACGTAAAGGCTCTGGGGTCATGGATGTACCATTATTACGACCTAAGAAACCAATTACCCCTGGCATACTCTTGATTAAGTGAAGCACTTCACCGTTATTTAGGTCAGCATTAACAATAATGTATCCAGGAAAGAAATTTTTCTCACGAACACGTTTTTTGCCATTACGAACCTCAGTAATTTTTTCGGTAGGAATTAAAATTGTTGGTATTAATTCGTCCAAATTGCGTCGGACTGCTTCGTTTTCGATGTAGGTTTTAATTTTCTTCTCCTGTCCCGAAACTGCCCGCACAACGTACCAATTGATTTCGCTCATTGTATAGGAAATTTATAGGAAACTTAGATTGACTGGTAGAATAAACGCAGACCATTTTCGATTAAAAAATCGATAACACCTACTACTAAAGCAAAAATTAATGATGCTACCAATACAAGTGTTGCACTTGATTGTAGTTAACTCCATTTGGGCCATGTTACCTCTTTGGTTACTTCTTCCCAAGAGTTCTTAAAAAATTCTTGCATAA
>JAIYBU010000209.1 GCA_027488335.1 Cytophagaceae bacterium
GAAGCAATCATAGTTGCAATTTTCATTACTTCCTGCATCATCGAAGCTTTATCAGAAAATGAGCGATTCACAATTCCGATTTTTTCGGCTTCTTTACCTTCTACATTGCGGCCAGTATAGGCCATTTCTCGTACCAGTCCATCGCCAATGAGTTTTGGTAAACGCTGTAAAGTTCCTAAATCGGCCACCATTCCCATATCTATTTCTTTGATAGTAAAATAAGCATCATCGGTACAATAACGCATATCGCAACCACAAACCAAGTCGATTCCGCCACCGATACAACCACCATGAATGGCCGCCAAAACAGGTTTCGAGCAGTTTTCGATGGCATTGATGGGTGCTTGTAAACGAAATACATCTTTACGCACACGCTCACGTCGGCGGGCATCGCAGGCAATGTTGGTTTGTGAAACCGACATTAACAAACTCAAATCAATTCCTGCACAAAAATGCTTGCTTTCGCCACCTTCCAGCACAACCACTCTAACTTCGGGGTTTTCGTCGAGGTATTCAAAAACTTCGGTGATTTCATCCCAAGCGGTTTGATTTAACGCATTGGCTTTTTCAGGGCGATTGATTATCACATGAGCAATATGGTCTTCGATAGATAGTTTAAGCGTTTGCATGAGGGTTGTTGTTGAATGAAAATAAAAAACGGTGAAGTCAATCATGATGACTTCACCGTTAAAATTAAGAAACTTTTGTCTAATTTCTCTTATTTCTTATCTCCACTCGTTTGTATACCTGATGGTTTGTTTTTCAATGCTTCTTGCATTGGGTTTGAGCCACCACCGCCAAAACTTCTTTGCTTAAAGGCTTGGAACTTTGTTGGTTGTTCAGGCTCTTTCGGGAACGCATTATCAGAAGTGTCAATATCTGGAATTTCGTGATAAGGGTCAAGTTTAAACTTGGCTACTTTCTTTGTCGTTACCAAAGTTTTCTTAACATCTTTATCATTCAAACGCCAAATTTCGGCTGGAATTCTTACGTCTTCTTTTGTGCCATCTTCAAACTGCATTTGAATAATAATTGGCATAATTAAGCCCCCTTTATTTTTAAGATTTACTACATAAAAATTCTTACCTTCTTCGATGAGCTTTCTATCGTCTTCGCTCAACGTTGCTAAATACTGCTCATATTTTTTCTTGTCGGCATCGGTTACGGCATATCTATCATAGGTATTGTAGAAATCCTTCATGGTTGGGTCAGCCTCAACAACTGTTTCTTTAATATCAGTTTTATTACGGATATTACTCAACGTTTGTGCTTTAGCATCGGCGTCAGCTTTAGCTGCTGCTTTTAGCTTAGTTGGGTCTTGACTGTCGATGCTATACCATTCTACATTAGCAATTGCTTGGTCGGCAGGCTCAACACCATAGAACCAACCTTTCCAGAACCAATCTAAATCAACACCCGAAGCATCTTCCATTGTGCGGAAGAAATCGGCAGGAGTTGGGTGCTTAAATGCCCAACGACGAGCATATTCTTTAAACGCATAATCAAATAATTCACGACCCATTACGCTTTCACGCAAAATATTCAAACCAGTTGCGGGTTTTGAGTAGGCATTTGGGCCGAAAGTTCCTGGCAAAATGTTGTCCGAACTACTCATAATAGGGTTTTGTTTGGCAGCATCAATTTTCATATATCCTGTAATTGACTGCGGCTCAATACCACCCACTGGGAAATTTCTGTCCCATTCCTGCGAAGCCAAACATTCCAAAAATGTATTCAAACCTTCATCCATCCACGACCACTGACGTTCGTCAGAGTTCACAATCATCGGGAAGAAGTTATGTCCTACTTCGTGAATTACTACCGAAATTAAGAAGTTTTTTGTGCCTTCCGAGTAAGTACCGTCTGCTTCGGGTCTTGCACCGTTGAAACTCATCATCGGGTATTCCATACCTCCAACCGAACCATGCACCGAATACGCAACAGGGTAAGGATAGGCAATTGTGCGTTTTGAATAACTTGTAAGCGTATGAGCTACCAAACGAGTTGAATATTGTCCCCAAAGTGGGTTTGCTTCTTTCGGGTAGAGCGACATCGCCCAAACTTTTTTACCTTCTACATCAACCTGCATGGCATCCCAAATGAATTTCCGAGAAGCCGCAAAAGCGAAGTCACGCACGTTTTTAGCAGCATAAACCCATGTTTTTTTACCCGTTGGTTTGCCTTTTTCGGCAGCTTCGGCTTCTTCTTGCGTTACGATGGCAATTGGATTTTTCGTATTTTTTGCTTGCTCCCAACGCTTCATTTGCGTAGCTGTCAGAACATCTTTCGCATTTTGGAGTTCGCCCGTTGCACCGACAACCATATCGTTTGGAACAGTCAGAGCCACTTTATAATCGCCAAATGGCAAAGTAAATTCGCCTTGACCTAAAAATTGCTTGTGTTGCCAACCATTTACGTCATCATAAACTGCCATACGTGGAAACCACTGAGCAATTTCGTACAATACGTTTCCATCTTTCGGAAAAAGTTCGTAACCACTTCTTGCTCCGCTTCCTTTCAAATCTACGATATTAAATTTCCAATCAACTTGTAGCGTAAAAGCCATACCTTTTGCCAAAGGTGTTGGTAAATCTATACGCATCATGGTTTCGTTGATGGTATATTTCAAATCTTTACCAAGAGCATCTTTTACGGCCGAAATTTTATAGCCGTAATCTTTGGCGTTCGCTCCAGTCATATTACCCAGCGTATTGAAACTTGCTCCGTTGGTAGGATTGATAGCTGATTGACCGATGCTCGTACCCATTGAGCCTTTTGCAAAGAGATTTTGGTCGAGTTGAAGCCATAAATATCTTAATTCTTCGGGAGCATTATTGGTGTAAGTAATCTTTTCGGTTGCCGTAATCGACTGCTTTGAGTCGTCCAATTCAGCCTTGATATCGTAGTCGGCTTTTTGTTGCCAATAATCACGACCTGGGCTACCTGCGGCAGTTCGGAAAGTATTGGGTGTAGGTAGTGCTGCACCTATTTGCTCGAATCGAGTATTAGCATTGTATTCGGTGGTAGCTGCAGGGCGTTGAGCCTGCACAGCCAAACTACAACTGAGCGTGAATAGGGTAAAAATGGATAGTTTTTTCATATAAAAAACGATGAAGTTTGATTTTATGCGAAGATAGAAAGAAATAATTATTTTTGATGAAGCCTAAATAAAAAGCTACTCGAAAAACAAGTTTCTGAGTAGCTTTTAGAATAAATATAGGTCAATATTACGCCTCTGCTTCGATGATATTGATTTTTTGAATTTTATCTCCTTGACGAATTTCATCCACGATGTCGATACCTTCAACAACCTTACCGAAACACGTATGGTTACGGTCTAAGTGTTGTGTATTTGAGCGATTGTGGCA
>JAIYBU010000153.1 GCA_027488335.1 Cytophagaceae bacterium
ACTGAAATCCAGCCAGAACCGTAGCGTTTTGCTTTTTTTATGGCCACTTTCATGGCAAAAGGTGCAACAACCAATCCTCAACCTTTATCGCCGTCAATGACTGCCGTAGAAGGCGTTTCGTGAATGATTTTAATTTCTGGGTTTGGGTTCAATCGCCCATTATCGTATAAACGAACATAACCCACCAAACGGGCCGTTCCGTGCGAATCGACGCCACGTAAATCGGCCGAAATCAAAACATCGGCTGCTAATTTTGCGTCTTTTTTAGGGCAACCAATACTCAAAAAGATATTCTCTGTGAAACGTCGAAGATTTTTTTCTTTAATCATATATTGTAATTATAAGGCGAATCGAGCGTCGACCGCTTCCAGTTCGCAGATAGAATAGTAGTAAGAATTTGCGTATTTGAAGCAAATTAGACATACAAATGCAAATAATTTCAAGCAAAATAATGAAGGTTTTACAGCTAAAGCAAAGAATTTTTCTTAAAATTGCCTTTCGGTTGAAGAGATTAACAAACTATTCACACAATAAAGCATTAGGCTGACGTTTTTACAAAAACAAACATACTCTCATTATGAAAATCTATTTGCAATCTTTGTTAACCTTATTCTTTTCAAAAACAGCTATTCTAAATTCTACATTGGGGCTTGGAGCATTACTTTTTGGCTTTCATTTTCCGATTTTTTCGCAAGGACAAGTAAAGGTTGAAGCTGAAAATCAGCACATTACTGTTTTCTTGAATCGAGCTCAAATTGATGCTCGTATAAAAACGACCGTACAAGCAGGCACAACCAAAATGATTATTGGTAATGTAGCTACCACCGCCGACCCAAACAGTATTCAGATTGGCGGCAAAGGCGATGTGGTGATTATGGGTGTAAAATTTAAACAAAATTATTTGGGTAATAAAAAACGGAGTGTGCTGGAGGACTCGTTGAAAATAGCTAAAAATGAGTTGGAAGTTGTTGATGTTTTGGTGAAAGTAGCTGAAAATGAGCGAAATATGCTTATGGCGAACTCAAATATAAAAAACGAAAAAGACGGAGCAACACCCGAAGATTTGAAAGAGATGATGGATTTTTTCAGAACGAAACTCACGGAAATAGGCACTCGTCAAATGCAATTAGTTCGTCAGTCGAAAGATTTACAAGATAAAATAAATCGTTTTCAGCAGCAACTTACTTCACAAGGTACAAACGTAAATCAACCAGCAGGAGAAATTGAATTGACTTTGCAAGCAAAAGCCTATTCAAGTGTGGAGTTAAATCTGACTTACATTGCTAATAATGCGGGTTGGTCGCCAGTGTATGATATTCGTGCAAAAGACGTAAAAAGTAATATTGATTTGGCTTACCGTGCCAATGTTTATCAAAGTACAGGAATCGACTGGAAAAATGTAAAACTAACACTTTCAACGGCAAATCCAGCCGAAGGTGGCACAAAACCTGAGTTATATACTCAGAATGTAAGTATTTACGAGCCAGTTGTGATACAGACTAAAAATGCTCGAATGATGAAGGTCGGTGCTCCACAAGCAATGGAGATGGAAGCCGCACCTATAATGGCAGATGTTGCAACTTCTGCTTCATTTGTAAACACAGTCCAGTCAACTTTGGCTGTAAATTTTGATATTTCAATTCCTTACAACATCAATTCGAGTGGAAATGAAGAATTGGTTGATATTCAAAATCATTCATTACGTTCTACTTTTAAATATTATACCGTTCCAAAATTTGATAAAGATGCTTTCTTAACGGCAGTAATTACTGATTGGGAAAAATATAACTTATTGCCAGGTACGGCCAATGTTTATTTTGAAGGAACATTCGTAGGCACAACTGAGATTGCGGGTGGCGAAGCCAAAGATTCACTATTGATTTCGATGGGAAGAGATAAAAAAATTATTTCAAAGCGTGAAACAATTGAGGAATTCAAGTCAAGAAAGAATGTGGGTTCAAATATCCGTGAGACGTTTGGTTACAGAATCACGCTTCGAAACACAAAAAACGAACCAATTTCAATCGTGCTGGAAGACCAAGTGCCGATTTCTCAAGATAGCCGCATTGAAGTTGAACTCGAAGATGCTATCGGTGCTGATTTTAATCGTGAAACTGGAAAACTCACTTGGAAGTTGACTCTCCAACCACTCGAAAATAAAGAGATTTTATTGAAATACAACGTAAAATATCCAAAAGGGAAAAATATTCAAGGACTTTAAAAATTTTTACAAGAGAAAATAGACAAAAGAAAATTCTTCCTGTCTATTTTCTCGTTTCTCAACTATGAATTTACAAAAGATTTGCCAAAAAACAGTAGAAGTAGCTCAAGAAGCTGGAGCGTTTATAGCTCAAGAATCAGCTAAATTTAATAGGAATTCGGTCGAGTATAAAGACGTAAACAACGTAGTTTCGTATGTTGATAAAGAAACCGAAAAGATAATCGTGAGTCGTTTGCGTGAAATTCTGCCCGAAGACGGAACGCCGCCCGCAGGTTTCATAACGGAGGAAGGTACCGCCGATTCATCAGACCTTGAAGGGTTGAATTGGATTATCGACCCACTTGATGGAACAGCCAATTTTATTCATGGTTTGCCAAACTATTCAGTAAGTTTGGCTCTCGCTCGTGGAAAAGATGTGTTGGTAGGAGTGGTGTATAATGTTTGCACAAAAGAAATCTTTTCTGCAACTAAAGGTGGAGGTGCTTTTAAAAACGGAGAAAAAATACAAGTTTCGCCTATCAAACATTTAGCTGAAAGTTTATTGGCCACGGGATTTCCTTATTATAAATTTGAAAATCAAGATAAATACTTACTTATTTTGGAATCATTAATGCAGAAAACACACGGGTTACGACGTATGGGTTCCGCAGCTATTGATTTAGCTTATACTGCTTGTGGTTATTTTGATGGTTTCTATGAGTATAATCTTAATTCATGGGACATGGCCGCCGGGATTTTACTCGTAACCGAAGCAGGTGGTTTTGCCTCCGATTTTTCGGGTGGAGATAATCATCTTTTTGGTGGTGATGTAGTGGTAGGTTCTGCCGTTCATGCCGAACTATTGGCCGAAATTCAGCGTTATTGGAAGTAGCAGTCAAATAATTAAGGATTGAAAATTGATACTTTTGAATAAAAATCTTTCAAGTTTATGGATTTAGATAAGTCGGGCTTAGAATCGTTGAAATACCCAATTGGAGATTTTGAATATGGTAAAAAATATACCAAATCAGATACTCGTTCGCATATAAAAGTTTTAGAGAAATTACCTCAACGATTAAAGACTTTCACCGCAAAACTATCTGATAGTCAGTTAGATACGCCGTACAGACCAGATGGTTGGACGGTTCGCCAAGTCGTACATCACATTGCCGATAGCCATATCAATATGTTTACCCGTGTGCGTTTTGCTTTGACCGAAGAGAACCCGCCAATCAAAGGTTATGACGAAGCCGCTTGGGCATTATTACCTGACCATTATTTGCCGATTAAGCCCTCATTGCAGATTATCGAAGGTTTGCATAAACGCATGGTGGTACTTTTTAAAAGTCTTGATAAAGAAGGATTAAAGAAAACCTATTATCACGGTGGTTATCAAAAATCGTTTGATATGCAGGAAGTTATTGCCTTGTATGCGTGGCATTCAGAGCATCATTATCAACACATTGTTCAAGCACTAAAATGATAGAAAACATAATAATCGGACTTGTTTTTGTTGGTGCAGTAGTTTATTTGGTAAATATTGTACGGAAACAATTTGTGGGAAAAGCATCAAGTTGTGCTGGTTGTGCAGGAAACTGCCAAGTCAGTAAGATTGAGATTCCTACTGAAAAACCATAAAAAAAGTGCCATCTTACGATGGTACTTTTTTATTATATGCAAAACTCACATCGGTGTAAACGTCGCTTCGTCGATAATTTGATGAGCGTGTTCTTTTCCCAAATATTTGTCAATAATATTATGGGCTAAATAAATCAATGGTGTAAGCAAAATTGCTACTGCAAATTTATAGATATAATTGTTGGTTCCAGTCGTAATAACTTCCGTAATCGTCCAATTGCCAAAAACGTAAAACGCTATAAAAACCACCACAAAACTATCAATCAGTTGAGAAACGAGTGTCGAACCTGTTGCTCGTAGCCAAATCATTTTATTATTAGTATATTTTCTGAGCCAATGGAAAACCGTAGCATCTAAGATTTGTCCAACTAAAAAAGCAGTAATTGACCCTAAAATAATTCCAAGTCCTTGACGGAAAATTATTCCATACGCATCATCAATATTTAAGAAATTACCTGCTTTATCTTTATTATTATGATTCACCCAAAAATCCGCAGGTGAAACTATCGTAGAAATATAGATAATAATAAAAGCGTAAGCTATCAAAATAGCTGTTAGATAAGAAATTTTCTTTACGCCACTTTTACCAAAATATTCGTTGATAATATCGGAAGTAATAAAAACAAAAGGCCAGTTCAGAACCCCTGCCGACATATTAAAGTTGAATTTTTGCCCAAAAAGCGGTATTTGTAACGGAGCAATTCCAAGAGTAGCTTCAACAGAAAAAATTTTTGCCCCAATTACTTCGGCTACAACTGCATTAGTCAAGAAAATTCCGCACAAAACAAGGTAAAGTGTTTGTTTTTTAGTTTTTATTGAATCAGACATTTTTAGTTTAATGTAAAGTGATGAGTGTAGAGTTCAGAATGAAAAGAAGCGATACATTCTTCATTCTACACTAAAATAATTCCATCTTGCATAACTAATTTTCGGTCGGCCATATTTGCCAAATGTTCGTTATGAGTAATTATAACAAAAGTCTGATTGAATTGTTTCCTTAGCTCAAAAAACAATTGATGTAATTCTTCAGCATTTTTTGAGTCCAGATTTCCGCTTGGTTCATCGGCAAAAACTACCGCTGGAGAGTTAATTAATGCTCTCGCAACCGCTACTCGTTGCTGCTCTCCGCCCGAAAGCTCTGATGGAAAATGCTTGGCACGTTCTTTTAAACCCAAAAGTTGAAGTAAATCTTCCGCTCTTTTAGTGGTTTCAGTATTATCTTTTCCCCCAATCCAAGCAGGTAAACACACATTTTCAATGGCAGTAAATTCGGGCATGAGGTTATGAAACTGAAAAATAAAGCTAATTTTTTCGTTCCTAAACTTTGCCAACTCTTTGTCTTTCAGCGAACTGTAATCAACACCATTGAGCAAAACTTCTCCCGAATCAGCCTTATCGAGCGTTCCTAAAATTTGTAGAAGTGTGGTTTTTCCTGCTCCCGATGCCCCAACTATCGAAATTACCTCACCCTGATTTATTTCTAAGTCTATTCCCTTCAGAACTTGTAGATTTCCGTAGTTTTTCTTTATGTTTTTTGCTGTAAGCATTTTATTATTTTACCAATTAGTGTATAATTTTATTTCTTCTAAGTCAGCTTGATTAAATTCAAAAAGCCCATTTTGCGAACCAATATATATTTTAGAACGACATACGCAGAAGCAAGTTATACCCTCTTTCAATACATCAATGGTGGGGTTTTTAAAAACTTTAAAACTTTTGTTGGTCGATTTTATAATATTTCCATTTCCTAATAAAATCCATAGAGTATCTCCCTCAAAAAACATTTTATAAAAATTAATATTCTTGAAAGAAGGAAATTTAAAATCTGCAATACATATTTCTCCATCGGCGGTTGTAAGTAGAGACTTACTTGTTAGAAAGAAAAGATTATTTTTCGAATCGCTGAGAGCTTGAATGATTGATTGATTCATGGATTCAAATTTGTTATTTAAGGCATCATATTTATACAGCATTGGTATATATTCTCCTTTTCCGACCCAAATAATACCTTTTTTGTCTTTTTTTATAAAATTAATATATTCACCATAAGTTTGATTAGGATTCAATAATATTTTGGTTGAAGCAAAGCTCTGATTATACTTAAAAAGTCCTTCTCTTGTGCCAACCCACAAGTTTTTCTCAGAATCGAAAATAAATGAATTTACTTGGTCATTTGAAAGACCATTGTTGTTTCTATCAAAAACTTTCCATTTATTATCCTTTAATTTTAATAACCCTGTAGTTGTCCCGAACCACCGGCTTCCATCTTCGTTTACTGAAAAATCATTTACAATTTTGTAGTTATGATTACCTACCTGCTCCAAATCAAAATTTACCCATTTTTTACCGTCAAAGTTATGTAATCCTTTCGAAGCGTTTATCCAAAGTGAATTATTATCGCAGAAAATACTTGAAATGATATTACTTTCAAGTGGGTTGTCAGATTCAATGACTCTTTTAAATTGGTTATTTTCAAATTTATAAATAGTGCCTAAGATATAGCCAACATAAGCATTGTTTTCTTTATCTAACTTGATTTGATAAGATGAGTTAGAAGTTTCGTCGTTGTAAAAAAACGTCCAATCTTTATTATCGTATTTCAAAAGACCGTTCGAGCTTGCAAACCATTTTGTATCATCCTTATCAATAACAATCTCACTTACTCCAGTGAAATGAGGGTTTTCATCAAACCTAACTTTACTCCATTTACCTGTTTTATTATTATAGAAACCGATGGCACTTTTGGGAATTATACCAACCCAAATATTCTCATTTTGGTCAATTCCGTGAGAAATTATATTAATTCTACTGCCAAGTTCGTTAAAAAGTCCTTCGGTGTCAATTTTCAAAAGTTTACCACTTTGCTTATCAAATTTATAGATTTCTTTGTAGGTGGTTAACCATAGGTTTTCTTTAAAATCAATACTAACGCCCGAAATATTTTTAATCTCATTTATACCAGTATTTTTGATTATCTGTACTTCAGTTTTACTAAATATGTATAATTGTCCAACCGAATCAACAAGCCACTTCTTTTTATCGCTACTTATGATGAAGAACTTTAAATTTTTGAGAGGTACTTTAACTTGGTGTTGGGTTATTGTATCAATTGGTAGAAAACTTTTTCCATCATGAACCATATACTTAGGTATTGTAGAACTTTGTATCCACCATTTGCCCTCATCATCAATCCCTTTGAATGCACTTCTTTGTGATATTTGTGCGTTATTCGGTCTAATTAGTTCAATTTTGTCTGTTTTTAGGTTTTTCTTAAAAATTCCAATTTTATTTTCCCAAAATAAGTCTTGTTCACCAACATAAAAATCTCTGATTTCTTTCGGAGTAAAATAATGTTTATAGGTATTTTTTTGTGCAAAAACGTTTGAGATATTGATTATTGAAACTATAATCGTTAGAAGTAAAAGGTTTTCTTTTCTCATAATTTGAAACATGTAAACATGTCTTGTCCGAATCGCCGTTATTAAATTTGTTATAAATTTTTAATGGTAAATTAATGACTAAAAATAAACAATATTTGCTCAAAAATTAGCCTAAATTAGAATTTTATAGCAATTTAGCAATTAACTGAAATTTCGTAATTGTTATTTCACTTTTGTTCACTAATTTAGCAAAAAATTTAAAACTAAAAAAAATCCTACTTTACATGAACGTTCACGAGTATCAAGGTAAAGAAATACTAAGCCGTTATGGTGTACGAATCCAGCGTGGTAT
>JAIYBU010000172.1 GCA_027488335.1 Cytophagaceae bacterium
AGTTGAGCATCTTTTTCGGAAGCATAAAAAAAAAAAAAATCTTCGTACAAAAATGTGGCGTAATCTAAATATTTTTTGTCTTTTGTAAGGAAATGTAGTCTATCCAAGACATCGGTAAATGTAAGGCCGTGTCCAACCCCGCCCGAAAAACCGCTCCCCGAATAAAATGGGTGAGAAGTATTAATCGGATAATTTTGCATGAGGTTTTCGACCGCTTTCACCACCGCTGAAAGTATTTTTGGATTTTTGGTGTATTCATAATAGGCTAAAAGTCCACGATAAAGTGTGGCTTTTGCCCATAATTCGCCATTTTCTGCTTGAAATTTATAGCGAAGTTCTTTATCATAAATTCCTAAATATCCATCAGTGTCTTGCGTTGCTAAGATGTTTTCTACATGCTTTTCTACCTTCGCTATGGCTTGTTTATCGTCTAACAAAAACGCATTTCTGATAAAACCATCCCACCAGTTCGACTGCGTTTCGCTATTCCACCATTTATACTGCTCGTCGCCTTCGGCATCTCCCGATTTTAGGTTTCCCAAGTCTTTTGCTTTGCTTTGTTTTTGCAATCTGCCCGAGCTGTAAATAGGGTCGTTGATAAGTTCTGGAATCAAACGGTCTAAGTTTCCTACAAATCCATTTAGGTCTTTTTGCATTTGTGTTTTGAGCCAGCCAGTGGGCTTTATGGCACCAAATGTAAATGGTTTTAGTTCTTGTTTGGGCGATTGAGCCAATAGGCTTTTTACACTCAGAATTATAAAAATTATGAGTAATTGACTTATTTTCTTCATTTTGTTTTTTATTAATTTATCAAAACAGAATAACTCCTTTGGCATTGCGGCCTGCGTGCATATCGGCAAAGGCATTGGATAAATCATCCAGCGAATATGTTCGAGTAACCATTTTATCCAAAATTAACTCGCCTTTGGCGTATAGGTCTTGTAAAATCGGGAAATCAATTTGCGGACGAGTTTTGCCGTAGAGTGGATTGATGTAGATTTTATCCCATTCAAATAAATTCATATCTATTACAATCTCTTGCTCGATACCGCTCACTTGCACGGCCATGCCTGCATTGCGAACCATCGCCAACGGAGCAGCTCCAAGTTCGGGAATAGCCGTACACTCGAAAGCATAATCAGCACCCCGACCGTTTGTCATAGATTTTACGACTCTGGCAGCCTCGGTTAAGCCTTTATCGCTTTTTTCTGCCAAAACCGTGTGCGTTGCACCATATTCTTTGGCCATTTCGAGCCTTAAAGGATTAATATCTACGGCAATGATTTTTCCTGCACCCGAAATTCTCGCTCCCTGAATCACATTCAGCCCAACGCCCCCACTACCCAAAACTACTACCGAGCTACCAGCTTTAACTTTGGCGGCGTTTACAACCGAGCCGTAGCCAGTCATTACGCCACAGCCCACAATAGCTGCCGAAGGAAATGGCATTTCGACGTGCATTTTTACGCAGGCGGCTTCTCGAACGAGTGTGTATTCCGACATCGTTCCCAAGCTAAAAGCTCGTTCGATGGGGGTATCATTAAAGGTAGTTGAGGTAAAAGTGGCGTGGCCTTCGCTTATTTTATTTCCTGCTGTTACGGCCGAGTTTCGCTCGCAGATGTGCTGGTTTCCTTCTTGGCACTGAAAACATTGGTAGCACGGTATCGCCCAATTGAGCATGACTTTATCGCCAACTTTGAGCGATTTTACATTTGCCCCGACTTGCTTTACTATTCCTGCTCCTTCGTGGCCCATGACTAAAGGTTTACCCCACCACTGAGAGTCCCAGTCGGTATGGCAAACTCCAGCAGCTTTGATTTCGACCAAAACCTCATCGCCTTGTGGCTCAGCAACTAATATTTCATGAATCGAAAAATTACCTTTTCCATCGGCAATGGCGGCGAGTGATTTTATCATGCTGTTTATTGATTAAGCTATTTGTCTAATTCTATTTCAACAACCATTATTTCTGGTTCACGGTCTTTTCCAATGCGAATAGTAGTTCCAGTTTTATCACATACTACACTTTGGCCACCATAGATTTGGCCTGTCCAAGGACCATTTGCAATTTGGCCGACTAAATCGGTTCCAATTACAGGGCATTTTAATTTTTGAGCTACATTTTGCACTACTTTTTCTAATTCTTTTCCGTGCTGCGGCCATTTTGTTTCGGGGGCAGCCCAGCCATAAGGAATCAGCATTAAATCAGGCTTTTTCAATGCCATTGCTTCTAATAAATCCGAGCGGAAAGAATCTGCACAAATTAAAACTCCTATATTTCCGAATTTAGTATCGACAGTCTGAATGCCATTGCCCTCAGCATACGATGGTGTCATTAGTTCGGGCAAAACGTTTATTTTTCGATGTTTCAGAAGTATTTTGCCTTGGTCATCAATCAGAATTGCACTTCCAAATAACTTCGATTCATCTTTTTCATCCATGCCAATGCACACATACATGCCATATTGTTTAGCAAGTTGGCAAAGAATTGCCGAATCATCGCCTGGAATGGGTTTGGCTCTTTTGTGAGCCATAGGGTTTATCCAACCCAAAATTGCAGACTCAGGAAAAACAATGATTTCAGCTTTATTAGCTTTGGCTTCGATGATTGCATTTTCAATTCTAAGCAAATTCCCTGCTCTATCATTATCAATACCCATTATTTGTCCAAGGGCGATGGTTACTTTTTTCGGTTGACTCATGGCAATTTCGGTAACAAAGACGAATAATAGAATAATCAAGTTTTTCATAGTAAATCAGGTTAAACGCATTGAAAATACTGATAATTTTAAATTTCAACAATAGAACTCCTGCGAAAGCTCTATCATGATGACATCATCGTATAGCGTTAATAATAAGGCAAACTTAATTATTTTTTAGTCTAAGGCGTTGATTATCAGGCAATGATAGGGTTGAGTTCAGTATCAATCACTTCACCAACTTTTGCTCCTGGACACCACACTTCCCAATCCTTTTTCTGATTTTCGTTTTCTGGTTCTTTTAAAATCATATCTTTGTCCATATAAATCATCGTCATTACCTTACGAACTTGGTCGGTATTATTCGCCCCTGCACGGTGGAAAACCCAACCCGAGTGGAAACTTACTTCGCCCAAATCATATGGCTCGATTACATGCTTAAAGTCGGTTACTCGTAGTTTTTGCTGAATCTTTTGCTCGCTATCGTCGCTGATGGCCAGTTCACGACCTTCGACAATGGCATGACTACCCGCACTAAATTCCAAAGGTCCCATTTCGAGCGGAACGGGCTGAAGCGGAATCCAAGCCGTAACGGTTTTATCGGTGCTCAGCGGCCAATAATATTGGTCGGCGTGCCACGGCGTAATGCCACCGCCTGCTTCTTTGAAAAGAGCTTGGTCGTGGTAAAGCCTCGCTCCATTGGCTTGCATTAATTTGGCGGCAATTTGACCTAAACGTTTACTCAAAACAAACTCTTTGCAGGTTTCGTCCTCACACCAAAGGTTAAAAATTTGCAAAAACGCCTTGCCGTATGTATCTCTTTGGTCGAGTGGCTTATCTTGTTTATTGATTTCGTTTACTTTTCGAGAAATCGCCTCACCATAGTAGGCCAAAGTTTCGGCATCTAAAACATTCTTTAGCTTGATGTAACGATTTTTTTGATAAAACTCAATTGCTTCCGCTGGTAGCTGATAAGTTTCGTTTAATAGACTTTTCATTGCTTAGATTTAATTTAATAAATTTGATAATGCAAAGTTGAATAAAAAAAGTTTAGTGAGATTTGAGTTTTTTTTCATATAATTGTCTTATATTATCATTATTATTAAAAATTTAGTTAAAGAATGCGAAAATGAAACTATGAAGGCAGTTTTTGAGCAGTTAAATACCGAACAGTCAAGTTCATTCATTCTTCGACAATTCGATGTGTTGAAGTTTGATGCCCCGTTTCATTTTCATCCAGAATACGAATTGACCCTAATTCTGAAAGGAGAGGGACAACGTTATGTTGGGCAACAAGTACATGAGTTTTTTGCGGGAGATTTAGTTTTTTTAGGGTCAAATTTGCCACATTGTTGGATTAATCAGCCCATTGAGAACGAAAATGCTTCAGCCATTGTGATACAATTTGGTGAATTATTATTAGGGAAAGGGATAGTTGATTTGCCTGAAATGCAACAAGTGAAAGTTTTTTTAGAAAAATCGAAGTCAGGATTTGAAATTATTGGTAAAACAAAGGAAATTCTCACTGAAAAAATAGTAGCGTTACAGCATAAAACTTCCCTTCAAAAAATCGCTGGGTTGTTAGAAATCTTCGATATACTGAGTAATTCAACCGAAATCATGACGATTGATGATTTTTTTTTCGAGCATCAATATAACCAATCAGAAACGGCACGATTTCAAAAAATTTTTTCGTATTTGATTGAAAACTTTAAAGAAGAAATTACACTCGAACAAATGGCTAATGTTGCCGATTTATCACCAACTTCGTTTTGCCGTTATTTTAAGAATATTACAAAGAAAACTTTTGTCGAGGTTCTAATTGAATTTAGGCTTCAATATGCCTGTCAGTTGCTCAATAAAACCGACTTGCCAATTCAACAAGTAGCGTTCGAGAGTGGGTTCGGAGATGTTCCGTATTTCAATAAATTATTCAAAAAGCATAAAAGCCTAACACCAAAAGAGTGGCGGAGTAGTTAATTTTGTAAAGAAAATTTTAGAACTAATGGCTAACGAGAAGATTAATTTACAAGCACTCGAAGGGAAGTGGTATATCGTTTTATCAAATTTTCCGATGTGGTTGAAAGGAGGTAAGACCAATCCAACTTTCAATTATGAGGTGGTAGAAAGAGGTGGTATTAAGGGTTTGATTGATGAAGTGAAATACACTCAGAATGGTCGCCAGAAAACAATCAAAGGGTTTGATAAGCCCTTAAATATTGAAAATACTTCGTTTGAATGGCGTGGAAATGGGTTACTCGCACTTTTATCAAGTAAATGGCAAATTTTATATATAAATACTGCCGAACAATGGGCAATCATATACTTTGAAAAGACGCTTTTTACACCTAAAGGTTATGATGTGATTTGTCGAGAAAAACAGCTAAATAGCTTGGTAATGAGAAAGATAGAAGAAAGGCTAAAGGACTTGAAAATCAATGAAAAACTAAAAAAAATAGTGAGATAGATTTGATTTCTATCACACTATTTTATATTCCCCTTTAGGGGGTAGGGGTCTTTTACTTCCTATAATCTAACGCTGGTTTTCTATCACCAACCATTGCTTGATATTTGAATTCCTTCGTACCACGAGCTTTTTCAAACTCTGCTTTGGCATCTTTCAATGTTTGTGGACTTTCAAAAAGGTCTGTCACCGTCAGAGCCATTGTTTTTGCGGCATTAACCATACCTTTTCTTCCGATACTCATACCACCCGCCGCAACTGCTTGCCAGCTATGAGCAGGAGTGCCAGGTACCCAAGTTGCAGTAGTTAATCCAACCGTCGGAACTGTCCAACTTACATCACCTACGTCTGTTGAGCCGCCACCGCCTCTTTCGGCCGCCAATGGTTTCACGCCTGTGGCATCTTCGTATTTTACACTTTCAGCACCCAAACTTTTACTAATTTTTTCAGCAAAAGCTTTTTCTTCGGGCGTGTAAGTTAAGCCACCAACTTTTGATAGGTTAGCGTGCATAATTTTAGCCAGTGTTTCGTTGGGTAATAACTCATACGTTCCACCTGTCAATTCCCAATCCACACGCGTGCCTGTTCCCATAGCTGCACCTTTGGCTGCATTTTCAATTCTTGACCAAACATCCATTACGTCAGTTCTACGTGGACTACGGGCGTAATAATAAACTTCTGCAAAATCAGGTACAACGTTGGGAGCTTTTCCGCCGTTTGTAATTACATAGTGAATACGAGTATCCGAAGGTACGTGTTCACGAAGCATATTCACCATATTATCCATTGCTTCAACACCATCGAGAGCCGAACGGCCTTTTTCGGGTGAAGCCGCTGCATGAGCCGAAACACCATAAAAACGGAATTTTCCTGATTTATTTGCTAAAGAAGTACCAAAACTTGCACTATTCGATGAACCTGGGTGCCAGTGAACCACGGCATCAACATCATTGAATAGCCCTTCACGAACCATGTAAACTTTTCCAGAACCCCCTTCTTCGGCAGGCGTTCCATAAAAACGTAGTGTCCCTTTGATATTATTGGCCTTCATGTATTCTTTTACGGCAATGGCTGCGGCTGCCGATGCTGTGCCGAATAAATGGTGCCCGCAAGCATGGCCAGCAATTCCGCCAACTGATTTTTGGTCGGCTGTTGAATCTTGTGACAAACCTGGGAGAGCATCAAATTCGCCCAAAATACCGATTACTGGTTTGCCTTCGCCAAAAGTAGCGGTAAATGCTGTTGGAATTCCTGCAACACCTTTTTCTATTTTGAAACCTTCTTTTGTAAGGGTTTCCTGCAAAAGTGTGGAGCTTTTTGTTTCTTGGTAACCCACTTCGGCATAGTTCCAGATTTGTTTGGCAATTCCGCCATAGTACATTTCTTTTTTGCTGATATTATCGAGCATCTTGTCTTTAGGCGATTGGGCAAAAATACTCACACTTACAAGTGAGCATAAAATAAAGAGTTGCTTCATACGATTGAAGGATATTTGTTAATGGTTAGATTTTGTGTCTACAGCCCACGGTCGGTAGTCAACAGAAATGAGAGTAATGTTGACCGTCGTTCGTGGTCTATCGACTGATAAATAATTCTTTTTTTACCAAATCGGGTCTCGAACTTGAAATCAGATGCCCTGATTCGGGAATAAATATAAATTTAGCATTTTTTCCGATAAGCATCTTTTTTGCGAACGAAAAATTTGTTGTATCTACAATCCAATCTTTGCCGCCAGCCATTACTGTGACCTCAGAATTGATTTTTTGCCAATCGTTTTTAAGTATCTTTAGCTCTTTTATATGTGCGTATTTTTCATCAGTGGCTGTGTTCATGCGTTCGGGAAGAAACCAACGCACCAAAAATATGCGACCAAATTTAGAAAACCACCAAAACTTTTCGGTGTCAGGGTCGATGGCAGGCGAAAGCAATACAATTTTTTCGATTTTATCGGGGTACATTGCCGCCAATTTTGCAGCAACGGGAGCCCCATACGAACGGCCAATAATGATTGCTTTTTTATTAGAATGATTACTTTTTAAGGCCAGAATAATGGCTTTGGCTTGTTCTTCTAAGCTATAAATCTTCTGTTTAGGACGTTTTTGAGATTTTCCATAACCTGGACGGTCAACTGAAATAAGGTGAAAATTATGTTGAAGTAAGCTATCATCTAATAAATTAAGGTAGCCATCCCATGAGCCTGGAGCTCCATGTACAAATAAAACGGGCTGGGCAGTGTCAGCTCCAAAAGTTACGTAATGTAGTTTCGATGAATCATTCTCTATAATGTGAAATAAAGGTTTTGAAATCCGATTGGAATAATGGGCTTTCAACTCTTTTTCGGTCAAAATCCAGCGGTTAAAGCACGAAACAAAAACGATACTAAGCGTTAGAAATACAAAAATAAGTTTTAGACGAGATTTCACTTTAATAGCTAACAGACTGGTTATAAACAATGATTACTGTCATATAAACGCAGTTTGAGTATAAAACGTTTGAATGTATATGAAATTTACTATTACTTTAAACCAAATTTCTTACCAGGCATTGCCTTGATGATTCCTTGAAATTCGAGATTGAGAAGGAGCGAAGCCATTCGATTGAGTGCTACTTGCGTTTGCCAACTGAGTTCATCAATCTGCATTTCGCCGTGTGTGCGGAGGTGTGAAATTACTTGTGCTTCTTCATCGGTAAACATACTTAAATCAACATCTTTTCTCTTGAACTTGATGGTGTCAGGGTTTTCTTCTAAGTCCCAATTGAGGGCTTCAACGAGGTCATTTATTTTTGTGTAAATATTGGCTTTATTTTGCTGAATAAGTTTATTGCACCCTTCCGATGCTTTATTTGCCAAAGTACCAGGAACTGCAAAAACTTGTCTGTGATAATTATTAGCAAACTCAGCTGTAACTAAAGAACCTCCCTTTGCGGCTGACTCTATCACTATTGAAGCATCACTCAAGCCCGCAACGATTCTATTTCGCGATAAAAACATATTTCTGATGGGCTGTTTTCCAAACGAATGTTCGGAAATGATACCCCCATTTGCCACGATTTGTTCAATATATTTTTCATGTTGTGAAGGATAAATGACATCAATTCCGCTGGCCATTACGGCAATTGTTGGTAGGCCAAAATCAATGGCTGCTTTGTGAGCCGTAATATCAATCCCATAAGCTAAACCACTAACTATTAATGGATTGAATGGTTTTGATTGCTCGACAATACTTTCAGTTACCTTTTTGCCATAGTCAGTTGCTTGGCGAGTACCAACAATTCCAATCGAACGAAAATGGTCTAAACTGGAAGTTCCTTGATAATACAAAACGGCAGGAGCATCATAAAGCGGCTTTAGTCGAGAAGGGTAGTTTTTATCGGTAGAAAAGAAAAGTTGAACGCCTTGTTTTTCGGCGTCTTTCAGGGTTTTCTCGGCATTTGTAAGTAAGTCTTTCTGTTTAAGACCTTCAATAACGACTCGACCAACACCCGAAATTTTCAGTAATTTATCAGTTTTTGCTTTGAATACATTTTCTGCCGACCCACAATAGCTGATGAGTTGCCGGAAAAATACACTTCCCACCCCTTCAACATTCGATAATGCAATCTGATAAATTTTTTCCATAAACAGCAAAAGTTTTTAATAAAGGTTACTTTAAAATATACTCTCCCCAAATTGGATAGTGGTCAGAATAGGGCGTTTCCGAAAATGTTTTAAATCGTTTTACTTTAAGTTTCTTCTCATCATAAAATTGGTTATCAATTCTCAAAAAACCAGGTTGATAATGATACGTAAATCCAAAGCCACGACCTGCATCTTCAAAACTATTTCTTAAATATTGCCTTATTTTTCCATAAGCAAATCCGTAAGGAAGTTCGTTCAAATCTCCACAAACCATTACTGGATACGGACTTTCTTCTATCCATTTTTCGAGTTCTTTTACTTGTATTGCTCTATCCTCAAAGCCACCTTTTAGTTGATAATAAATTGTTTTAGCTTCTTTTTTAGCTAATTCTTTATCTTCCTTGGCTTCAATTACTTTCTGTACACGCACGCCCATTGAGCGTAATTGCACGTTTATTACCCTAATTGTGTCTTTTTTTATAACTATATCGGCCGAAAGTAAGCCATTATGGTTATTCGACCAATGTTTTTCTTGCTTCTTAACTATAGGAAACTTAGAAAAAATGGCCAGTCCAATTTCACCTTGTCCACGGTCATTGCCAGGTGTTGAGTGAACGTACGTGTAATATTTGTGTGTGCCTCTAAATTTTTTAATGGTTCTAAACTGTGGAAAAGTATCCCAATTATACAATTCTTGTACACATTTAATATCAGCATTTATATCAATGGCTTTTTTTACCAAATTTACAGAATTAGTAGTATCGTGTACATATGCCACAGCATCGCACCACATCAGATTGTAGCTCATTACACTAAAACCTTTGCTGGTATCTCTACTATCAATATTATGCCAAGTAATTGTACGTAGAATAAAAGGGTAACCAATAATCAATAAAATCAAAGATAAAAATGTACGTGGAGAAAGGCGTATGGCCCAAATCACAACAAAGATAATATTAGCTACCAACACAAAAGGCATTGACATCATCAAGAAACC
Organism: Cytophagaceae bacterium; assembly: GCA_027488335.1. Lineage (GTDB taxonomy): Bacteria > Bacteroidota > Bacteroidia > Cytophagales > Spirosomataceae > Emticicia. Next base: position 9,780 of record JAIYBU010000172.1, read on the forward strand.
TGCCAACCAATGTTTTACGCTTACAGAATAGCTGAGCTGATATACCAGTAACGTATAAACTGTAAGTAATATATTCAAGAAGAGCAAAAAACGTTTAATTATTTCTTTAATCAACTGCATTATTTGTCTGGATAAACTTCTATGCCTAAAACTACTACCTAAACTTGACTTTCTAAAACATATTGCAAAATTTTGTGTTTCGCCAAATGCAAAACTTTAACTTGGGTGTCTTTTAGTGAATCTTTAAAAATTGATAGTGCCCAAGAAAAGAACGTATATTCTTAACTTAACATATTTGCGTAAGCCTGATGAATACAGAATTATAAAACATACCGTTCAATAATTTAGGATGTATGAACGATTGATAATCAAATATTTAGTTAAGGTTGCGTTTTTTGTGAATAAAAATATATTTCAAAATTAGGTTAGTACTTTTTTTTTTGTAATTTTGAAACTCTGCTTCCTAATACAATTATAAACCCTCCAAAAAGTACCCGTTAAAATTATTTGAGCATCTCAAGTTTTGTTGTGATAATACACACAAGATGTATTTTCTTGTTAATTAACTTCGGCTCAAAACTTTAAGCTTTGCTATTCCTAATTTTTAAATATTATTTGTCAATTTCTTGGCAGGTTGGTTTTGCTATACAAACCTACTTTACGCAAGAAAAAACAAGAATTTTGATTAATGGTAGTAATCGTTCTGAAAAAAATAAACGCTAATCTTCAGGAATTTTAGAATTGTAAGCTGCTCATATTGGGTGGACTTAGTACTGTTTTGTGTGATTTATACTATTGTCTAAAACTATTGAGACCTTTAAAAAATTACGAAACTCCCAAAACTCCCAAAAACGATGAATGTTTTAGAAAAATCGCCCAATTTCCAAAAGTTTACCAAGGATATACTATCCTTAGAAGGCATTACCTGCATGCCAGGTACATTACGTAACCCCAACAATGCACCAGAGTCAAAAGCTTATCTTGAGCGTCAAGCAAAGTCCGAATCAAACGCTCGTAGTTATCCTCGAAAACTTCCCTTTGCATTAAAGCAAGCCAAAGGTATTTACTTAAAGGACGTTGATGGGCAAGTTTATTATGACTGCCTTTCGGGTGCTGGTGCAATTGCTCTTGGGCATAACCACAAAGTGGTTCAGGATGCTATTCGAGAGCAATTAGAGCAAAATATGCCAATGTTAACGCTCGATATTACAACACCCGTAAAAGAAGCGTTCGTGACAGAAATTATGAATTGTTTACCCAAAGAATTTGCAGAAAATGCTAAAATTCAATTCTGTAGCCCATCTGGTGCTGATGCCGTTGAAGCTACTATCAAGCTTGTAAAAATGGCTACTGGTCGTCGTGGAATGATGGCATTTCAAGGCGGTTATCATGGCATGACTCATGGAGCATTAAGTTTGATGGGAAATCTGGGGGCTAAGCAAAAAATAGCTGGTCTGATGTCCGAAGTAAATTTTTTGCCTTATCCTTATTTATACCGTAATGCAGTTATTGGCACAGAAGATATTGATGGTCAGTGTAGTATTGATTATATCGAAAATCTTCTGACTGACGATGAATCTGGTGTGCCAAAGCCAGCAGGAATTATCCTTGAAGCCATTCAAGGCGAAGGAGGGAAAATACCAGCTCCAATCAAATGGTTACAAGAAATTCGTCGCATAACGCAAGAGCAAGATATTCCATTAATTATCGACGAAGTACAAACAGGTTTTGGACGTTCGGGGAAAATGTTTGCCTTTGAGTATGCAGGAATTATTCCTGATATTATTGTACTTTCAAAAGCAATCGGGGGCTCTTTGCCGATGGCCGTTGTTGTCTATAATAAAAAGTATGATACTTGGGGGCCTGGCTCTCACGCAGGTACATTCAGAGGAAACCAACTCGGAATGGCTACAGGAACGGCTACTTTAAAGTATATCCGTGAAAACAACTTGGCTGATAATGCTGCAAAAATGGGCGAATTATTCTTTAAAAAATTGAGAGAAGTTCAAGCCATAACAAGTTGCATCGGAGATATTAGAGGAAAAGGATTAATGATTGGCGTTGAAATTGTAAATACCAAAAGTGGATTTTTACAACACGGAAAACCTGAAAGATTTGAGAAACTTTCTCGTCGAATTCAATATGAGTGTTTTTGTCGTGGGCTCGTCATCGAAATCGGTGGCCGTCAGTCAAGTGTGCTTCGTTTTATGCCACCACTTATCATCAATGCCGACCAAGTAGATGATATTTGTAGTATTTTTCGTGATGCCGTCATTGCGGCCGAAGAGATTTGTTACGCTGAAAATTAAGCCTTCCCCTATAAACCTACACAATAATAAGTCCAGTGCGGATGTTTTGACATCAGCACTGGCATCTTTTTTTATAAGTTAATTTTCAACCTGTCAATCCGAGAACTTAGATAGAATCTTGCTGCAATGCAAAGGCATACCTAAAAAAGGTAATTAATCCTGTCGTAAAATCTTAAATCATCAAAATGTCATACATCGACCCGAAAAGTGCAACACTTGATTTTAAAAAATATTTTCTAAATAACACTTCTGAAACTGCCACCGAATACCGCAGCATTGTTGCAAAAGTAGCTGAAGTAGTTAGCAATCAAATTAAAAGCCAAGAAAAACCATACAGTGGTGCAAGCCCCGATTCGCTCAGAAAACTTGCCAAATCATTCGATTTTTTTCCAAATCAAGGCACTGATTTTGACGAACTTTTTGAAAAAACGTCTGAGCTGATTCTAAAAAATAATATTTCAGTTTATCATCCTTTGTGTATTGCTCATTTGCATTGTCCGACTTTCGTTGTTTCGTTGGCTGCCGAAATGATAATCAGTGCCTTCAATCAATCAATGGACTCGTTCGACCAAGCTCCCGCTGCCACTATGATTGAACAAGAACTGGGTGAAGCAATCTGTAAATTATATGGCTTTGGCGACGAATCCGACGCTACTTTTACAGGCGGCGGAACGATGTCGAACTTTATGGGTTTACTCTTAGCTCGTGACCATTACAGCCAGCAAAATTTATCTTGGAATATTCAAAAGCAAGGACTTCCCCCCGAAGCCTCAAAATTCCGAATTATTTGTTCTTCTCATGCTCATTTTACTATCGCCCAGTCGGCTTCGATTTTGGGGTTGGGCGAAAACGCAGTTATAAAAATTGGCAATGAGTCGTTGCTTGAAGAGAAAAAAATACTCGAAAAAACAATCATCGACCTTAAAGCACAAGGACTTTTGCCGATTGCTTACGTAACCACCGCAGGTACAACCGATTATGGTGAAATAGCTGATATTGAAGCAATTGTAGCTTGTGCCAAGAAATATAATCTTTGGATTCACGTTGATGCCGCTTACGGTGGTTCTTTGATTTTTAGTGAAACCCATCGCCATCGATTAAAAGGAATCCAGCAGGTAGATTCACTCACTATTGATTTTCATAAACTCTTTTTTCAGCCCATTTCTTGCGGATTGTTTATCGTTAAAAACAAAGCAATGTTTGAGTATATTCGTCTTCATGCCGATTATCTAAATCCTGAAAGTAACGAAGAACATGGAATCATCGATTTAGTATCAAAATCAATCCAAACTACCCGCCGTTTCGATGCCCTTAAACCTTTTCTTACGTTGCAACATTTGGGCGTTCAGAAAATTGGACAAATGATTGATTATACCATTAAACTCGCTAACGAAATTGCAGAATGTATTAAAAATGACCCTAATTTTGAGTTGGCAAATGTGCCAGCAATCAATACCGTCGTTTTTAGATATACTTCTGAAGAAATCAATGATTTAGCAATTGAAAATGAAATAAACAACGAACTAAAAATGAACCTTTTACTTACGGGCGAAGCCATCATCGGGCAAACCTATTTACGAGAAAAAGCGTTCTTGAAATTTACATTACTCAATCCAATGACTGAATCGAAGGTAATAAAATCATTGCTCAAAAACATCAAAAATCAAGGAAATGAATTGTTGAAAAATAAAATGCTCTTTGGGCAACTGCAAGAATAATGAAGCAAAAAATAAAAGAATGGATAAAACGCTATCTACCAGCCGAAATAATTTCGATTGTGGTTACGCTTGTTTCGTCGGTTTTGGCCTATGAACTGACCCAAAGTAATCTCACAACGGCCTTGGTAGGAACTTGGTTTGGCAATATTGGTTATTTCGGAACAATATTTTTAACGGATATTTTCAATACAAACCGAGAGCTAGCACTTAAAAACAAATCATATACCCTTAAAACCTTCGGACTCAATGTTCGTGCTTTATTTGTGGAATTTGGTATCGCAGAGTTTTTTGATAGTTTATTTGTTCGTCCAATGCTCATGTATTATTTTCCAATTTGGATAAATGATATATCTTTGGGGGTGATAATTGCAAAGTTTGTCGCTGACATTACTTTTTATGTGCCAGCCATCATTAGTTATGAGTTATCGAAGAAAAAACTACGTAGTTTTAAATAATAGTTTCACTATAGCCCTATATTCTTCGGCTAAAATTTGTAAAATATCAAAAAAATATCTATATTTGCATTAGAATTGTGAAAAAGGAGGAGCGAAGCCCTCCTTTTTTGTTGTAAATTTGTTTCATACATCAAAGATTTGTGCCTAATCTTAGGAAGATTTGAACTCAATTTACTTATCATAAGTGAAATAAAGTAACCGCACGGGCGGCCCCGCAGTTTACCAGTAACCAAAAATATGAATACCAATATAGAAGTAAAACAGAAAATCGAGCAACTTTTAGAACCCTTACTCGAAAACGATAAATTTTTTGTAGTTGATATTAAAGTATCGTTATCAAAAGTACACAGCAAAGTTACGATTCTTCTTGACTCTGACGAAGGTATTAAAATTGATGAGTGTACGGAGATTAGTCGCCAACTTGGTACAGATATTGACGAAATGATGCCCGAAAAATACACACTCGAAGTATCCTCACCAGGTGTAGATTTTCCTTTGAAATCAGAAAGAATGTACCGAAAAAATATTGGACGTAGCCTAAAAATTGTCCAAAAAGATGGTACAGAACTCAAAGGAAGTTTAGAAAGCGTTGATGCCGAACAAATTACCATCATCGAAGAAAAGAAGCGAAAGAAAAATGAAGAAGTTATACCAGTTATAATTCCGTTCAACAACATCAAAGAATCAGAGGTAATCGTCTCTTTCAAATAAATAGTAGTAAATAAAAATATTTTGAACAAAAATTAAGATTATTATAATCTTAATTCTTAATTGAATACTAAGCTATGCATAGTGGAGAATTAATAGCATCGTTCTCAGAATTTGCTCGTGAGAAAAACATCGACCGCCCAACCATGATTAAGGTTTTGGAAGATGTTTTCCGAACAATGATTCGTAAGAAATTTGGTTCAGACCATAATTTTGACGTTATCATCAATGCCGATAGCGGTGACTTAGAAATGTGGCGTACACGAGAAATCGTTGACGACAATTCAGAAGATATTTGGGACACTGATAAAATCATGCTTTCAGAAGCCCAAAAAATTCAGCCTGACTTTGAAATCGGGGAAGAAGTAGCCGATGAAGTTAAGCTCGAAGATTTTGGTCGTCGTGTGGTGCAAACTGCCCGTCAGACTTTGATTCAAAAAATCAAAGATTTAGAAAAAGAAATGCTCTACATTAAATACAAAGATTTGGTGGGTGAGCTTATCATCGTAGAAGTGTATCAGATTCTCGGGAAAGAATTAGTTTGCTTGGATGCTGAAAGCAACGAGTTGGTGCTTCCAAAAACTGAACAAATACCAAAAGACAGACCAAGAAAAGGAACAAGTATCAGAGCGGTGGTTCATAAAGTTGAAATGAACAACGGAACTCCTCGAATTACGCTTTCTCGTACTTCACCAGTATTCTTGGAGCGTCTTTTTGAGCAAGAAATTCCTGAAATCTTAGACGGTTTGATTTCGGTGCGTAAAATTGTACGTGAGCCAGGCGAAAGAGCCAAAGTTGCCGTAGAGTCTTATGACGACCGTATCGACCCAGTAGGAGCCTGTGTAGGTATGAAAGGTTCAAGAATTCATACAATCGTAAGGGAATTAGAAAACGAGAATATCGACGTTATTCAGTGGACTGATAATCTTAATTTATTGATTTCGAGAGCATTGAGTCCTGCTAAAATTAGTAACATTCAGGTCGATAACGAACGCAAGCGTGTGGCCGTTTACCTCAAACCTGACCAAGTGTCGTTGGCTATTGGTAAGGGCGGTATGAATATCAAGTTGGCTGGTAAACTCGTTTCGATGGAACTTGATGTATTCCGTGACATCGAAGGCGAAGAAGATGAAGAGGATGTTGATTTATCAGAGTTTTCTGATGAAATTGAAGATTGGGTACTCGACGAGTTCCGTAAGATTGGTCTCGATACGGCAAAATCTGTTTTGGCTATTTCAAAAGAAGACATTGCCCGTCGTACAGAGCTTGAAGAAGAGACTATCGACGAAGTTTTAGGAATTTTAAGTCGAGAATTTGAATAAATCGCATACAAATCTGTGATTTAAAACGAAATAGATAACTATAAACCATATATTCTTGATAGTCAAGAATATATGGTTTACATTTGTACTGTTGAATTCAAAAACACAAATAGTTAAAGTACCCAAGGTTTTTGAACTTTGGAAATAGAGTAATTAATCCTGTAAGAAAGGATAACAAAACAGATTTTTAAATCATTTTATGACAGAACAAAAAGAAATGCGACTCAGCCTTGCGGCAAAGAAACTCAACGTTGGTATTGTAACCATCGTTGAAAAACTTGCAGTAAAAGGACATCGTATTGAGAATAATCCAAATGCCAAACTCAACGTTGAGTTATTGAATATTCTTGCCAAAGAATATGGTAATAATTCGTTGCTTGAAGATGGAGGTTCACAAAAACCACCAGTGGAAGAAGTTAAAACAACTTCGGCTGGTAATTCTGATATTTTATATTTCCGCCAACAAGCAAAAATAGAAGATAAAAAAGAAGTAGAACCTACCAAACCTGCAGAGCCCGAAGTGATTCGTGCCGAAAGCAAGACCCAGGGACTTACAATCTTGGGTAAAATTGATTTGGATAAAAAGCCAAGTCCTCCGCCAGTTCCAGAGCCCGCTCCAACCGTTGAGCCTGTTAAAGAAATAGTGGTTGAAGAAATTAAGCCTCCAGTTGTTGAAAAAACTGTTGAGGTAAAGGTTGAACCTAAAGTCGAAGTGGTAGTTGAGCCACAACCAGTTGTGGTTGAAGTTCCAAAAGTAGAAGAACCTAAAGTAGAGCCTAAGCTGCAAGAAGCTGCTCCAGTGGTAGAAGCTCCAAAAGTGGAAGTTATCAAACAACCTGAACCGATAATACAAGAGCCTAAAGCTCAACAACCAAGCCGTCAGGAGTTCCAGCCACGTCAGCAACAGAAAGATGGGCAACAAAAACCAACGGAGCGTCTCGACCCACGTCAGCCTTACAAAGCAGACCAACGCCCTCCTCATAAAGCAGGTAATACAACAACTCCTACACCTACACCTGTAAAACCAGTTGTTTTACCTGAAATTGAAATAGAAGAGATTATCGAACCTGAATTGATTCAAGCAAGAGGTGAAAAACTTCAAGGTTTGAAAGTTTTAGGTAGAATCGAGCTTCCTATTGAGAAAAAATCGACAGTAGCCGAAGATAGAGATAAACGCAAGCGTAAACGTAAACGTGTAAAACGGGGCGAAAAAGTGACTGGTGCAGATGCAACGCCAAATAATGCTCCAAGACCAAAATCGGCTACTACGGCAACTGGTGGAGCAAATCCAACTACTGGTGGCGGTGGTGCTAAGAAATTAGACACAAATCAGAAAAAGAAAAAAGAACGCAAAGAAGAGGTTTCTCAGGTTCAAGTAAAAGAGCAAATCAAACAAACGATGGCTCGTATGCAAACCAAGGGACCTGATTTCGGAGCCAAATATAGAAAAGATAAGCGTAGGTCTCGTGCTGACCAAGAAGAGCAACGTGTATTGCAAGAGCAAGAAGAAAGCAGCATCTTGAAAGTGACCGAGTTTATTTCGGCTGCCGAATTAGCATCTTTGATGGATGTTTCGGTAACAGATGTAATCTCGGCTGCAATGAAAATGGGTATGTTTGTATCCATCAACCAGCGTCTTGATGCTGAAGCTATTCAAATGCTTGCCCTTGATTTCGACTTTGACGTACAGTTTATTACGGCAGAAGAAGAAGTAAAAGTCGATACTATCGAAAAAGAAGATGCTGTTGAAGACCTTTTACCAAGAGCCCCAATTGTTACAATCATGGGTCACGTTGACCATGGTAAAACATCATTACTTGATTACATCCGCCGCACGAAAGTGGCATCGGGTGAAGCAGGAGGTATTACTCAGCATATTGGTGCCTATGATGTAGAAATCAATGAAGGACCAAACAAAGGTAAGAAAATTGCATTCCTTGATACTCCTGGTCACGAAGCCTTTACGGCCATGCGTGCAAGGGGAGCCAAAGTAACCGACATCGTAATTGTTGTGGTTGCGGCAGATGATAGTGTGATGCCTCAAACACGAGAGGCTATTAATCATGCTAAAAATGCGGGTGTGCCAATTGTATTTGCAATTAATAAAATTGATAAGCCAGGGGCAAATCCAGAGAAAATCCGTGAGGATTTATCAAAAGAAAATATCTTAGTTGAAAGCTGGGGTGGAAAATACCAAGAGCAAGAAATTTCTGCTAAGAAAGGAATCGGTATCAACGAATTACTTGATAAAGTCTTACTTGAAGCCGAATTACTTGACTTGAAAGCCAATCCAAATCGTACTTCTGTGGGCTCGGTTGTTGAAGCTTCACTCGATAAAGGTCGTGGATACGTAACATCTGTTCTTGTACAGAATGGTACATTGAATGTAGGTGATGTTATTTTAGCTGGGCAATATTTCGGTCGTGTAAAAGCGATGGTTGACGCAACTGGTAAGAGAATCAAAACTGCTGGTCCATCAACACCTGTTCAGGTGCTTGGTTTGCCAGGAGCTCCACAAGCGGGTGATAGATTTAATGTAATGGATTCGGAGCGTGAAGCTCGTGATATTGCAAACAAGCGTGAACAAATTAATCGTGAGCAAAGTATTCGTGCCAAGAAACATATTACACTCGAAGAGATTGGACGTAGAAAAGCCATTGGAACATTCCATCAATTAAATGTTATCGTAAAAGGTGACGTGGATGGTTCGGTAGAAGCCCTTTCAGACTCATTATTGAAACTTTCTACAGAAGAGGTTCAAGTGGCGATTATTCACAAAGGGGTTGGACAAATTTCTGAATCAGATGTGTTATTAGCTTCGACTGCCGATGCAATCGTGATTGGTTTCCAAGTAAGGCCTTCAACCAATGCTCGTAAGATTGCCGATAATGAAGAAATCGAAATCAGATTGTATTCTATCATCTATGATGCCATCAACGAGATTCGTGATGCAATGGAAGGGTTATTAGCTCCGAAAGTAGAAGAAACAGTTGTGGGTACAATCGAAGTTCGTGAAGTATTCAAAATTAGTAAAGTAGGTACTATCGCTGGTTGTTATGTAACGGATGGTAATTTCAAACGTAGCAATAAAGTTAGATTGATTCGTGAAGGAATTGTAGTACACGAAGGTGAAATACAACAATTAAAACGTTTCAAAGATGATGTAAACGAAGTGAAGTACGGTTTTGAATGTGGTATGAGCTTAAAAGGCTTTAATGACATCGAAGTTGGTGATACGCTTGAAAGTTATGAAGTAAAAGAAGTAAAACGTAAGCTATCATAAATATTGATAAATGATTTAATTTAGCTAACTCATAAAAAATGCCTCTCAAACTTGAGAGGCATTTTTTATGAGTTTTATTGGCTAATATGCTGTACCAAAGTACGTTTTGCAATTGGAAGTAAGGTTTCTTCTAATGGAAATGATAAATCAGTTTCAATAGAATAAACCGCTGGATTTGGAAGGTATCGCTGTTGTTTGATGAGGTTTATCTTAATGTTTTCGTAACTATTTACAAAATTTCGTTCCCATTCCGATATAAACTTGGTACTTAGTGAGCGATATTTTTCACTGTGTCGCTCAAAAAGCGTTAGTCTATACGAATATACCCTCGTATTTCTCTTTTGACCATTACTCAAAAAGAAGTATCCTTCGTCAAGTTTGAGTGGAATAATACCAACTGGGCTTACAGACAATTTACTTTCTACGAAATCGTAAATTTCACTGCCTACCGAAATTGCATGTTGAAATCGCTGACTTGCATAATGAATAATCTCTTCAATTTCTTGCATAAGATTATTATCTGCAATCATTTCTTCATAAATCAACGCTAAGTTTTCAATCTGAACTCCCGAAAGTTTTTTCGGAAAATGGTCTTTCAGATAGTTTTTGTTGTTTTTGAATGAAACTAAATTGTTGTGATGAAAAAATAAATCAGAGAGTTGAGGATAGACTTTGGTATTGTCGAAGCATTCTTTTACTTTTTGTAAATATGCTAAAAGTGTGTATTTTTTTACTTCAAAATCAATTGTACCATCTACCATCCAAGTTTCAGATAATTTGTCCATAGTATTTTGAAATTATTTACGTCTCAAATTTAACGGAGATTTTGAAATTTCAAAATTTAAAATCAATTTTTTGGGTTATATAGAGATGTATAATTCTGAAATTTTAGCTTTCTTTTTTATTGAATTTATATCGAACACGATTTTCACCATATAAAAAAGGCGATACATTACTGCATCGCCTTTCAAAAAAGCTCAATTTATCTTATTTTGCATACGCCACACTTCTCATTTCACGAATAACCGTTACTTTGATTTGGCCTGGGTACTGCATTTCTTTTTCAATTTTCTGCGAAATATCAAACGATAATTTGCTGGCTATTTCATCCGTTACATTTTCTGAATCTACAATTACACGCAATTCACGTCCTGCTTGGATGGCATAACATTTTTCAACGCCATTATAGCTAAGGGCTAAGGCTTCCAAATCCCGAAGACGTTGTACATAAGATTCCATCATCTCTCGTCTTGCTCCTGGGCGAGAACCCGAAATCGAGTCACAGAT
>JAIYBU010000027.1 GCA_027488335.1 Cytophagaceae bacterium
ATAGCCCTTTGCCTATTTGTATCAACACTTGCTTTTGCCCAGCACGAAAATCATCTACCTAAAAACGATAGTGTGAAGGTAGCAACAAAGCCCAAAAGTCCGAAAATGATTACGATGGAAATGATTGGCGAAAACCATGTTCATATCGAATATAGTTCACCGAGTATTCGTGGTAGAAATATTTGGAATGGCTTAGTTGCCTATAATCAAGTTTGGTCGACTGGAGCTCATAAAGCAACTTGGATAGATTTTTCAAAGGATATTAAAATCGAAGGAAAGATTATCCCTAAAGGTAGGTACGGATTTTTTACAATTCCAGATAAAAATGAATGGACTATTATTCTTAGTAAAACTTGGGATATGCACTTAGTAGATGATTATACGCAAGAAAATGATGTCATCAGAGTGAAAGTGAAACCAAAAAAAAATAAGGAAATAACAGAAGCACTTACTTATGAAATTATGTCAACATCAAAAAACACGGGTACAATCAAGATGAGCTGGGAGTATTTAAGTATTTCTTTGAATTTTGAAAATTTATAATTTGAAAACAATAAGCAATCATCAACAAAAAACATCAATGAAAAAGGGTCTCTTTTCTTTAATAGTAATGGGTGTAATTTTGTCATGTTCGACCAACGAAACACAGCCCCTACTTAATATTAGCACACCATCTGCGTATGTAATCAACGGAGAAAGCACTACAATATCAGTGATAGATTTGGCGAGTTATAATACAAATACTATTAAGTTGAGTAGTACTTCGAACGGTGTACATTCATCGCACAATTCAAGCGACGATATTGTGTTTCCTCATCATATTTATCTTTCGCCCGATGGCTCAAAATTAAGTATTGGAGTTCCGGGAGTTGACTTGACCGAAGGACACACGGGAACACACGAAACGAAAGGTAAAATTCTAATAGTTGATGCTAAAACTGGACAAGTTATCTCGAGTACAGAATTAAACAAGACCAATCATAATTCGATTTTTTCGCCCGATGGCAAAGAATTATGGACGACTTCGATGGAACACGATGGAAAAACATTGGTTTATGACGCTCAAACTATGGTTCTAAAAAATTCGATTTCGGTGGGAAGCGAGCCAGCAGAGGTAACATTCTCTACCAATGGAAAGTATGCTTTCACCGCCAATGGAGAAAGTAACGATGTATCGGTGATTGATATTCAAACAAAAAAAGTTATAAAAACGATACCCGTTGGTACAGAACCCGTTGGTGCTTGGACTGGGGTTGATGGAAACATGTATGTTGATAATGAAATGGGGCAAAGTGTAAGCATCATCAATGTTGATAAACTTGAGGTGATTGAAACTGTAAATTTAGGTTTTACACCAGGATATGTTGCTTATAATCAATCATTAAACGAAATGTGGGTAAGCAATGCAGGACAAAGTTTTGTTTATTATTTTATAAGAGAAAATAATAAATGGAAAAAATCAGGTAGCATACAAACTGGTTTAGATGCTCATGCGATTGCATTTTCTAAAGATTGGAAAACGGCTTATGTGACAAATCAAAAAAATCTGACGGTATCAATTGTCGATGCTGTCAATCACAAAAAAATCAAAGACATCTCGGTTGGTCAAAAACCCAACGGCATTGTTTTAAAATATTGAAAACATGAATTATTTTCTGAAATATAATTTTATCATTACCATACTCTTACTGAGCATGGTCAGAAGTTTCGCACAAAACGTTAGCGGTATAGTATTAGACAAAAACAATGGCAAAGATGAACCAATTATCGGAGCAACCGTCAATTGGCTCGGTACAAAAATAGCCACTACCACTGATGTAGAAGGAAAATTTACGATTGCCCGCACAAAGTCTAAGAAACTGATTATAAGCTTTGTAGGTTATAAATCAGATACACTTAATATTAGCAACGAAACCGATTTGAGGGTTTATCTTCAATCTGAAAATCAATTGCAGGAAGTGGTGGTTCGTAGCAGTTCAACCTCGATGGATAGACTATCACCTATTCATACCGAAATCTTAACCTCAAAGGCTTTGGCAAAAGCGGCTTGTTGTAATCTTTCTGAAAGTTTTGAGACAAACGCTTCGGTATCAGTTAGTTATGCCGATGCCGTAACGGGTGCAAAGCAAATTCAGCTTTTAGGTTTGGCAGGAACTTATGTACAAACCAACGTAGAAAATATACCTTCAATCAGAGGTTTGGCCACAACTTTTGGATTAAACTACATTCCTGGCACTTGGATTCAGTCGATTGATATCGGTAAAGGTGCTGGTTCGGTGGTAAATGGTTATGAATCAATGACTGGACAAATCAATGTGGAGTTACAAAAGCCCGATTTGACCGAAAAAGTCTACTTAAATACCTACCTCAATAGTTTAGGTCGAGGCGAAATAAATCTCAATTTAGCACATATTTTTAAACAAAAAGCAGAAAATAAGCCCAAATGGTCGGTAGCGTTACTGACTCACGGCTCAACAATGCAAACTACGATTGATAAAAACAACGATAATTTCTATGATTTGCCTAAATATACGCAAGCCAATTTTATTAATCGTTGGAAATACGAGTCGGATAAAATGGTGGCTCAGTTTGGGGTAAAATACTTATATGATACTCGATTGGGTGGACAAATCAATAAAAATCCACTCTCGATTGACAATCTGATTTACAGATTTTCAAATACCACAAACCGAGCAGAATTATTTTCAAAAACTGCCAAACTTTATCAGTCAAAACCCTATCGAGGTTTGGGATTGATTTTAAATGGTATTGTGCATGATTCAAAATCACAATTCGGTTTCCGACCTTACGATGGCCAACAACAAACGCTCTATGGAAATCTGATTTATCAAGATATTTTTGGTAATACGAATCATTCTTACAAAGCTGGTTTGAGTTTTTTGTATGATAATTATGATGAAAAATTTGCCGATTTATCTTACAAAAGAGAAGAAATTGTAAAAGGTGGCTTTTTTGAATATACGTACAAGTACCTCGATAAATTAACTGCAGTTGCTGGTACAAGACTGGACTTCCATAATCTTTATGGTACAATTTTCACTCCTCGGTTACATATTCTTTATAATGCCACCGAAAATACAGCATTAAGACTTTCTGCAGGAAAAGGCTTCCGCACGGCCAATCCGTTTGCCGAATATTTCGGAAACTTGGTCAGTTCGAGAACTATTCGTTTTTTGGAGGCTATCAGACCAGAAGTTTCTTGGAATTATGGCGTTAGCGTGACGAAGACTTTTGGTAAGTCAAATTTGATTATTGATTTATTTCATACCAGTTTCCAAAATCAACTAATTGGCGATACTGAACATCCAAATTTCTTGTATTTCTATAATTCACAAGGCAAAAATTTTGCAAATTCGGCACAAATCGAAGTAAATCTTGTGCCAGCTCCTCGTCTTGAGTTTAAAGTTGCGTATCGTTATTCCGATGTTTGGCAAACGTTAGGAAAATCATTGGGTCAGCAAATTACGGTTCAAAAAATGTTTGTTCCACGAGATAGAATTTTGTTTAATGTGGGTTATGCCCTACCCTATGATAAATGGAAATTTGATGTAACACTACAACACAATGGCAAGCGAAGAATTCCGAATTTATCGACTGAATATTTTCACACAAGTTACGAAACCATGCCAATACAGTTTGCACCAGCCTTTGTTAATCTAAATGCCCAAGTGAGTCGTTCGTTCAGAAGATGGGATGTCTATCTTGGCGGCGAAAACTTAACAAACTTCACGCAAAAATCACCAATTATTACACCAGATAATCCATTCGGTAGCAGATTTGATGCGGGAAGTGCGTGGGGGCCAGTGGTAGGCCGAGTAATCTATTTTGGGACACGTTATAAATTAGGTGGTAGAATTTAGTTTTTAGGAAAATTACATTTTTAATATACATTTAAACTCGGTAAATTCGTTTTATACAAAAGAAAAAACAAATATAGAATGCAATTAAAAAAACGAATTTACACAATTAAAACACTGACCATCAATAGTTTACTAATTAGTTTCTTTTTGTTTTCATGTAAAGAAAAAGAAGTAATAAAAACAGAACCAGCTGCAAGCGATTATCCCAAGGGTTATGTTGTAAACGGGGCGAGTAATACTATTTCAATCATTGATTTGAATGAATTAAACGTAAAAAACATCATTCAAATGACCGAATTGGGGCGTTTTCCGCACCACATTAACCTTTCGGCTGATGGCAAAAAACTGGCAGTTGCATTACCTGAATTCGATTTTTTGCTCGGTCATGCAGCTTTGCATAATGCCACCGATAAAAAAGGGGGTATCGCAGTTATTGATGCTCAAAACGGAAATACTTTATTGAAAATTAACGTTCCGAGTGTCAACTTCAATGCAGTTTTTAGTGCAGATGGTAGCGAAATCTGGACGGCCAGCTCGACTCATTCGGGAGAAATGTTTGTGTATGATGCCAATAATGGAACACTTAAAAGTCAAGTCTCCCTTGGGTCTGACCCTTCGGAAGTGGTGTTTTCAAAAGATGGGCAATATGTTTTTGTGGCATTGGGCGAAAGTAGTTTTGTTTATGTATTAAATGCTAAAACAAAATTAATTACCAAAACAATAAAAGTTGATGCTTTCCCGAGCAATGTTTGGGCAGGAATTGATGATAAAATCTATGTCGAAAATAAAGTGGCTCATACCATAAATGTCATTGATTCTAAGACTTTAACTGTGATTGATTATTTAGATGTGGCGTTTACACCTGGACAAATAGCCTTTAATCAAACACTGAATGAACTTTGGATATGCCAAGCAGGTGAGAATAAAGTAGCGTATTTCGAACGAAAAAACAACCTTTGGAGCTTGAAAGACTCAATCATAACAGGCAATGATGCTCATGCCATAACTTTTACAAAAGATATGAAAAGAGCATTTGTGGTCAACCAAAAAGGAAATTCCGTTTCGGTGATTGATGCCATCAATCACGCCAAAACACAGGATATCTCGGTGGGTAGTCAACCTAACGGCATAGTTTTGAAAGAATAAATTTTTTATAACAATAAATCGTGGCGACGTACCGCAAATAAACAATGAAAAAACTCATTTCAATTTTAACTATTTTACTGACTATCAGTACACTAACATTTGCAATTGAACCACCAAAAACTGCTGAAATAAAAATTAAAACATCAGCAAAATGTGGTATGTGTAAAAAACGTATCGAACGTGACTTAGGAGTTTCTAAAGGAATTGTTAATTCAAATTTAAGTTTGGATGACAAAGTCGTAACGATTACTTACAACACAAAAAAGACGAGTCCAGAAAAAATCAAGCAAGTAATTTCAAAAATAGGTTACGATGCCGACGAAATCATTGCTGACCAAAAATCGCACGATGCTTTGCCTGATTGTTGCCAAAAAACATCCGCTTCACACAAAGATTGATTGCAACAAAAAAGGTGTTATTCTACGAATAACACCTTTTCTATATACTTCAAACGAATAATTAATTTTCGTTCAACACTTTCTCAACTAATTCGGCAGCTTCTTTCAAAACAATGGCTGAATATACTTTCAAACCAGACTCATTGATGATTTTTGCCCCTTCAGCAGCGTTTGTTCCTTGTAAACGAACGATAATTGGCACTGGAATTTCGCCGATAGCTTTGTAAGCCTCAACAACACCAGTAGCAACACGGTCACAACGCACGATACCACCAAAGATATTAATCAAAATGGCTTTAACGTTCGGGTCTTTCAAAATAATTCTGAAACCAGCTTCAACGGTTTTAGCGTTTGCACCACCACCTACGTCGAGGAAGTTTGCAGGCTCACCACCCGAAAGCTTAATAATATCCATGGTAGCCATTGCCAAACCAGCACCGTTTACCATACAACCTACGTTTCCATCAAGTTTTACATAGTTTAGGTCATTGTCTGATGCTTCAACTTCCAATGGGTCTTCTTCTTCTTTATCACGCATTGCAGCTAAATCTGGATGGCGATAAAGAGCATTATCATCAATATTTACTTTGGCATCAACTGCTAAAATTTTGTTATCAGATGTTTTCAATACTGGATTGATTTCAAACATCGAAGAATCTGACTCAACATAAGCCTGATACAATGAAGTTACAAACTTCACCATTTCTTTGTTTGCAGTGCCAGTTAAGCCCAATTTATCAGCAATTTTACGAGCTTGAAAAGCTTGTAAGCCAACACGAGGGTCAACCCACTCCTTAAAGATTTTCTCAGGAGTATGCTCAGCTACTTCTTCGATATCCATTCCACCTTCAGTCGAAGCCATGATTACATTACAGCCTTTTGCACGGTCGAGCAAAATACCCATATAATACTCTTTCGGCTCGCTTTCACCTGGATAGTAAGCATCTTCCGCAACTAAAACTTTGTTTACTTTCTTGCCTTCTGCTCCAGTTTGGATTGTTACTAATACATTTCCAAGCAAATTTGTTGAGATACGTTGTACATCATCGGCAGATTTTGCTAATTGTACACCTCTTTGCTCAGAGCCTACAATACTACCTTTTCCACGTCCACCAGCGTGAATTTGTGATTTCACAACGGCAAACTTAGAGTTAGTCATTTCGGCAATTTGCTGATAGGCAGCTACTGCCTGCTCAGGTGTTTCGGCTACGATACCACGCTGGATTCGTACACCATAACGGCTTAG
>JAIYBU010000145.1 GCA_027488335.1 Cytophagaceae bacterium
CATCTTGATTATCAATACATTCAAAGAAACCTATACCACCAGTTGGCTGCTCGTTTTGATTAGCTGTATTGGGATTGACAAACGCCGCCACTCGTGCGATGGTCTTGCCCGACTCGTCGAGGGCGAGATAACGCACGCAATCTCCACCATCGAAAAGAGGATTTTTGTTACGGTCAAAGATTTTTTCGATGTCTTGGTCGAGTGGACGAATCCAGTATTTATTGCCTTTATAAATCCGTGAAGGAAATTCTAAAAATTCTTTTTGTAGCTTTCTGCTCTCTGCAACTTCTATAATTTGCATACTCAATTACTATTTATGGGTACAAAGATACATTTTTTGAGTTTTTTTACCACTGCATCTGCGGTCCGATAAGGCACTGAGCAATACTAAGTTTCACTGATAAGATAAATATCGTTTCGATTGTCTGGTTTATGGTTCGATAAGTTGCTTTTAATTACCTTTTTCTCGCACATAGCCACTGATGGTGAATGTTTGTTGGGCAGAAGTTGTATGACTCAAAACAGCTATCAATACTAAAACTAAATGTATTCTTTTTATCATGGGTATCAGATTATCCTAATTGTATTACTACGAAGAAGTACCTGTAAAAGTTGTATAAAAACTAATAATTAAAAAATTAAAAATCATAGTATTTTACGAAAGTCAACAATAAAAAACATTGCAAAGGCTTAAATATCAGTCTTTTAGTTTTTATTTGTAGAAACAAAAAATGTAATTTTACAAGGATATTAAAAAGTCTTACCTTTAATCATGAAATTATTATGGCAGAGAACGAAAAAAGTGTTACTGATAAAGCAACCGAAATAGCAGGGGATGCAGTAAATGCAGCAACTGAAAAATTGACAGATTTGAAAGCGGAAGCTACCGAAGTAATCGACGATTTGAAAGCAAAAGCATCGGAACTTGTGAGCGACGAAAAAATTAATGAAGTAAAAGCACAAGCAGCTGAGAAAATTGCGGATTTGAAAGAAGATGCCGCCGAAGCAGTAGAAACTGCTAAAGCAAAAGCTCAAGAGTTTGCCGCAGAGGCATCAGCTACGGTTGATAACTTGAAAGCAAAAGCAACGGAGTTTATCAAAAGTGAAAACGTTGATGCGATGAAAGCCGAAGCAGCCGAAAAAATCGAAGATTTGAAAGAAGATGCCGCCGAGG
Organism: Cytophagaceae bacterium; assembly: GCA_027488335.1. Taxonomy (GTDB): domain Bacteria; phylum Bacteroidota; class Bacteroidia; order Cytophagales; family Spirosomataceae; genus Emticicia. The sequence goes on from JAIYBU010000145.1 coordinate 1,175, forward strand.
CAGTGGAAGCTGCTAAAGCAAAAGCACAAGAAATTGCCGCCGAAGCAAGTGAAACAGTTGCCGAAGTGACTCAAAAAGCGAAAGGTTTCTGGAGTAAATTGTTTGGTAGTAAATAATTAGTTTGATAGTAGAGACTGTTAAAATAGAAAATTTGAAAGAAATATTTGAACTGCAAAAACTAAGAGTATTTTACAGAATTTATTTTTAACAGTCTCTTATTACTATAAGATTTCTTTCAAAAGTATAAACCCTACCGTTCGACAGTGGCCTAAATCCTTTCCGATTGGGAGCATTTTACCGCTACAAAACTTTTGGAAAACCTAATTCTCTCATTGGGTTAGCCCATCAAAGCGGGAAACAAGGATTAATCTTTGAAAATAACTTTTAAAAGAGGTGTAATTCGCTTAAAACTACTGCCTCATCCAATATTTCTGCGATAGCTTTTGATATAAATAATCAGGGAATTTTGAATTATTTATAGGTGTTCCACCTGATGATGTTTCAAGCAATAATCTAAATTCGACACTTATTTTGTTGGGCGTTGTAATTCTTTTATATTTTGTATTATCAATCAAGATACCCCAAATAGTTAGTTGATTTTAACGTGCCGATGTAAGTCCTAAGCCTCCTTTACTATATATGTTTGTTTCATTATTCTACCATAAAAGGCACAATAAATATTATGTGATAAGTCATTGTTAGAGAGCGTAATTTTTTGTTTTTTTGCAGGGACACTATTTGAAAATGTCAATTTTTCTGAGTTTTTAATTTTATGCAACAAAACTTCATCTCAATGACTCCATCTCAACAAAATTTCAAACGTTCAAGCAAAAAAGACGAATTTGAATCACCAGATTTTTATCAAATAGATGATTTATTTACGGAAGAACAACTCATGATTCGTTCGGCAGTGCGAGATTTCGTTAAAAAAGAAATTTCACCCATTATCGAAGATGCAGCCCAACGTTGTGAATTCCCTGAGTTTATCGTCAAAAAAATGGGAGATATGGGTGTTTTTGGTCCGACCATTCCGCTTGCCTATGGCGGTCAAAGTCTTGATTATATTTCGTATGGTTTGATGATGCAAGAAATTGAAAGAGGAGATTCGGGAATGCGTTCGACTGCCTCAGTGCAAGGCTCGCTCGTGATGTTCCCGATTTATAAATATGGGAGCGAAGAACAGAAAATGAAGTTTTTACCAAAGCTCGGTAGTGGCGAATATTTGGGTTGTTTCGGCCTTACCGAACCCGATTTTGGCTCGAATCCAAGCGGAATGACGACTAATTTCAAAGAAGATGGCGACCACATAATTTTGAATGGTTCAAAAATGTGGATTTCAAATTCACCCAAAGCAGATGTAGCGGTAGTTTGGGCAAAAAATGAGCAAGGTCGGATTAAAGGAATCATCGTTGAGCGAGGAATGGAAGGTTTCAGTACACCCGAAATTCACGGAAAATGGTCGCTTCGTGCGAGTATTACTGGCGAATTAGTTTTTGATAATGTACGAGTGCCAAAGTCGAATATTTTGCCCGAAGCCGATGGGCTAAAAGCACCAATGTCGTGTCTGGATAATGCTCGTTACGGCATTGCATGGGGAGCATTGGGTGCAGCAATGGATTGCTACGAGTCGACTCGTAGATATGCAATGGAGCGTATTCAGTTCGATAAACCGATTGCTTCGTTTCAGTTAGTTCAAAAGAAATTGGCTGAGATGCTGACTGAAATCACCAAAGCCCAATTGGTTTGCTGGCGATTAGGTAATCTGAAAAATGCAGGTAAAGCAACAACCGCACAAATATCGCTTGCTAAGAGAAATAATGTGGCGATGGCATTAGAAATTGCTCGTGAAGCACGCCAAATTCACGGCGGAATGGGCATCACGGGCGAGTATTCAATCATGCGTCATCAGATGAATCTCGAATCGGTTGTCACCTACGAAGGCACGCACGATATTCATTTATTGATTTTGGGGCATGCAATTACTGGGATTGCTGCCTTTAAATGATAGTAGAACGACTGCGTCGGCAGTCCGATTTCTAAATTGTTCGTATTTGTGCTGATGACAATTCGTAAAGTTGTCCTACTATTCAGTAAAAATCCTTACTTTTGCAGAAAAATTGGCTTTAATATTGATAATCAATAATAAAGTGTTGTAATTGATAAAGAAAACTGATAAAATGTTAAGAACTCATACGTGCGGAGAACTAAGAATCTCTGATGTGAACAAAACCGTTACTTTGAGCGGTTGGGTACAAGTTGTTCGTGATAAAGGTGGTATTATTTACGTTGACCTCCGTGACCGTTATGGCATCACACAATTAATTTTAAATGAAAATAGTACCGAGGCAAACGCTATCGCAACTGCCCGTACGTTGAGCCGTGAATTTGTGATTCAGGCTACGGGTGAGGTAGTTGAGCGTATTGCAAAAAATGATAAAATTGAAACAGGAGATATAGAAATAAAAGTTGCTTCGCTCGAAGTGCTAAATCCTGCCAAATTACCACCGTTTTTGATACAAGACGAAACCGATGGGGGCGATGATATTCGCATGAAATATCGTTACCTCGACCTTCGTCGTAGTGCTGTGCGTCAGAATTTACAGTTGCGTCATAAAATGGCTCAACAAACTCGTATCTACATGGACTCTCAAGATTTTATCGAGGTAGAAACACCAGTTTTGATAAAATCGACGCCCGAAGGTGCAAGAGATTTTGTAGTACCAAGCCGTATGAATCCTGGTGAGTTTTATGCCTTGCCGCAATCACCACAAACATTTAAGCAATTATTGATGGTGGGTGGTTTCGACCGTTACTATCAAATCGTGAAATGTTTCCGTGATGAAGATTTACGTGCCGACCGCCAACCAGAGTTTACACAAATCGACTGCGAAATGTCGTTTGTGGAGCAAGAAGATATTTTGAATATGTTTGAAGGGCTTATCCGTCATTTATTCAAGACAGTAAAAAATATTGATATGCCAGAAGTGCCCCGTATGACGTATGCCGATGCGATGCGTCTGTACGGTAATGACAAGCCTGATACTCGTTTCGGAATGGAATTTGTGGAATTGACCGACCTCGCTAAAGGAAAAGATTTTCCAGTTTTTGATTCAGCTGAATTAGTAGTAGCAATCAATGCAAAAGGCTGTGCCGAATATACACGTAAACAAATTGATGAATTAACAGAATGGATGAAACGTCCACAAATTGGAGCAAAAGGCTTAATTTATGTGCGTTATAATGCCGATGGTACGTTGAAATCTTCGGTTGATAAATTCTATTCAGAAGAGGATTTGAAAGCGTGGGCTGAGCGTTGCGGAGCCGAAAAAGGTGATTTAATCTTGATTGTTTCGGGCGAAGCTAACAAAGCTCGTAAACAAATGAGCGAACTTCGCTTAGAAATGGGAACTCGTTTGGGTCTAAGAAATCCACAAGAGTTTAAAGCACTTTGGGTGTTAGATTTCCCACTATTAGAATACGGTGAAGAAGAAGACCGTTGGTTTGCGATGCACCACCCATTTACGAGTCCGAAGCCAGAAGATATTCCTTTGCTCGAAACGAATTTAGGTGCCGTAAGAGCAAATGCTTACGACATGGTTATCAACGGAACAGAAGTTGGTGGAGGTTCGGTACGTATTTTCCAAAGACCTTTGCAACAAAGAATGTTTGAGGTTTTAGGATTTACTGAAGAAGAAGCCAAAAAACAATTCGGTTTCTTGATGGATGCCTTTGAATTTGGAGCTCCACCACACGCAGGTATCGCTTTTGGTTTCGACCGTCTGTGTTCAATCTTCGGTGGTGCTGATTCGATTCGTGACTTTATTGCGTTCCCGAAAAACAATTCAGGACGTGATATGATGATTGACTCTCCATCAACAATCGACGCCAAACAAATGGATGAATTGAAGATTAAAACTGTTTTGTAATAGTCAATAAAGATTAGTAGATAGTAATAGTTTATATACAAAAAGGGCTAAATTTCAAGAATTTAGCCCTTTTTTACTCTTCGACCATCTTTTCTGTAAGCTGCCGACCGAAAATTGTGAAAGCTGCCACCGTTAGGTTTTTTACTGACGATAGCAGCAAACTGCCGACAGAAAACTGTCAACTAACCTATACTTTCCAACCTTCTCTGTAAGTTCTTCCTACAAATTGGTTCGCTTCTTCTAAGTTAGTGATTCGCATATTTTCGCCATCCCAAAGGAGTTTTTTTCTCGCATAAAAATCCATCTGTCCTTTGCCATTATCTTTTCTGAGCATGTAGCTTCTGATAGCCAAATTACCCATCAAAACAGTTTCGGTCATTGGGCCAGCGTAATCAAACGATGAAGTCAAACCTTTATGCTCTTTACTATTGAAACCTGCTTTACAAGCATCAACCCAACGGCGTTGGTGGCCGTATTCTGGCTCAATATCTTTTGGTAAATCTGGGCCAACTTCTTTCGTGCCATCGTTCATGTATAACTTCGGCATCAATGGCGAGCTATCATTAATATTGGTTGAAATAATGCCTTTTTCACCGATAATAAGCACACCATTAGCACTATTTGCTCCGCCAATATCATCGTTTGCAGGAATAATATCTGGATGAGAAGGTCTGATACCACCATCGCTCCAAGTCATTTCGATTGGCGATTTGCTTTTGGCAGTTGCTCCAAAATGTAATGTAATAAACGAAGATGCAGGACAACCCTCTGGGTTATAATCAGCCGTCCACATTTTTGAATAAACTGAAGCTACGCTACATTCGGCATCGGTTGGGTATTTTAAACCCAAAGTTCGGAATGGAATGTCAATTAAGTGACAGCCTACATCGCCCAATGCACCTGTGCCGTAATCCCACCAGCCACGCCAGTTAAATGGGTGCATGTTCGGAATATAAGGTTTATATTCATTTGGGCCGAGCCACAAATTCCAGTCTAAATCTTTTGGTTTTAGGCTATCATCAGGTTTTGGCATGGCGTTTCCTTGTGGCCAAACTGGGCGGTTTGTCCAAATCTGAACCTTTGATATTTTACCCAATTTACCCGAATCTACCCAAGCTTTTACTGTATTCAAAAGCGGATTTGACGCTCCTTGATTTCCCATTTGGCTCACGATTTTATATTTTCGTGCCATTTCGGTCAACATGCGTGCTTCACGAATGTTATGAGTCATTGGTTTTTGCACATATACGTGCTTTCCTCGCTCCATTGCGAAAGCCGCCGCTGGCCCGTGTACGTGGTCGGGTGTAGAAATCGTAACGGCATCAATGTCTTTTTCTTTATCCAACATTTCACGGTAGTCGGCATAAAGTTTGGCATTTGGAAACAACTTTACCGTGTCTTTGGCCGAACCAGAAAAGTCAACATCGCAAAGAGCAACGATTCGCTCTCGACCATTTACTGAAGCATTTTTAATATCGCTTCGGCCTTTGCCACCTGCTCCAATGGCAGCAATGTTGAGTTGGTCACTTGGCGAAATAAAACCAATACCACCAAGTACATTTCTCGGAACAATAAAAAACGAAGATGCGATTGCACCTTTTTTTATGAATTCTCTCCGAGATTCATTTGCATTTTTTTTCATTTTTTAATTCTGATTTGTAGGATTGAATAATTGTGCATCAAATATAAATATACTTTCTACTTAACGCTTTGAATTAGCTAAACTAATAAAAAAAACACCAAAAATTTCGATAGTTTGTAAATAAATTTAATAATAAGTTTTGATAAAAGCCATTACGCATAATTCGGTAATTCTTGAACTGATTTTTAACACGTTTAAACTTGATAATCCTCATATTTGAAACCCAAAAAAACGCTGACTTTTGAGGAAACAAAAACACAATAATTCAACTATGGATACTCAAAAGTATATCACTGACTTACACCAAGACCACCAAGAATGGGACAGAAAATTGGCATTTTATGAAGACGAATTAAAGATTATGACCAATCGTTTGTCGGAGGTAAGTGCTAAAAATACTAATGCTGAAATTAAGATAAAGGTTGAACAATTCCAAAATCGTTTTGTGATTCAGAAAAACGAAATAGACCACCTCAAACACGCCATAAACATAGCAGAAGACCAAATTACTGCCAACATCAAGGAAAACCCTGTGGCATATTCACACCGAAAATTGGAAGATGATGAAGAATTGCGTGATAAAATGCAAATTTTTGAGCCAATTTTTGTCTCACTCAAAGAGGACTTTACACAATTTGCAGCAGAAAATCTATAACAACCTTAAACGCAAAAGCCCTATCTTTCGGTAGGGCTTCTTGTTTAATATCTATCAAAGAGAATAAAAGAAATCCCTGTCTTTTTAGAGGAGAAATTTAGGGCGGTCGGCCGCTGTCCTGAGGGGCTTACTCTTTCTTCACTTCCAGCTCCTTTGCTTGTTTTTTGAAATACCTTCTAAAAAAGATATTATGTTTTAAAGCTTCCATGTTTTGGTTGAGTTTCTCGCTGCTATTTTCCAAATTACTGATAGTTTCTTTGATGTCTTTAGCGGTTTTTTCGTCGTGCAAAAGCACCCCAATTGGCGATGTGGTGTTGGTCGTCATTTTGTTGATAGTTTTAGAGGTTTGTTCTAAATTATCAACCATTTGTTTGGCGGCTAATGATGCTTGTTTCAGATTATCGGAAGTTGTTTGTAGGGTAGAAATCGTAGTTTTTATCGAAGGATAAATTTCTTTATCGGTTGCGATAGCATTGACGAGGTTTCCTTCGGCGTTGAGTTTATTGGTAAGTGTAGCCAAGCCCGATGCTCCTTGTTTCAAATCACGAGTGGCGGCTTCAACTGTTGCCAAAGATTTTGTCAGATTGGCGTACATAGCTTCGTCTTTCATTAATTTACCGATAGAGCCTTGCCCTGCACGAATACCAGTCACTAAACTTTTCAAATCTTCGGTAATCGACAATATATTTTTGTTGTTCGCCTGTAGAGTTTTCATCATTTCTTGGGTCGATTCTTCTTTTTCGATGCGAAATTCATGTCCGTTTTCAATCATCGGAACACTCGGAGAACCACCCGAAATCAAAATAATTGGATTGCCAATCAAACCGTCAGAACTTACCCTTACCAGTGCATCTTTCTTGATAAACTTTTGAGATTCGGCTTCAATACTAAATACCACTCGTACTTTCGAGTCGGATGTGAATGTGATTTCTCTCACCGTGCCCACTTTTACTCCCGAAAACCAAACATTATTTCCTTTTGTAAGACCATTGACGTTGGCAAAAGTGGCATTGGCATCGATTCGGGTGATAAAACTTTTTCGCATCGTACCGAGTGTAAGGATACTTGCGGCCAATATTGCGATTCCGATAACGACAAAAAGTCCAACTTTTGCCGATATTCTTTGTGAAGATTCTGGGTTAGCCATTTATTTACTAATTTTCTGTAAAATTATACTCATAAAAACTCTTGATTCGAGGGTCTTGGTTCTTGAAGACCTCCTCGAATGTACCTTGAAACTTGAAATTACCGTCGAATAAAACCGCCACACGGTCGCCTACTTGTTTGGCACAAGTGAGGTCGTGCGTAATGATGATTGAACTCGTTCGATAATTTTCTTTTACGTCATTTATCAGTTGATTAATTTCGATGCAAGTGATTGGGTCGAGGCCAGCCGTTGGTTCATCGTAAAGCATAATTTCGGGGTTCATAATGAGTGTTCGGGCAATGCCGATACGTTTTTTTTGTCCACCCGAAAGTTCCGAAGGCATTTGTTTGAGTGCTTGTAGTAAACCGACCGAATCGAGCACGCTGTTTACGGCTTTATCAATTTCTTTACGGCTCATGTTTTTGATATTTCTGACCAACGGAAATTCCAGGTTTTCTTGCACGGTCATGCTATCATACAAGGCACTATTCTGAAACGAAAACCCAATTTTTAAACGAAGGGCATTGAGTTCTTTTTGGCTGATATTTATCAAACTTTGATTCAGTACACTAATCTTGCCTTTATCGGCCGTGAGTAATCCTGCAATTATTTTTATCAAAACCGATTTACCTGTGCCTGACCTTCCTAAAACCACTAAATTTTCGCCCTGAAAAATATCAATACTGGCATCAACCAAAATATCTCTATCTCCAAACGACTTATATAAATGCTCTATTTCGATAACTTTATTCATGGATTTGTTACTGAGAATTGGTGGGTTATTGGCGTACTGGTGTTTTGCTTTATAAAGCAAATCAAAATGTTTTTTTACTGCCGTTGATTCACAATCATAGGCTTTATCTAAACCAATTGGTTACTTGAACGATGAAAACCTCTTCGATAAAAATCAGGAACATCGACATGACTACCGACGCATTGGCTGCTTTTCCTACGCCCAGAGTGCCGTTGCTGGCATTATAGCCTTTGTAGCAACCCACTATTCCGATGGTAAAGCCATAAGAAACCGCCTTAATGATGGCCGTCCAGAGGTCAAGGAAAATAATATTATTGAAGGCTTGCTCAAGAAAAGCCGAAAAACTGGTGTCTTCACCAAGTGATACATTCAGAAAAACACCTGTCATGGCCATAAAACCACAGTAAAAAGTAAGAATCGGAATCGTAATAGTAGAGGCAAGCACTCGTGTGACTACCAAAAATCTGACTGGATTTACGGCCGAAACCTCCATTGCATCAATTTGCTCGGTTACTTTCATTGAGCCTAATTCAGCACCGATACTTGAGCCAACTTTTCCTGCACAAATCAATGAAGTTACGAGCGGAGCTAAGGCACGAATGATGGCAATCGTAACGAGCGATGGTAGCCAAGAAGTGGCACCGAAGGTTTCGAGCGAAGGGCGAGATTGCTTTGTAAATACAAAACCTGTAACAAAACCCGTCAGTGAAATAAGGACTAATGAGCTATTGCCGATTCGATAACATTGATTGACAAATTCTTTGAATTCAAAATCTCTGCTAAAGGTTTCTTTGAAAAATAACACAATAAAATCAGCTCCATCTTTGAAGCCAATCAGCCAATTGTCGATTTTAGGAGAAAATAAATTGTGTCGTGAACGCATATTTGGGTTAGTGGACTAAAATATTGTAAATTAATGCAAAAAAAACGTGCCAAACCACCAAGAATATACGTAAACTGAGAAAGAAGCGATAAAAAAAGCTAAATAATCATTTTTTTGAGTATAATTTCTTGGTTACTCTAAATCGCTGTTGGTGAAATGAAATTGCGATGAAACTTTTGAGACTTTGTTTTCGTTTATTCATTATAAAAGCAAATATAGCACGATTTGAAAGATTTATGAGAGTAGCACGATTTTTAAATAATTACTCTCTCATTTACTAACTCAAGCACTCATTCATTAAAATTATGGTAACTGTAACAGAAATCGCAAAAAATAAAATCATAGAACTCCGTGCAAAAGATGGTTTAGAGGGAAATCTCGGTGTGAGAGTCGCCGTTGAAGGCGGAGGGTGTTCGGGCTTAATGTATGATTTGCAATTTGATGGCGAACAACGCCCAACTGACCACGTTTTTGAAGATAAAGGTATCAAAGTTTTTGTTGATAAAAAAAGTCTCTTGTATTTAATCGGTACAGAACTTGACTTTTCGGATGGCCTTAATGGCAAAGGGTTTCAGTTCAAAAACCCAAATGCTACCCGCACGTGCGGTTGTGGCGAAAGTTTTTCGGTTTAAATCAACCGCTCGAAAAGTTTTTAACGATATTTATACAAAAACCATCTGTTTTGAAGCAGATGGTTTTTATTTTTGATACATAAATAAGCTAAAAATGGAAAAGAAATTAAGAAGAACCATTGGCTCGGAAAAAATGTTTTTTGGTGTTTGTGGTGGAGTGGCAAAATACCTTGGTGTGGATGCCACCCTTATCAGAATGCTTTGGGCTATATTTACAATTTTTGGCATCGGAACGCCGATTATAATTTACATTGTGATGGTGTTTATTATGCCCAAAGAAAGTCAAGTACAATAAAAAAGCACATTCATTTCGGAATGTGCTTTTGAATATTAATTTTTCGTAAGAAAAATAATTGTTTTATACCAAGTCAAAAGGTGAGTAATTTGACCGTGAACTATTTAATTCTTAGTGATGCTCGTGATTGGCAGGGTTATTATTATAGCCATTTGCAAAGATGCCAATCATAATGAAAAGACCTACTACGAAAATAAAAGTATCGCCGAAAAAGAACAAAACTGTCATGATTACTAAAAAGATAATCAACATGAGCCAGTCAGGAAGACGTGGAGAACTTGAATGATTTGCCATGATATATTTATTAGATATTGATTCTGCCTGCAATTTATTAAATAAGCATCAAAATATAAAATATTACTTAACTTTCTGATAGTAATAGATATTACCATCGGCTAATTCAGCACCTATCGAGGTGCTTTGGTAAAGAATTATAGTCAAGTTGTCTTCATCAAAAGTTAGGTAAGAGTATTTCTGTTCTTTTTCAAAAACAATAGCCTCTCTTGCTTTTGAGCCATTATAACTTACAGCTTTTACATCAAAAGGGCTACTTTCAGTAACTTTCCCATTGATAGTTCGGATATAAGTTTTTTTGGTGGCGTCAAAACTGACAATATCAGTATTTTCGATTTTTATTTCGGTCGGCCCATTGGGCATTGGGTAGCCGATGCTTGTTTTATACAGTTGCCAATTTCCATTGATTTTAGCCAATGAAGGGTTCAACACTTCTATATTCGTCTCGGCTTGGCAACCCAATAATAGTAGTGTAATTATTAAGAAAAATAATGCTTTCATTTTTTTAGAATATTTGAGATTTGTCTGTTTTACTATGAGGATACGGAATTAGCAAAAACGGTTGGAATCAAAAGTCAAACTCTAAAATTTCGGGGTCATTCATTAAATTTTTGATGGCCTTTTCGTGGTTTTTTTCTGGACCTTTCACAATCCATATTCCACTGATGTTTTCGCAAGTTTTATTCTGCGTGCCACGCTCGGCTTCAAGTCCAAACTGCTCAAATTTTTCTTCGTAATGTTTCAAAGTTTTGGTCTTGAATTTGCAAACAATTCGGTAAGTACGAATCGTATTTTTTCGTTTGATAAACTGCTGAATCGGAACGAGTGAATAGAGAGCCACAACCACCAAAATCATAGCCACGAAACCAGTTTCGTAAAGACCATTTCCAAAGCCTACACACATACCGAGTGCGGCCGTAACCCAAGCCGCCGCCGCCGTGGTGATTCCTGTAATGCGTCCGTTTGAATTATCTCTGAATATAATTCCACCGCCCACAAAGCCAATTCCCGTAACGATATTGGCAGCAATACGAGCGGGGTCTGAGCCAAGTTTGATGGAAATAATTGTGAAGAGGGTCGAACCCAAACAAATCAGAATCATGGTTCGTAAACCTGCCGATTTACTATGATATTCTCTCTCGAGTCCGATAATTGCTCCAGTTCCTGCTGAAATGAGCAGTTTTATAATATCTTCGGTAATAAAATTCATCTTTTAGTGTATAAATAAAGGACAGATTTTGTAAAATCAAAAGTATGATTAATTTTGACGTTTCAATCTAAAACATTCAATTTCAATGTTAAGTTTTTGAGCTTGTCTAAAAACTTAACACGTTTTTTTTGCTTTTCTGTATAATGTTTAGTGTCTTTGCGTTATAATTATATAACAATAATTTAACATAAAAATAATATTAAACATATTTTCAAAATGAAA
>JAIYBU010000091.1 GCA_027488335.1 Cytophagaceae bacterium
ACCATATTTACGGCCTGCTCTACCAAATCACGCACCATACTTTCGCAGTCACGCCCCACATAGCCGACTTCTGTAAATTTTGATGCCTCTACTTTCACAAATGGAGCATCGGCTATTTTTGCCAGTCGTCGAGCGATTTCAGTTTTACCAACACCCGTCGAGCCAATCATCAAGATATTGTTTGGAATAATTTCGGATACCATATCAGCGGTGGCATTCATTCTTCTCCATCGATTTCGGAGAGCAATGGCTACGTTTCGCTTGGCTTCTTTTTGTCCGATTATGTATTTATCGAGTTCGTTTACGATTTGTTGTGGTGTAAGGTTTTCTATTTTTTTCGACATTCTGTGTTGAATATTTGCTTTCTAAAATTGAATTTTATTTTTGACTTTACGATGCAAAGGTACTTTACGCAGTGATAAAACAAAATAACAAAACTAAAGTTTACGAATTATCGTATTCGTTAAAGCAAAAAAACAGAAACCACAATTGTAGTTTCTGTTTCTGATAAATAAAGCCTTGGTTTTTTCCAAAACCTTTACTAAAAAATACCTTTTACTTGAAAATTCATTTCTTGCTGCCCACTCGAAAGACAATATTTTAATCAATTTATAATGCAATTATTAATTGTGCAGCACAATAAACTTATCACTTTTCATCTTACGACCATTGACAGAAAGTTGAAAAAAATACGTTCCTTCCATCCAAGTAGCTGTGCTTACTTTGATTTTATTTTCGTTACTTTCTAACCCATAAGAGGCAATGACCGTACCTGAAACATTAAAGAACACTAACTTTGCCGTTGGTAAACTTTCTGGCAAACTATAATCAAGCGTCAGATGGTCATCGGCTGGATTTGGGTATAATGCCGTAATTGTTACCTTACTGAAATCATCATCTGGTAAGATGGTTGCACTTTCGCACTTACATACTTTATCTTTAAATACCCCTTCTTTGATTGGTGCAAGTTCGGTTAAAGTTAATTCACGCTTTATGCTGATGTTTTTGGTTTTACGGTCACGAGCAGCTACGAAATAAGTACCTGCCTGTGTAGGCGTAAAAACCGTACCTGTTGCAATTGGCTTTGTTGCCTTTTCGTCATCGAACCACACAACATCCGTGCCTTTAGCAGAACTTACTACACTAAACGACGGAATTTCGTTGCCAGTTGCAAATGTTTCTATTTGATTCAAAACTAATGGTGCTTGTACTCCCTGAATATTACAGTTTGGAGCACTCACAATCTTACTGCTGCTACATTTGCCCGAAATATCGGTTGCCACCAAAGTTACGTTCGGCATAAATGCAGGAATGTTTTCGATGGTATAAAAGCCATCTCCATTGGCAACTACATAACCTGCACTTGATTGCAATGGCAAACGGTTGAGACGTTTCAAGTAATCGACGGCAGTTGGCATACCAATATTTGATGTTGCCCAATAGGCTTGTTGTACGATACTCCAATCATCGTCCAATAATTTTACTCGTATGTTATAGCTATCAATTTTCTTGTTACAATAAATGGAATCAACAATGATTTTTGGTCCTGAACAGCCTTCAATGATGATAGGACAGCAACTACCCACATTACAAGTGCCGACGAGCTTTGAGAACGTATATTCTCCACCTTTCAAAACGCTTAATGAGCTGTCTTTATTGATTACAGCGATATCAGCAGGCGTATTTTTAGTAACTTCTTCATAAACACCCGATGATACATTTTTATAATACCATTTTACACCGCTATATTTTTGGAGCGTTACTTTGTAGTTTTCACCTTTTTTTAATGAAATAGGTACACTTACGCAACTTACCCCATAATCATCTCCACCATCGGCTCCATTTCGGGCTTTTATGTCTCTTTCTTTGCCATTCTGACGCCAAATGTATGAAGTAAGATAAGATAACCCTTGTTGCAAAACCTTTGCTTTTACAACCAATTTAATAGTTTCGCCACCGTTTACGCTTCCTACACCCCATAAACCACTGGTTGATTCAAACGAACCTTTATCAGCATAAAAATATACTACTTTTAGGCTACTACTAATCAAAGTTTGGATTTCAACACCCGTGGCAGCTTTATTACCTTTGTTTGAAATAATGGTTGTAAACGTAACTGTCTCGTCGATTTGAGGATTATGATTATCAACGGCTTGAATAAGCTCTAATTGGCTAACATCGGCCAAATCAGCAAAATTTACGTGTTCTAATGTTATGGTTTGGTCGGCAAAACACGTTTCTGAGTTATAAACTCGCACAGTATAGGAAGTAAACTCAGCAGGGTTTGGTAGGCCTTTAATGATAACTTCTTTTTTAGTGGGGTCGAAAACAGTCGCTTTTGCATAAGTCATTTCGGCAGTTCCTTTTTCAGAAACAGAATAACGGCGAGCATTCTGAATGTTTGATAAAATTAGCTGAGCATCATTGGTATTCGCCTGCGTAACATCTACACTCCTGAGCGTAAATACAGGTGGAAAACAATCAGCTTTTGCTGATTTCTCTTTTGGTTTATTCAATCGTGTGTTCGTACCATAACTGCTCGAACTAAACAAGACTAATCCCGAGCAAAATAGCACTGTTACGAAGATATTACCAAAGATTTGCTTTAGTAAACCTTTAATTTTTTTCATAGAGTAAAAACTCAATAGCATTTATAAAAACTCAATAGCTGAATTTTCTTGGTAGAAAACTAATACTTTCAAAGAATGATTTTAGGCATTCTTGAAACTTAAAATGGGGGGACATCAGGAATGGTCGTAAATGATACTTTAAGATAAGTTTTTTTCTGAAAATATGATTAAACGAGTACATTTTTTTATAAACCACACGTTTTCAGAGTTAAAAACTCAAATTTAGGTTACAATCAACGATGAAAGCTATAGCGAATAATGAACAGTGCTATTATAAACGTTTTTTTGTTATTTAAAATCTGTAAACTACTTATAATCAGACTTTCTATAAATTTTAACTTTATACACTACTTCATCTTTTGGTTTTAGCGTTCAAGATTGTTGGTATGTTATTATGACTGTACTTCTGATGTAAGGTAACAAAAAGGAGAACTTTTTTTGTTGTTAACCCCGATAGTGTAGTTTTCTACTAAAAGTTTATTCACTCAGCTTTTTTAACCTAAGCCCAGCTCACTTTTTAGGCGTGAGCTGGGTAAGGAATTTTATGTATTTTGATTACTCAGACACTATGAAAGTACGCTAAGTAAATTTGAACTCTTGGTTACTTCGTTTTGGTAATTGTTGCAGGTTCACAATATCCACCAGGGCATCCACAATCTGTTTTTGTCAGCGTTGCTACACGGTCAATTGTACATCCATACGAGTTTTTGATTCGTACTGAGTAATCTTGTGATGCAGTAGTAGGGTTAGCCAAGTTACTTGCAAATACACCACCAGAGTAAGCACGAGCTAAGACTGGCAATGTTGTACCTGTAATTGTGTTGCCTGTGTTGTATTGTATAACCTCATCAGAGTTACGGTATCTTGTCAAAATCAACTTAGCATTGTTTTGGGATACTGTACCGATACAAAGTGAGTTTACAGCAATAATTGTTGCAACTGGTTTAGGGTCGATTGTTACAGGAACACCTGACATACCCGACTCACAACCTGTACCTGGAATTGCTTGCGAAACATAGAAGTATGTTAGGCCAGCCGTTGCAGTATTAGGTATTGGAGCAGTTGTTGAAGTTGCACCACCATTGTACCAGATAATTGTGTTTCCAGCTTCTGCTGTTGCAGTAAGAGCTGCGGCTGTTGCATCTTGGCAGTATTTAACACTTTCTACAACTGGTGCAACTGGTGTACGGTTTACAATAACCACTGCATTATCGCGGTTAGACTCACAACCTGTTGCATCATCTTTTTGACTAACATAGTAAGTGGTTGTGCCTACTGAATTGGTCAAAGGTACTGGAGCAGAAGCCGAACTTGTTCCGCCTGTTGATGATTGGCCATACCATAAGAATGAATGTTGAGCGGCACCTGTTACTGTAAGAGCTGATGCTGCTACACCTTGGCAATATGTTTTGTCTCCCGCAACTGGTGGTAAAGGCTTAGGATTAACTTTTACACTGAGTTCGTTACGATAAGACTGACAGCCAGTTACGTTATTTACTTGTGTTACATAATATCTCACTGTACCAACAGTTGTTGGATTATGTACAGGCGATGCAGTTGAAGAAAAACCTCCCGTTGAAGCATTACCGTACCACAAGAGCGTATTTCCTTGAAGAGCTGTTGCTACAAGGGTTGCTTCAGGGTCTGCTTCACAGAATACTTTGTTTACAACCACTGGAACTACTGGTAGAGAGTTTACTACTACGACAACTGATGTACTGGCCGAACATCCTACTCCGTTAGTTACTGTTACGTTATATGTACCTGCATTAACCAAAGCTGCACTTGCGATAGTTGGGGTTGCAGTATTGCTTCCTGTGAAACCTGAAGGTCCACTCCAAGTATAAGTTGTTGCTCCTGCTGGTGTTGCAGTAAAGGTGATTGGACTTTCGGCACAAACTGGGCTATTAGATTCCAATGTTGGTACTGGAGTTGCACGAATCTCAACTGGGATTGTTGCACGGTTAGATTCACAACCTGTTCCATTATCTTTTCTACTAACATAATATGTGGTTGTACCTACTGCACCAGTTGGTGCAATACTCGCAGTTGTTGAGCTTGTGCCTCCTGTTGAATTTAAGCCATACCACAAGACTGCAAAGCCTGTATTGCTACCCGATACTGTAAGCGTTATAGGGTTTGAGTTCTGACAAGCCGAAACTGGAGCAGTTGTTGGCGGTAGTGGTTTTGCATTTACAGTTACAGACAATGCTGCACGGTCAGACTCACAACTTGTAGTATCAACTTTCTGACTTACATAATATCTTACTGTCCCAACGGTTGTTGGATTATGAAATGCTGATGTTGTTGATGAAATACCACCTGTTGAGTCATTACCATACCATAATAAAGTATTTCCTGCAAGAGCCGTAGCTACGAGGGTTTCTTGTGGGTCTGCTTCACAGAACACTTTGTTAGCTACTACTGGAATAACGGGCTTAGGATTAACGACTACACTAACTGAAGCTGTTGCCGAACAACCTACACCATTTGTAACTGTCACTACGTAAGTACCTGCACTTGCAAGAGCTGCACTTGCGATAGTTGGATTTGCACTATTTGAACCCGTAAAGCCGTTAGGTCCAGTCCAAGCGTAACTGTTTGCTCCTGCTGGAGTTGCCGTAAGATTGATTGGACTTTGTTCACAAACTGGGCTATTAGATGCCAACACAGGTGTTGGAAGGTCTTTAATTTCGAGTGTAACAGTCACAGAGTCAGCACAATTTGGATGTCCTTGCTCATAAGCTTTTAGTTTGAATACATAAGTACCTACTGCTGTTGGCAATGCAGTTAAAGAAAGAGAAGTTTGCCCTGCAATAGCAGTTTTTGTTGGGTTCGCTGCACCATTTGCATTATACCATTGATAGATAAATGTACCATTTGATGTTGTTTGCGTATTTGTTGCAACTACCGCATTGAAAGGTTTATTGAAACAAACCGACTGTGCAGTTGGTGCGACCAATACAGGTGGCTTACCAGCTTCAACCCTAATTGGACAACATCCTCCACTTGGACAGGCATTAGGCCCTACGGTCATGCTATATGAATAATCGCCCGTAGCAAAAACGGTCAATGACCCATCTACATTTAATCTTACGCCATTGCTTGCAGCATTCGTTGCGGTCAACTCAGTAGTTCCTTTAAACCATTTGATGCTCGTATAACTTGGTAATGTAATTGTATATTCATCATTTGTACAATAATCAAACGGTGTAGAGATACAAACCGAACCAAAATCATCTTCTCCAGGTGTATTACTTGGGTTTGTTGCGGTTGTTGGCCTTGAGTCAGTATCGCTTTCAACTTCTCCTGTTAAATCAGCAGTTAGGTATTTCACACCTCGTGAGGCAACTGTACCAGTCAACGTTAATTTTATATTCGTTTGTCCAACGGCAACATTGCCGAGTGTCCATTTCTTTGTTGCATTATCATAAGTACCATAAGAGGCTACTCCTGTTACGCCAGTAAGTCCTGCTGGAATACCTACGGTATATTCAACACCTGTTGCAGGGCCTGTACCAGTATTTTGTACTACTACATCAATCGTTACGGTTGAACCCAACGCATAAAAGTCCAAATCTGGAGTTTTTACAACCGAAACTTGAATGTCTGGAAATACAGGTGCTGTATTGAAGTTTACGTATTCTAAAGTAAATACTTGGTCATAATAACAAGTAGTATCTGCTTTATAAACCCTAATTGTATATTGAGTCCCAGCAGTATTAGTGGGCGTTGGCAATGTTTGAGAAAGGTAACCACCCGTCAAAGTAGATAACTTTGCAGTTCCAGCAAAGTTTGTACCTGCATAAGTAGCTCCTACTGAGTATCCAACACGGTCATCACCCGCTAAAGCACCTGATATACGCATTTTTGCATCATTCGCAGTTGGCGATGATGCATCTTCACCAATAATGGTGAACGGGCCAGGGCCTGTGCAAGCTACTGGAACTCTTTGTCCGTAAGTTATTTGACTTACAAACAATAACAATATACAAACCGTCAGAAGGCTTGACCAAAGTTTGGCAAGTTTGAAGTTTGCATGCGTAATGTTACGTAAACTATTTTCCATTTGACAAATTGAGTAGTTAATTATATTTACTTGCTTTTGAGTAGGTTTAGAGAAAGTGGTACAGTATTTCTTAATAAAATCAAGCAAAAACTGTACCACTTAATAATTTACTATTTTGTCTTTACAACTGTTGCTGGTTCACAATATCCTGCTGGACACGGACATACGGTTACAGTCATTGTAGCAGTCAGGTCGTTTGTACAATTAGTAATTGTGTTCTTCAATCTGATTGTATATGTAGCTGCCGTATTTGGCAAGCCTGATGCGAATATTCCACCTGCTGGAACACTTGTGAATGTTGGAGTCGCAGAAATTGGCGAACCATAAGCTACCTGGTCAGAATCTTTGTATTTATTTAACATTAACTGTCCATTGCTTTGTGATACACTTCCGATACAAGATGATGGTATAACTGTTACTTCAGCGGTTGGTAAAGCTTTTACATCTAACCAAACTGTACGAGTAATCGAACAAGCTGGACTTGACGCCGATGTGATAGTCAATGTATAGCCCGTTGGAACAGTTGGATTCACCGAAATGCTTGAAGTTGTAGCTCCTGTACTCCATAAGAACGTAGCTGCATTAGATAATCCTGATGGTGCTAAGACCGTTGTTGCTCCCGCACAAGTGGCTGGTGCTGTCAGAGTTGCTGTTGGTAATGGGTTAATTGTTACATTAACCGTTGCCGTTGACGTACAACCACCTGTTCCTGACATTACCGTTACCGTATAAACTCCACCCGCTGCTGCTGTTACATTTGTAATAGCTGGGTTTTGAGTATTTGAAGTGAAACCATTTGGTCCTGCCCATGAATAAGTCAAACCGCTTGTTATCGATGCATTTGTGTTCGATGCAGTCAAGTTAACTGTTGAACCAACACATTCTACATCTCCAGTAGCCGATGCAACTGGTGTTTGATTAACTGTTACGTTAACTGTGGCTGTTGATGTACAACCGCCTGTCGCTGACGTTATCGTTACTGTATAAATTCCGCCCATGGCAACAGTGGCACTTGGTCGACTTGGATTTTGTGCCGTTGAGGTAAACGACGCTGGTCCTGACCATGCGTAACTCAAGCCTGTCGTAATCGCTCCATTGGTATTTGATGACGTCAAGTTAATTGTTCCTCCTGCACATATCGCTGCTACGGCTGGGGCCGATGCAATTGGGGTCTGATTTACTGTTACGTTAACTGTGGCTGTTGACGTACAACCGCCTGTCGCTGATGTTATCGTTACTGTATAAATTCCACTCGCAGTTACAGTTGCATTTGAAATACTTGGGTTTTGTGTCGATGAAGTGAAACTGTTCGGTCCTGACCATGAATAGCTCAATCCACTTGTAATCGCTCCATTGGTATTTGATGATGTCAAGTTAATTGTGCCACCTGCACATATCGCTGCTACGGCTGGGGCTGTTGCAATTGGGGTCTGATTTACTGTTACGTTAACTGTGGCTGTTGACGTACAACCACCTGTCGCTGACGTTATCGTTACTGTATAAATTCCACTCGCAGCTACAATCGCATTTGAAATACTTGGGTTTTGTGTCGATGAAGTGAAACTGTTCGGTCCTGACCACGCGTAACTCAAACCTGTCGTAATCGCTCCATTGGTATTCGATGAGGTCAAGTTAATTGTTCCTCCTGCACATATCGCTGCTACGGCTGGGGCTGTTGCAATTGGGGTCTGATTTACTGTTACGTTAACTGTGGCCGTTGATGTACAACCGCCTGTCGCTGATGTTATCGTTACTATATAAATTCCACTCGCAGCTACAGTCGCATTTGAAATACTTGGGTTTTGTGTCGATGAAGTGAAACTGTTCGGTCCTGACCATGAATAACTTAAGCCTGTCGTAATCAATGAATTTGTATTCGATGAGGTCAAGTTAATTATGCCACCTGCACATATCGCTGCTACGGCTGGGGCAGATGCAATTGGGGTCTGATTTACTGTTACGTTAACTGTGGCTGTTGACGTACAACCGCCTGTCGCTGACGTTATCGTTACTGTATAAATTCCGCCCATCGCCACCGTGGCACTTGGTCGACTTGGATTTTGTGCCGTTGAAGTAAACGACGCTGGGCCTGACCATGAATAGCTCAATCCACTTGTAATCGCTCCATTGGTATTTGATGAAGTCAAGTTAATTGTTCCACCTGCACATATCGCTGCTACGGCTGGGGCCGATGCAATTGGTGTTTGATTTACTGTTACGTTAACCGTTGCCGTTGATGTACAACCATTTCCATCTGTAACTGTAACTGTATATAAAGTTGTAGCTGTTGGAGAAACTGTTTTACTTGCTCCTGCTCCAAGTCCTGTACTCCAAGCATACGTATATGGGGTCGTACCGCCCACTGCACTTGCATTCAAACTTACAGATTGTCCATTACAGATTACTGGTGCAGTTGGGGCAATAGAAGCCGTCAATAATGTTGGCTGCGTTATAGAAATAGTTGCTGTTGCTGTACATCCCTGCACATCTTTCGCAGTGATTGTGTAATTATTAGCACTTAATGAGCTAAATATACCCGATGATTGGAAGGCAGTTCCATCTTTACTAAATTCATACGGCATTGTTCCGCTGGTTGCTGTTGCTGTTATTGTACCGTTGTTTCCACCGAAACAAGATACTGGTGTAGATGTAAGTGAAAGTACAGGTAGAGGTGCTGCCACTACTTTTATCGGGCAACATCCACCAGTTGGACACGCATTTGGTCCTGATGTGATGTTATATGAATATTCGCCGATTGAGTAAATTGTCAAAGAGCCATTTGCATTAACGGTATATTGGCCTGCAACTGTTCCAGTAATAGCCACACCATCTTTCTTCCAAACGATTCCTGTGTACGAAGCCAGCGTAATATCAATTTTATTTCCATTACAAAGCTCATAAGGAGTAGATACACAAGCTGTACTTTGGTCATCTTCACCTGCATTATTAGTAGTCGGACTTGAATCTTTGTCTATTTGAGTCTCGGCTGTTAAGTTTGCTGAAATAAATTTAACACCCTCAGTAGTTGATAAGGTATTAGCAAACGTCAAGGTAGCATTATTAATACTTCCTACTGCTACTGATGGGATTGTCCATTTACCAGTTGCGGCACTATATGTACCTACCGAAGCTGTTGGAGTTCCAACAGTTAATCCTGCTGGAATTGTTATCGTCACTTCCAAACCTGTCGCAGTTGCAGTACCATCATTTTGAACAGTCACAACTGCTGTGAAAGGTGTATTTTTAGCAACAAAAGCCCCCCCATTGTGTGAGACGGCTACCATGATGTCGGGTTGGGTTGGAATTGCAGTAAAGTTAGTTTTTTCAAAGTTCACAGTATTATCTGTATAACATAAACCATCTGCCGAGTAAACTCTAATGTAATACGTCTGATTTGTATTGGGAGCGTTGGTTTTGATATAGCCGTTTGTAAACGACGAAAACAATGCTGCGTTTGTAAATTCTGTATTGCCTGTTGGAGCTGCCAAAGCAGTAGTAGAAACCACTACTTTATTTGTCCCTGTTACATCTCCATATAGTCTAATTTTTCCATCAAGAGCAGCATCAGTGCTGGTTCCTTCTGTCTTCAAAAAATACACTATCGGACTGGCACACGGAGTAGCTTGACCGAAGACGTCTTGAATATTCAATAACAGTATCGGTATCAGAAAGAGCAATGCCTTTAGTCCGAGTCTATCCTTTAAACTGAAATTTTGTAAAAAATTTTCCATGAGATGCAATGTGTTTTGATGTATTATATAGGAGGTTAGTTTAGTATATATTGAATAAATTTTAAAAACTTTATTAGAAAGATTTTAAACCAAAAAATAAAGACAGCATACTTTCGCTAAATGAGAATTGAGTCTTTTTTTTAATTGGAGTCTTTATTAAGAAGAATCATTATTTAGTTTTATACATTTATATTTTTATAATTATCAGGAAAACGATACCGTTCAATAAATTTATTAAAGCAATCATTATGCCAAAAAAAGATACAATGAACATAGCTGACTGATTACCAGATAATTAACTCTTTTTTTATAGGTTAAAGGGCTTATTCTGTATAACAATAACTGTAAATCTGGTTATTGTAGAGTAAAATATTGTAGTGGTAATTCTAAAACTCCACTTTATTAATATGTAAAAACCACCACATAACTACGTAAAAAATTTCATCTACTTAGTTTTTACGACAACTGAAGGCTCACAATACCCAGCAGGACAAGTAGAGCATTGATTGGTAAGTGTTACAACTCTATCAATAATGCAGTTTTCTACATTTTTTATTCTAACTGTATATGTAATACTGCTACTTGGGTCTGCAATTCCTGTTAATACCTCGCCATTTGCTGGAATCACTGCAAAAGCAGAAGCCGTGCCAGAATTATAGGTTGAGCCAATATTATAAGAAAATGTATCAGTGGATTTGAACTTTGTTACAATCAATTTCCCACTATTTGTAGGTTGATACCCCAAGCATAATGAGCCTACACCTGTCAAAGTTGCTTCTGGAATTGAGTTGACAGTTGCTACACCGTAATTCCGAGTATCACTCACACAAGCACTTGAACTACTGGTACAAGCAGCGAAATAAACCGCACTCGAAGTAAGAACTGAAACAGTGTAGTTGGTTCCAGTTCCGAGAGATGTTCCTCCCATCTTAGAGGTAAACCAAGAAATTGTTCCGCCTGTACAACCTGTAGCTGTTAGGGTAATCGACCCAGAGCCACATATACTATTTGATGATACTGTGGGTGCGATGGGAATAGCGTTGACCGTTGCCAATACCGCTGTACGAGTACTTGTACAACCAACGGCATTACATTCTACATAATAAGTAGTGTTGACCGAAATGCTTGGCGTAATATAACTACCACTTGTACCGATGGCAGTACCTCCAGTTGCGGCGGCATACCAGTTGTAAGTACCTGAACATCCAGTTGCTGAAAGTGTCACTGTTCCAGTTCCACAACGGTTGGCAGGAACGCCAGTAGGAGCAGTTAATGGAAGGTCGCAAACGGTTGTATTCAAGTCATAACATTTGAAATAAAGTGAATTTAGACGTCTCTCATCGCTTAGTGTAGGATTCACGTTATCAATAAAATCGGATGTATTTCCATTCCATTCTGCTCCATAAGTTATCGTGATACTACTCTTTCCAACATATCCATACGAAATCACGGCATCTAAGGCGAGTTCATTAATTCCTGTATAAGCTGCATAAGAACCTTTTGCTTTTAGCCCGCCACTTAATGTAAGCGAAGTAGGTGTTTGAATTTCGTGACTTTGATACCCCGATGACTCGATAAATTCTCTTACTTCCGACCCACTACCATCAATATCAATGCCTGATGCAATAAAATTTGGCATCACTTTAGGTGTTGTAGTACCTGTTTCTACAAAATCTATTTTAAACGTAACCGACTTTTCGCCAGCGGCATCAAACGAGCCACCTCCATTAATCCAGTTATAATCAATGATTGGCTGCATGGCTGCTTCGTAGCCGCCGTAAGTGCTTACTGGAATATCAATATCAATGATATCAATGTCAGGGTGCGATTTGCTCATAATTGTCACAATAGCATCTGTTCCACCTGTGACATTACTAAAGCGATATTGTGCATTTACGGCACCTGCTGTTCCAGTAATAAGTGTTGGATTTGTAAAACTCAATATCGGAATCAAACTACAATCAATCTGTCCTGGGTCTGTGGTAAGCATCGTTAGATTAGTTGTAGCTGTTGCAGTGCAACCACTAACACTTACTGTTACGCTATACACTCCAATCATTGAAGCTGTAACTGGTGCAGTGGATACATCCTTCAATGTTGATGAAAATCCATTTGGTCCCGTCCAAAGATAAGTTGTACCACCCGTTGCATATAAATTTAGTGTACCACCTATAATGGATGAATTGGAAGTAGCTGTTGCTGTTGGAATACTGTTTACTGTTGCTACCGCACTATTTCTTGTTGTTGAAATACAGCCATTTAAATTACATTCTACATAATATATCGTTGTTACTGTTATGCTTGGCGTGGTATAAGTTGGTCCAGTGGTTAATGCTGTTCCACCTGTCAATGCTCCATACCATGAAATTGTTCCACCTGCACAACCGCTTGCTGAGAGAGTAACCGTACCTATTCCGCATCGACTGGCCCCTGCACTTATTGGAGCAGTTGGAGTAGCATTTACTATTACATTTGCCGTGGCAGTGGCAGTACAACCTCCCATTCCTGTTACGGTAACTGTGTAGATTCCTGCCATGGTCGTTGTTGCACTGCTTATTGTTGGATTTTGTAACGTTGAACTAAAACTGCTTGGACCACTCCATAAATAAGTGTTTCCACCACTTGATAACAAACTTATCGTTGAACCTACGCACTCAACATCACCCGTTGCCGAAGCAGTCGGTATTGCACTTACTGTAGCTACCGTACTATTTCTGGTTGTTGAAATACAGCCATTTAAACTACATTCTACATAATATATCGTTGTTGTTGTTATGCTTGGCGTGGTATAAGTTGCTCCTGTGGTTAAAGCAGTGCCACCTGTCAGTGCTCCATACCATGAAATTGTTCCACCTGCACAACCGCTTGCTGAGAGAGTAACCGTACCTATTCCGCATCGGCTGACCCCTGCACTTGTTGGGGCAGTTGGAATGGCATTTACTATTACATTCGCCGTGGCAGTGGCAGTACAACCTCCTGCACCAGTAACGGTTACAGTATAGATTCCACTCATTGCAGTTGTTGAACTGCTTCTTATTGGGTTTTGAAGTGTACTTGTAAAACTACTTGGTCCAGCCCATGAATAGGATACAATCCCCCCCCCAGTTGATGTAAGATTGATTGTACTACCTGCACATTTAGTGTCTCCTGTGGCTTGAACATACAAGCCAGTAGTGATATTTTTTATTGCTTGGTCAAAATACGCTTTTGCTTCTAAAGTTAAGTGATTGGTCGGCAAAAAATAACTACTTGATGGTGCAGGCATTACACCTCCATTTTGAGCATTAGAGTAAATACCATTCATGTGATACCCCAAATAAACTCTTGCTCCGTGTGTAGCAGGTACTCCAGCCATAGCATCAGTTGGTGTATAATAGAAATATATACCATTAGTTGCCGACGACATATTATTTGCACCTGACCACAAATAGGCATCAGCAGAAGCAAGATAATTACCTATTGTCACAACATTTCCGTACGTTGGATTGATATTATCGTAATTATAAATTTTAATCGTATTTGTATTGTTAGTGTAAGCAATATCTTGCCAACTATATGAAGCGGGGGTCGATGTTAAGCCTAAATCATCTGCTTCTGTGTAATTCATCATTAATATACCACCCGAATAGCCTTTTAATGCAGTCAATAAATTGACTGCTAAATTGGACTCTGTTGTTGGTGAAATAATAATTGATGTATAATCGTTGAGGTTAATATTCATTAATGTCGTTATACTCAACGGATTGTACAGTCCATACCCCGAAGCATCGGGTTTAGTGTAGGTGGGTGTCACTGTTGCCCCTTGCCCTGTCAGATAATTCATAAATCCGTGGTCCCAAGCATCCCCATCAGCTGGTTTATCTGGACCACATAAATACAATATTTTTTCACAATTAAGATTATCTACCGAACAGGCTGCTGGGGCATTGAAACTGGCCAGTGTATTACAATTACCACTTTGGTAAGTCACCCAACCTGCAGAAATAGGTATGTTTGAAATACCGTTGGCTGGAACAATAAACGTTAGTGTTTGTGGTGAAGTAGCCCCTGCTGCTACATCTATATATTCAGTTTTATTATTAATTACCACCTTTATTCTATCGCCTGAAGGAGCATTTGCCCATGTAATAGACATACTCACCGTAGCCACGTCTTGCAATGGTTGGTTGATACAAGCACTCACCACAATGTTTGATATTGTGATATTGGGATTCGCCACGTTCGTTGTGGCTGTTACTGTACATCCACCCGTAGCAGTTACTGTTACGGTATATATACCCGAAGTAGTTGCACTTGCTACTAATGAAGGATTTTGTACGGTTGAGCTAAATGAATTTGGACCATTCCACAGGTAAGTTGTCCCACCAGTAGAGCTTAAATTGATGGCACTACCCACACAAACTGGAGCATTTGATGAAGCCGTAGCAGTAGCCGCAGTAGTAACGGTAGCAACTGATGGAGTGCGTGAACTAACACAACTTCCAATTGTACATGATACATAATAAGTTGTTGTGGCCGAAATACTTGGTGTAGTATAAGTGGCCGCTGTACCAAGGCTCGTTCCTCCTGATGCAACATTAAACCAATTATAAGTACCCGTACAGCCACTTGCCGAGAGCGTCACCGTTCCAGTTCCACAACGGCTCGCACCTGGGGTAGTTGGTGCAGTTGCTCCTGTTGTTGATAAAGTTACAGAAGCAGTAGTAGTACAACCACCCGCATCTTGAATTGTAACGGTATATGTTCCAGCCGTCAAACCTGAAAAAACATTACTTGTTTGGAAAGCCCCACTACCAATTTTATATTGATAAATGGGCGTTATTGTCGAACTGGCAATATTGGGTCTGAGATATTTCCCTGGAATAACTTCACTCGGAGCGGTAGTTGCTTCGCCTGGTTTTGCCCACCCTAAAGAAATATTATCACCACCAGTACCTTCCTTATATAACACTTCGAAATAGTATATCTGACCAGCATTCAAGCTAACTGCCGCAGTTTTTTGTGATGCATATTTGTTCCATTCTCTATAACCTGTAAACCCTACAACACTTGCTAAAAGAGTTTTGTTAGCAGGATTTGCATCTCCGCTACCCCACAATTCGCTGTAATCATCGGAAGCTAACCAAAAATAATATGTACCTGTGGTTGGTGGAACGATGTATCCTGAAATTCTTCCTCCGACATTATCCATCGCATTTTCATACCCCTCGGCAATACCGACCAATGTTGAGAAGGATGGTGTATTTGGGTAATTGGCATTTGAGGTTAAATCAGAAACAAGATTTCCTGTGATACCGTACCATAATTGATAGGTAACATCTCCCAAGCCCGTTGTACCTCCACTTCCCGTTGCGGTAATACTACCAGTTGTAGAGCAAGTTGGTTCGGTTTTAGCAAGACTCAAGAATGGATTATCGGTTGAATTTGTAACCGTAAAGGTAGCATAAGAAGTACACCCACCACCTTGATAACCAATGGTATAGGTGCCTGCTGCTAAATCTACATAGCTATTTTTATATTGAGTCCAAGCTCCTCCATTAATATTGGTTGAAAAGCCATCGGGTAAGTTTGTAACGGTAATACTCCCTGTTGCACCCGTACAGCCTGTACTAACAACCGTTGCCATGGGTGTAACAGGCACTACATTAATTGTTGCTACTGCCGCAGCTCTACCACCCACACAAGCTGAAATTGTGCAATCAACATAATAAGTAGTAGTGGTCGAGATACTTGGCGTTGTATATGAAGCACCAGTTCCGAGACTTGCACCACCAGTTGCAGTAGCATACCAATTATAAGTTCCTGTACAGCCCGATGCCGTTAAAATTAGGGTTCCAGTTCCACATCGGCTTGCTCCTGTTGTAGTTGGCGTCGGCGTACTCGAACTAATAGTAACAGTACTCACGGCCGATGCCGCACAACTTGCCTTTGTCAGAACGAAATTATCTAAATACATGATTGCACCAGCATTACTCCAACCATAAACCTCTACCCAAGCTGTACCTGCGGGAGCTGTGGCAGTAAGTGTATATTGCTGAAATGTGGTAGCGTTTATTTCTGTTTCGGTTATTGAGCCAACTTGAACCCATGACGAATTCAAGAATTTTATCCCCGTTGAACTCCATGGGGTTGTGTTATTTACTCGTCCCCAGGATGTAACTGTAAAAGTTTCGCCAGCTACGGCGGCAATATCCTGTCCAAATCCACCAGCAGTAGATGTTGCATCGGTTTTCATACCGAATGTGCCGTTTTGACGTTCTGTACTTACCGAAGTAATTGTTGAGTTACCCCAATTCCCCCACGCACCTAAAGCACCTGTTTCAAAATTTGGATTTCCTAATAAGTTTACTGCTGTTGGTGTACAAGTGGCTGTGTAAGTAGTAGTTGATGCAGGACTCACTGTTATTGATGCTGCCGTTACGCCATTACTCCATGAAACAGTACCAGTACAACCAGTCGCTGTCAAAGTTGTTGATTGGCCACTACAAATAGTTGGGCTGTTAACGGTAATAGCACTGCCCGACACCGTAACGGTTGTTGAAGCCGTAGTCGTACAGCCATTCAATCCACTCGTTACAGTATACGTGGTTGTTGCAGTTGGATTTACCGTAATTGATGAAGTAGTTGCTCCACCAGGGTTCCAACTAAATGTACAAGTTGGTGTATTTTGGGTAAGCACCAAATCATCTACATATACAGTGCCAGTACCGTACCTCCAAACCCCTAAATCAACCGATGTATCGCTTGCACCAGTAGTAAAAGTTAGTGTAAATTGAGTATAAGTAGTACCTACACTCGTAATGGTTGATTGAGTCCAACCTGTGCCTCCTGAATACCCACTTGCTTGCAAATACGCATTTTGTCCTGCTATCGATGCTTTCATATATCCAGTAAAGGTATATGTTGTATTGGGTGATAGATTCGCAATTTTGTGACCAAAACCTACATCATTTCCAATAACGGATAAGCTATACGTACCTGTGCGGGCATTATTGTTGACAGTTGTTATAGTGGGTGCACTAAGCCACCACGGCGATGCAGAAACACCTTCAAATCCACCGTTAACTAATAAATTTGGAGAAACCGATGCACAATTACTACTTGCTGTGAGTGAAACCGATTGTCCCGAACATACATTTGAGTTGTTGGCCGATAAACTCGTAGTTGGTGTAGTCTGAAATATTACATAAGTACTTCCCTTTTCTGATAAGCAAGTGGCCGTTTGGCACTCGACTAAATACTCAGTATTTTGACTTAAAGAAGGTGTAGTAAAGGTACTTCCACTGCCTAAATAATTCCAGTCTGCACTAAACCAATTCACAGTTCCAACACAATTAGAGGCCGTAAAAGTAGCCGTTCCCGCAGCACATTTATAAATATTAGGGACAGTTGGAGGCGGCGGAGCTGGAGTATTGGTAATGACAACATTTACTGTGGCTGTTGCAGTACAACCATTGAGGGTTGTCATGGCTGTATAAGTACCACCATTGATAGTTTGGGCATTATTCACACAAGGATATTGCTCATTTGTTGAGGTAAATCCATTTGGTCCTGTCCATGAATAGGTAACACCTGGAGTAGTACTTTGCGTTTCAAAATGTATCGTTGACCCAATACATACTGGTGTATTTGAGGTTGCTGTAATATTCGGAGGCGTACATCCACCATTAACTACAACATTTACTGTGGCAGTGGCAGGACAAGTACTTGCTCCCGATACCATAGCAGTAACTGTATAAACTCCCGACCTAACGGCTGTCACATTTGATATACTTGGATTCTGACTGGTTGAGGTAAATCCATTTGGCCCAGCCCAACTATAAGTTATAGGACCAGAGGCTCTAATCGAAACATCATCTATGGCAAAATCATTACTTGCCCCCGAAATTTCATTATTATAAATGGCAAAGACTACTGTACCTGTGGTAGTTGCTGTCCAAGTGGTAGTTAATTGCTGCCAAGTATTACATTCACCTGTAGATAGATTGAGAACAGTACCTATCTTAGTCCCGTTTATTCCCCATTGAAGTTTAGCAGCAGTAGTTCCTCCCCAAAAATCATAGGCATTAAAAGCCAATGTATAAGTTGTTCCTGCTGTTACGTTGATTGACTGATACCAAAATCTTGAACTGGCATTTCCGTTACCATCACCTATCATCAAATTACCATTTGGGTTGGGGCAGTTTACCGCCCAACTCCAAACAGTCTGTGGATTAGTTGTGATATTATATCCGCCACCAAATGTATAATCTGACGAAAAACTATTATTCCCACCACTGAAATCGCCATTCGTAACTAATTGAGCACCACCTCCACCTGAACTTGCCGATGTCAAATTAATTGTTCCTCCTGCATTAACTGGTGAATTTGAATTGGCGGTTACCGTAGGTGCAGTACAAGTAGTGGAGGCTCCAATATTGTTCGTTGATAAACACATTTGGTCAAGTTTGATGTAATCGCCATTGGCAAATGCCTCTACTCGCATGTATGACGTACCTGCTGGAGCAATCGCCGAGAATGAATAGAATGCAATATCATTGTTTGGGTCAACATCATAATCAACACTTACTTGATTAGACCCAATAAGCGTATATGAACTATTGTAAAATCCGAGTCGAACGAAATGATTAAAGGTTGGGTCATGCGTTCCGCCCCAAAACGACATGTAATAAGTAGTACCCGCTGTTGCACTTAATTGTTGCCAAAGCCAAGCATTGGTAGTTGTTGCTTGTAAGTATCCATTATAAGTACCACAAACTTCGTAGCCAGTAGCATTGTATGCACTCCCTCCCGACGAACTCCATCCAGTAATACCGTCCTCAAAACTATTATTTGTCAATAAATTACCTGTACACACACAAGGAGGAGGAACACAAGAAATAGTAGCATCCCACCCACTTGAAGTTAAACCAACATCTGATACAAACCTTAGCGTAAGCGTTCTACCAGTCGAAGTAACAGAGGGTGGAAAGGTAGTTCCGTTTAATGAATAAAGTAAAGTCGACGATGTATTAGGGCCATCGTAGATATACAAATAATCATAACCTGCTTCTGTACTGAAACTATTAAAAGTCAATTTAATTGAATTACCAACAGACGCTGTATAAGTGACTGTGTAATCTTGATTATCTGCATATTCAGTAAGATTACCTCCAGTATCATAACTATTTCCTGAACAGGTTTCAAAAGTTGTTAAATCACTTACAAATTGGAAGTTGTGAATTTCTCCTACCCCCAGTTGCATTGTTTTTGCAATTAATCCCCCTTCAATATCACCCGTTCCTGCCTTAATTAAGTTCATATTTGGAGAAAAAACCGTTCCTACTACCATACTTGCTGTATTGATAGTGAGGTTATAAGTGGTAGCTCCGTAAAAGTTCCAAATTACGTAGGGTCCTTGCGTACCATCAATACCTATCATATTTGAATTATTCCAAACAAAATTGGCGGTTATAGGCACGTTGATAACCAAAATCTTATTGGCACTTGGCACTGCGGCCGTAGTAAAAGCAAGTTCAGTAATATTACTAAGTGACGCTGAAGTAAGATTCAAATAATTAACCCCAGAATTAAGCGAGTTAATCCTTATATTCTGAGCCGAAGAAACTGTATTACCGATTATTGGGGAATTGCTCGAATTATACAACTGCACATTATTGGTTTGAGTACTGAGCGTTGTTGAAGTTGAGCGATAATTATTGAAAAGCGTAGTAAAATCAAAGCCAACCGTCTGTAAAACGTTGGTTGGCTGATTTACAGAAGCTTCTATACGTTTTGCACTATTATACGCAGCTCCTGTTGGTAGTACTTGCGTAAAACCAGTACCACCATTATTACTCGTTATTGAACCTGTACTATTGCCAATGTGGATATACTTTCCATTACCCACTTTCATCATTCCCGCAGTCCAAGTTACACTTCCCTTAACCAACAAGCCCGTCGACACTGAGCCATCTCCCGCAAATACATACAAACCTGTATTATCCATATTTGCTTCGCCAACGAAAGACGAGTTGATAACCAAATTTCCCCCAACTGCCAAAGACCCATGAATGTGATGAGCATTAGTAGAAGTGAAGTTTCCCTCGCTTAAAACCTGAAAACTTTGATTTCCAGCTACTGGATTTTGAGAAAAAACATAGTTTGAAAGAACTAAAGATAACACAAAAAACACTCTTCCAATCAACTTTCCAGTAGAACGTAAAAGTGCAACAGTCTCTTGTGTATTAAGACAAACAGGAGATAAAGCAAAAGTATGTTTCGTTGTTAAGGACACCTATATTCTATAACTTATACGTTTAAATCGGAATTCACACAATTTTAGGTCAACAATAACTCAAGTACTAATACAAAACCTATTATATATAGTAGCAAAACCTATGCCACAAGTTATTGAGTGGTATCAAATCCAATGCAATAATTTATTAATTAGCCTATTATTCAGCAAATAACCCATTATTCTACAAATACTCCTTAGTGGCTAAAATTGGTATGAAGTTTGATTCAATATCGTTTTTTTAAAATAAACTAATACCATTTCTTAGTTTTTAAATAAAAGCAACAAAAAAACGCATGATATATTGCTATACCATGCGTTCAGAAATTAAAGTAACTCGTCAGTATTTCTTGAAGATTGATACTTACCCAACTCAATCGTACTTTCAAGAACAGCATCTGAAAATCATCTTTGCAGCTATAATTTCACCATCAAATTTCATGAAATACCCATCTACTTCCGACAATTCATGATGCTGAGTAATGAATATAAAATTGGTATTCTATTTATCAATTGAGCACTAAGCATAAGAGGCAACAATGCTACCAAAATGAGAAAACAATACTGTTTTTTTAGTAAAAAAACAGTATTGTAGAATATCAATTAAAGAGAAAGTGAGCTTACTTTCAATTGATTCTTTTTATTGGCTTGTTTCACTTCATAAGCCACAATTACCTGATTATCAGTAGTTAAGGCAACTAAATTAGTCGCATTGGTAGAGCCATCCACCCAAGCAGTTTCTGAAACTTTATTAGTATTTATTTTTCGGTAAGCAATCTTAGAAACGCTGTTTTCGGTATTTTGTTCCCACAACATTATCGCTGATTTTGGTGACTCCACTAAATATGGGTTCTTTGCCGAAGCATCTTCCAAAACAAAAAGTTTTTTTCCTTCACGAGTGGCTAATCTCACGCCAGATTCGGTTTCTGCTCCCGAAAACCAAGCCACCAAAGCCGACTTTCCATAAGTTGTCGAAACTGCTCCACTGTGCGGGCAACCGTTTATTTTCCAACCATCGTTATGAATGATTTCGGGCTTCGAGAAAGTAGCCCCATTATCAGTTGAAACCATGCGAGCCATATCTCTGATGTTATCGTTATTATCTCTATAAATTACGTTTAAAGCTCCGTCAGCATCAACTAACATATTGATTGGGCAACAATCGCAAACTACTGGGTCGATGAGTTTTTCGGGTTGCATCTCGCCATTCTTTGTAACTACTAAACGTAAATCACGTTCTTCATGCTTAGTGCTATTGGCAACATCTTTTAGATAAACCACCGCAATTTCATCGTTCGACATCACGATGGCATCAAAAAAACCTCTTACAATTCCTTGTTTTGGGTCAGAATCGACTGGTGCTGGTGAAGTCCAAGTCGAACCACCATCTTTCGATACACAATAGACGATATTCGACGAACGCCCTCCACGTCCGCCACCAGCAGCAGGTTGTGAAGCACTACTATTCGTAAAAACCGCCACCAAACTACCATCTTTTTTGGCAAGAACTCTGGCACGCATCATTCGGCTATTACCAATGCCTGCTCCACTATAAATCGTTTTCTTATCTCCGAAAGTTTTCCCATTATCTTTAGAAAAAGCCACGCAAAATGATGTTATGCCTTGCAAATCCTTTTCCGTCCACGAAAGCATTACTTCACCCTTAGCAGTTTTAGCGAGCAATGGCATTGTATAAGCCTTTGTTGTATCATTCTCGAAGCTATTATAACCATTATCGGCAGAAACTGCTTGATAATTAGTTTCATTTGGCATAGATACACACATGGTCATTGCTTGGTTATCAGTTCTTTTAGTGGCAAAATTTACCCATAAACTAATCAATATGAGCGGTAAAGTGAAAATCAATTTTATCATTTTTTGTGTTATTTTACGTTATCTATATTTTTTATGGCTCAAAATTACTACTTCAAAAATAAGAAACGATTGCAATTATACACTTTACAAGAAATAATCGACAGATAGATTTAAAATGGTTATTCGTTCGATAATACCTCCTTATTTATCGACGATTTGGCAAAGTATTACTATCACCTTCGCCAATTAAGTGTAAAAGAAGTTTGACCTTTCGGAGAAGTAAGAATACTGTGTGAAATAGCAAAATCAAGTTTTTTGAGGCGAATATTTGCCCCAAATGAAAAGCCAGTCGCTCCACCAAGACCATTAATAAGTAATTCTTTTCTACGAAGAAAATTATAGCCTAACAACAAATTGAAGTTTTTATGAATTAAAATTTCGGTGCTGAGGATAAAGTGTCGAGAGATTTTATCAGCCGAAGAAATCTTTTTGGGTATTTTATTGCCTTGCTCGTCGAAAGTAAAATTGAAAGTTGGGTTGTTGTAAGCAATATCAAAAACGTATAAATGATGCCCCGTCAGCGAAAAACGGACTGGCATATATTTGGGTTTAAACGAAGCCCCCACTTGTAAATCAAAGGGAAGTTCGGAGCGAATATTTCCGTAACTTTTCAGTATAAATCCAACGTTTTTTGCCACAATCCCGAAACTCAAATCGTGTGTGGGATGCTTGAAAGTTCCACCCCAATCGGTTAGAAATGCCACCGAACTATACGATTCAAGCACCGAAGCCACCAGTTTTGCGGCAATTCCGAAGCTGATATAATTGACCTTTCGAGAATGAGTAAGCCCCAACGAAAAATCATTGGCCGAAAACTCATTTGTCAGATTTCCGACGGCATCCATTCCTTGAAAAGTTCCATAATTGAGATTTTGAAGTGAAATCCCCCAATTTCCTGCCAAAGATTTTTGGGTAAATTTTGGCGAATAATTGAGCGTAAGAAACTTACTCGAAGCCAAATACGGCGAAAAACTTAAGCCTATTTGACCAGCATTGGCGGAGTCAAGCAAAGCAGGATTAAATGAAAAAAGGTTTATATCATTATCAGCCAGCGATACATTGTTACCACCTAAGCCGTTTATACGAGCATTATTGGCAATATGCAGAAACGAAAAACTATTGGGCGACACCCCACTTTGGGCAGATGATGCAAAAAAACTAAAACACCAAATACCCAAACCTAATCCCGAGCGAACCATGCGGAATATTATACGCTCTGTCGGCATAACCAAAGCTACCAAACGAGAGAAAGCCATCATTCCCAAACCATGAATTATTTTGTGTTTTTGCCGCATCAATTTTGTGGTCAATCATTATTCTTCTAACTCCCAAACCTACATAAAAATCAAACACAAATTTAGTCTTTTTTTTGTCCTCATTTTTCAATCTTGCCTGATATCCGACTTTGATTGTTGCACCAACCACATATTTACTCACTGGATAGTCCAGACTTTCAAAATACGCACAAGGACCGCTCTCGCACTCACGCCCAACATTTCTGCTGAGTTCATCGTTTACTTGCTTATAAAAAAGCTCATATCCCAAATACCCGCCAGTCATGTTTGAAGCTTTTTTGTCGTATCTACGGGCTTCCACTTTTACTCGATAATGCTCTCTTGCTGGCCCAAAATCGTTGCTTTCGCCCCATAAATTGGCAACTCCTGCACCGTAACCGAGCTCTTCAGACAGCGACCAACGCTTACTTTTTCCTAGATTATGCTCCGCTGCAAATTGAAACGTATTATCAATATCAAACATTGTTAGCGGAGCGATTTTCAAGATTAAATGTCTGTTAGTCAACGAATCTTGAGCATAAGAACCCGTAATTATTGTCATAAAAAGAGCAATAAAAACCGAAGGTATATAGTTTCTTTTCATGGATTTGTAGCGATTTTACTTAATAATTTCAACTCTTTTTGTGCATTATAACTATACTGATACACTCCGTCTTTACCCGTAATAATTAAAGTGTTATCTTCTGGAATGACATCGACTGCGGCAAAATCTTGAAAATAATTGATTTGTTTCAAAGCCGTTGGATTTTTTTTATCAAAAACTTTTATACCATAATCGCCTTCGGTTACAAAAAGCAAATCTCCGCCAACACCCAAACCATGCGGACTTTGCATCGGATAGCTATTGAGTAACTTTGGTGTTTTCAAATCTTTAATATCAATTACATCCAACACATTTTGTCCACGATTACAATTGGTACCGCTACGAAGGGTCACATACGCATAATTTCCTTCGGCCACAACGGGGTCGCAGGAGACAATGTGTGAATAAACCGACACAAATTGCGGGTTTTCGGGCGAAGAAATATTGAAAATATACATACCATTTTGCGTGCCAATCAGAAGATGATTATTGAATGGAAAAATAGTTTCGACAACGGTGTTCAATGAAGCTCTTCTTACAAAAATCGGATTCGAGGTATTTTGAATATTATACGTTTTAAGCGACTGATTATCAACGATATATAAATAACCATTAGCTATCGTAAAACGAGCAGTTGAGCCACCCGTTCCAGTGGTGGGTGAAGCAGAAACCGCATCTCCTCGACAAGCATAAATGAGTGTAGAAAGCAGTAAAATGGCGAATGCCTTTTTCATAGTAAAACAATAATATGAATACTTATTTTTATATTATTTAAACATTGGATAAGCTACCGAAAACACTTCGGATTGACCAAATCAGTATATTCCCAATCAACCACATAACCTTTGGATGGGTCAACACACTCGAATTGTCCTCGTTGCTGCGGAAAACTCGGATACGGAAAAGCTTTTTCAATTCGCTTTACTACCTTAATAGCCAACGGATTAGTAATATCAATCGCCACTAAATCATCGGCATTATCGGCATAGAGAATATTATCGGCAATCGAAATATCTTGGTTGGCAGGTATCGAAATAAAAGCAATGGCTTGGGGCTTTGTTTTATCCGAATTATCGAAAACATGAATCCCCTGCCCTATTTCATTGATATACAGGTATTTATCTTTGGTATAAATCTTTCCTGCCTTGCGGAGTTTTTGCGGTGAACCCGAGGAAACATTGCGAAGAGTTGCGTAGCTCACGTATATTGGCCGATAGCCTTTTACGGTTTCGGTGGTCATACTTTTATCTGGATTACAAGCATTTAGACCAATAATTGCTACAAAAAGAAGAAGTTTTTTCATAAAAAAGCCATGGTAGTTTTTATGGTTACTACCATGACTCTAAATATACGGTAAAGGTTGTAATCCTTTATATTATTTTTTCTTGAAATAAGCGATTACAGCCTTACGAATATCATTCCTAACATCGGCTTCTGGAAAGGTATCCACCACCGAAATGACATCAGGATTTTGCTTAGTGAAGAAACTCAAATTACGTTCTTTGCCCGAAAACAAGAAATCACTCGTAATGATGTTGTATTCTTGGTTGACATCCAATAATCTTCCGTCGATTTTCCACTCTTTCTTAACTTCATCATAAGCAACTTTCTCCCATTGCAAATATCCACCACTGCCTTTGTTTTCGAGACCAGTTTGCAGCACTCTTTCAAGTAAACGTCCACGAAGTTTGATTTCAACCAATTTCCCACCGAAAGGCAAAATACGAAGTACATCCAATTGGGTAAGTTTTCCAGCAACGTTATCATCAATACGAATCGAGCCGCCATTGAAGAAAGCACAATCAAACTTATTGGGCGAAGAAGCCAACAAAGCATTGTTTATCATACTTCCCATGTTTCCCTGCTTATTACGAACTATGGTTTCGTGGCCATCGAGTGGCTCTTTCAAGTCAGCAATTACTTCATCTTTATTTAGTCCTATGGCCTTGAAAGCCGCATCCTGAATATCCTCCCATTTTTTTACTACGGCAGCCGCAGTTGGCTCATCGGCAATGGTATCATCAATCTTTTTTAACTCTGATTTTACCTCTACTTTGCTCGTAACTTTATTAAACGTAATTCGGTGGATATAAACAGTTTTGGCATTAGCATCGGCTTTTGCCATCACAACATTACC
Organism: Cytophagaceae bacterium; assembly: GCA_027488335.1. Taxonomy (GTDB): domain Bacteria; phylum Bacteroidota; class Bacteroidia; order Cytophagales; family Spirosomataceae; genus Emticicia. The sequence continues at coordinate 26,597 of JAIYBU010000091.1, forward strand.
GATTTGTTCACGCATGTTATCGTGGTCGTGTCCACCCATTAAAAGCTTTACATTTGGCAGCATTTCGGCCAATCTTATATCGTCCACTTTATTGATATGCGTAATACCTACTACAAAATCACACTTTGGTTCTAATTCGGCATAAGCTTTTTTAGCGGCCTCGAAAAAATCATCGTATAGCACAAAATCTTTTTTGTTTGAAGGCAATAAAATACCAAACATACCAACTTTCACTTCGGCACCTTTGGCATTTTTGAAGGTTAAAATAGTAGTTTTCAAGAAAGGCACTTTTACACCATCCACTACTTTCCCGAAAGGTACGTACTCATCCTTAACTTTCTCTAAAGCATTGGCATTCAACCAATTAAACTTCGATTCGTTGATACGCTCTTGTAAATCTTTTTGGTCTAAATCAAATTCATGATTACCCAAACAAACCCAGTCGATACCCACAGCGTTCATGGTTTCAACCATCTGACGGCCTTTAATTCCTTTACCTTCGTAACGAAGTGTTCCGATTACCGAAGGACTCAAAAAATCGCCCGAAAGCACGGTTACTGTATTCGGATTTTCTTTCAATAAATTTTGTCGAACGGTTGCTACACGAGCCATTCCACCAACTTTACCATTATCAAGCGGTGAGATTTCATAGACATCATTTAGGTGAAGAAAAGTTATAGCGATTTCGTTTTGAGAACCTACATTGTTATTGAGAGTAGTTTTAGCAGTTCGACAAGCAACTGACACCACCCCAAGCATAATAAAAAGAGTAATCTTCTTCATGGCCAGATGATTATTTAGTATATGGGTGTTTATTTGGCTACAAAAGTAGTCTAAAAAATTAATCTGCGTTATAACTTCGTTAAACTAATCGCACAACCGCCACCTTTGGCAAGACTCAGATTCAAAACATCTTTTTTGGTAACAATCTTCTTTTCAATCTTATAGGCTTCGGGTTTGGTTTTCCAATCGGCATCGGCGGCATCTTGATAAATTGTAGCTTCGTATCGAGCATTTTCTTCTAAAAATTCAAGTTTTATAGTAGTTTTTCGAGCATTTTCATCAGTAATTGCTCCCAAAAACCAATTTTCTTTCCCTTTTTGTTTCCGGGCAATCGTGATGTAGTCGGCAGGTTCAGCTTCTAAAACTTTGGTATCGTCCCAATCTACAGGCACATCTTTGATAAACTGAAACGCATCTAAATGCTTATCAAAATTTTCAGGAAAATCGC
>JAIYBU010000109.1 GCA_027488335.1 Cytophagaceae bacterium
GAATCAAGTTTAGTACCTGTTGCACTCAACAAGTAAACTTTTACACCAGCGATAGGGGCTTCGCCCGCATCTTGTTGGCCATTGTTGTTGACATCCGACCAAACGTAGTCACCGATTGAACCATAATTTGGTTTCAGACCAGCATCAATATTTGGATTGTTGCGTAATGTATCTGTTGATAATTTTGAAGTATCAATATTAATTAATTGCGAAAGCCCAGTTGTACCAGCATCGCTATCTTTTGTATCATCAGTACCCGAATTTTGAGTTGTGAACGAATCATAGCCAATAGGTTTCACAAACTTAACTTGGTAGCTGTCAGTTGTTAGGCTATCAAATAAATATTTTCCTTGAGCATCAGTAACGGTCGAATCAAGCTTTACACCCGAAGCACTTAATAAATAAACCTTCACACCAGCTACTGGGGGTTCAGTTGCAGTCGGGCCTTGTTTGCCATCATTATTGGTATCTTGCCAAACGTAATCACCTATGCTTCCATAAGGTCCTTGAATCACTTGAACCGCACAACAACCTTGTGCAGGGCAATTCGTAACGTTAGTCGTAAAAGTAAATGTACCAGGAGCTTTAATAGTCAATGACGAATCGGCATTGACAACAGCAACTGTCGAACTTGGTGTAATTTCGGTTGTGCCATTAAACCACTTAATGGTTGAACCATATTTGTAAGGTGCAGGAACTGAAACGGTATATTCTTCACCTGGATACCAGTGAAGTGGTACAGAGAAACAAGCCGCTGCAATATCATCTTCATAAAGTTTTGAATTGTTTGGAGTAGAGTCTGTATCTTCTTGACCTGCTCCAACTGAAAATACTTCGGCAGTATTGAAGAATACACCTTGTTGGGTAACGGTTGCTGTAATTTCTAATTTTACAGAATCGCCAATAGCCAATGACGCAACATTCCAAGTGCCAATACCAGTAATTGGACTGTACGAAAAATTAGTTCCTCCTGTATGAGTATTCAAAACGGCACCCGCAATCGGAAAATTATCTTGTACCACAATCGAACTTGCAATCGAGGGACCAGAATTTTTTAACCATAGGGTGTATTTGATACTTTCGTTCAAGGTAGGTAACGACTTATCAACGGTTTGTTTGAGCGATAGGTCGATACTACTTTGAGCAAAAGCTCCCCAAATACTAATAAACACCAACATAATTGTTGTTGCGAAACCCTTAAAAAGTGAGTTTTTAGGGTAATCGTCGTTCCCATCATATAACTTTGTCGGGGAGTAGCATGAAGGTATCCATCGTTTCAACTTTTCATCAAAATGACTACCTAAATGGTATTCTTTGACCGTTGAACTACTGTTAAGGGAAAGCTTATTCATGGTTAAATCTTGATTTGGTATTAAATCAGGCATGGATTTTACTATATTGTTACTTAATTGTGGAGAAAACTTATGAATAGAGTACTCTTGTAAACCACTTTCTGTATAAAGTTGCTCGTTAGATTTCACAACTACACCCCTTGGAGATATAGCAGAAACTTGACTGGTATTTTTTTGCTTTAAAAATAGACTAATCGCACTGACAATTTTCTGTACAAACTCCAACACCTTAGTGTCTTTGTTTGATTTGTGTTGTTGTGAATACCCCTGTATTGGCTTTGGGACACCACTCTCGGTAAAATTGTATTTCATTTGCAAGTATTTTAAATAATTCTCTGTCTAAGTACCAATTGTCCTTTCATCATGAATTTTCACTCAAAGCATTGTTTTCTATGAATATAGCAATTAAAACAGTTGAGATAGGCAATACTATATTCAAATCAATTGTATCCAAAACTGTGCCAAATCTCAAAATGTGGCCGTTTAATAAAAAAAGGGGGAGGGGAGCCTATGAAGTAGAAAAAAAACAAATATGTTGGCTCTTGGTGAGTGTTTGGCATAGAATAACTAAAACTATGCCAAGTGGCTTTATTAAAATAATAACATCCCCTTAGTAAGAGGATGTTATTTATGGAGAAACCTATGTTTTAATAGAAATAAAGACTTATAATTAGCTGATTAGCCTTAGAAATCGTAACCAAGCGATAAGTATAATTTGGGTGGATTCACTTCTTTATCTTCGACTCCCCAGGCATAATCGGCTTTTACGAAGTATCCCAAAATGGTAGTTCTTAAACCAACACCATAACCCACTAAAAAAGGATTTTTAAAGTTAGTTACAGTAGCTCTGAATGGGTTTTGATTGCCGCCAATAATTTCAGTATTCAAACTGTTTTGACGGTTGAATGGCCCCCTATTTCCATACCAGGCAGTTCCAACATCAGTAAAACCAACAAACTGTAGGTTACGAAGAAAGTTAGAAGTCATCGAACCTTTTGCAACATGCTGAGCCAATGGCAAACGTAATTCTAAATTGGTCAATAAATGGCTTGTACCGTAGAGTTTAGCAAAATTAAAACCTCTCAAATTTCCTGCATAATCGTAGAATAAAATATCTCTTAAATCTCTCGGGACGCCAATAGTTTGACCATTACTCGGCTGAACTGTACGATTAATGGCGTTTTCGACACCCCCCAAAAATGTGACTTTAGGAGCTTTTCCAAGCGAACGACTGTATGAAAGTCTGCCTGCAAGAATCACACTCCCAAATAATTTACGATAATGACGAGCATCAATAACCATACGGCTGAAGTTCTCGTTACTACTTTTTAGACTATATGAGCGGTCGATGCGAATTTTAGCTCTTGTTCCAACCAAAACTTTACTAAATAGTGGAGTAGTGTTATCAAAAACTACTTCTCCACGAAAACCTAAGTAAGTAGATTGAGTGTTTTTTCGACCCAAATCTAAAATATCAATATCAGAGGTTGATGTAAGATTTGGCGATGCCACGACTCTTAAATATTGACTAAACGGATAAGATGCAAACGCCGAAAAACGATTGTAATAAAGGCGACGGTCGATAGTTAAAGCCGAGCTTTGTGGCATATTAATTCCAAGCGGACGAAATAAATAATGTGTGCGTGCATCTACTTCTCCAAACGAAATAGAGCGGCGTTGAATATCAATTCCCCAATCAACTCTTTTTACATTATTGTTATAACTTAGATATACATCATGGTTTCGTAGAACGGGTGTAATGAAAAGCCCTAATTTGATACTATGATTTTCGAGTAAATCATTCATGACCAATGTATTTTTCATACCTACTCGTCTTACGGGGTCAACCAAGAAGTCAGATTTTATATCATTGGCAATGACAATATTTTCGTAGGCAAAAGGGCCTTTTATTTTTAAAGTTTCTTTAAACCTGCCCGACTTCGGAATCGTTTTGTCGGTTATTTCTCCTTTGGTCTTGGTGGTTTCGGCTGCCAAAGATTTGATAATATTTTCGGCATCAAATTCATAGTTATCCGTGTCAACTTCACCTGCTCCGAGTACCAATTTTTGTTTAGTTTCTACCAACGAATTGTTGGGTGTAATTCCCTCTATTTTTTTCTGTGTATTATCTTGGGTTCTCTCTTCAGTAGAAGTATAAAGACTATTGGCATAATATTCTCGCCACTCTTTCAGAAATCTACTGTAAGAAATTCCCAACGTACTCGTGATACTTGATTCTTCGGTACGAATGATGCGAGTGAGGTTCAAAATATTAGAAATATTATCTTTTCCGTAGCGAACCGCAATGTAATTCCAAATAGATTGCCCAATTATTTCGGCATCTTTACCTTGAATGGTTTCGATTTTTTTGTCTTTATTTTTAAGAATCACCGTACGCATTCTGTCCAGCATAAGCGGGTTTTCGTTATCGCCCGAAATATAAGCCGATATTCCCGCCATGTACCATTCGGGAACAGTCAACAGCAGCGAACTCTGTAAAACCTCTTTCAAACTACCGCCATAAAGCATGTCATAAACAAACAAACGTGCAATTTGCTGTACTAACTCTTGTTTAAATTGCTCTTCGTTACCTGTGTAAGCAATTTGCACACGAGATTTTGCTAAGTTCAGAATGCTGCCATCTAAATCAATTGGGGCGGTTAGTCCGATATTACTTTGTTCAAGCTCTTTGGGAGAATTGTACAGAAAAATTTTCATTGTTGTGAAGGGCGTATAGCCCAACAGCTCTGTGATGCGGTCGTATTCGCCTTCGGCTATTTTAGCGGCATTTTGGGCAATTTTATCTCCGCTACGGTAGTAGTTAAACTCAAAATTATTACTCCGAATCGTGAGCCATTCAAATCTTTTGTATTGAATACGATTTTTCCCAAATTCTTCTTGGGTTGACGAAAAGTAGCTTTGTGCAGATACACGACCTACGCCTAATACAAGCATTAGGTAAGCTGCTGTGCTTATTCGACGAAGAGTAAACAAATTTTCCATGCCTTTGTATATTTCCAAGAATACAGTTTTTCAGTAAGTTAGAGTTGTAATCTGACACATTCGGGGGCACAAAAGTGGCAAATGTGTCATTTTGGGTACGTAATTTTGCATAATTTTTCACTAAAAAACTCATACAAAATCCTACAACGAATATAACGAATAAAAACGCTCAATGTTAGCTTCGGGCATTAAAACTTTATTAGTTTCTAAAAAACTGAGCATTTCTTCGGCAAAATAGGGGGCAAGTGACACGCCTTTCGTGCCGAGGCCGTTGAATATATATACGTTAGTATGCTGCGGATGATTGCCCATGAAGGGGCGACGGTCTTTGGTAGTTGGTCTGATTCCTGCTTCTTGACCAGTGATTTTGAAAGAAGGAGAGAGGAATTTGCTAATTTTTGAAGTAATTAAATCGTGTCCACTTTCGGTGGATTGCCAGTCGAGATTATCCCAGATATAGGTTGAGCCGAAGCGACATTTGCCTTCGCCAAGTGGAATAATCCAGAATCCTTGATTGATAATTTCTTTGATTTTATAGCCTTTTACATCGGCCAAAAGTGTTTCTCCTTTGGCAGGATTAAACGGAATCCAGCTAAAAAACGGATTCTGAGTAGAGTAGAAGCCTTCGCAAAAAATAATTCTTTTTGCTGCTAAATCTTTATAGAAAACGTTGTTTTCGTTAATGTTTAGTTCAGTAAAATCTACTTTTTCGGCTTGATAACTTTCGTTTTGCTTGAAAAAATCTCGGAAACAATCAAGCATTTTTGGTACATTTACCCAACCTGCGGATGAAGTATAAAGTCCACCCAATTCATTGCTAACTTGCTCATAATCAGATTGATTTGGTTGAATAATTTTAAGGTAATTTCCTAAGTCATATTCATCGGTCAATCTCAAAAAATGTCGGCGTTGCTGCTCGTTGGCAAACGGGCGATAAAGATTAGTTTCGTGATAAAAATTGGCGTGAAATTCTTTTTCGAGCGAAGTGTAGAATGTTCTCAGATATGGAAAAATCTTGTCGGCAAGCCAAGTTTTATCAAGGTTTTTACCCGTAATTGGGTTGAAAATTCCCCCCGCCACTGTCGATGAAGTAGGCAAAGTTTCATCATTCAAAACCAATATTTTTTTATCCGCTTTCATCAACTGATAAGCCAGTAACGACCCCGCAATTCCTTGCCCAACAACTATATAATCAAGATTTTTCAATATCGCAGTTCAAACCTATGAGGTTTTCAAAATCTCATAGGTTTTATTAAAGTAAAAATTTATTTTCTAATCGCTTTGCTCAACGTCTCATCGGCCAAAAGACAAACCATTTCTACTTGTTCATCGAGTGTCATATATGATGTATCAATATCAATGGCATCATTGGCCTTGCGAAGTGGACTTTCTTTGCGAGTGGTATCAATCAAGTCACGTTTCTTGATATTTTCGATAATCTCCTCAATATCAACTAAATCACCTCGTTCATTCAGTTCAATCTGGCGGCGATTCGCTCTGATTATCGGGTCGGCAGTCATAAAAATCTTTAGTTCAGCATCAGGAAAAACCACCGTTCCGATGTCTCGTCCATCCATTACCACGCCTTTCTTTTTACCCATTTTGCGTTGCTGAGCCACCATGGCGTGGCGTACTTCGGCAATTGCACTCACCTCACTTACCTGATTGGCAATGTAAAGTTTTCGGATTTCGTCTTCTACATTTAAACCATTTAAGAATGTTTCGTTTCGGCCATCATTGGGGTTTCTACGAAACTCAATCTGAATATTATCAAGTGCTTTTGCTACTTCTTTTTCGTTGGTAAGTGTTACCAAATGCTGATGAAAATAAAGGGTTACAGCCCGATACATTGCTCCTGTATCAATATAGCTATATCCCAAACGTGCAGCTACTTTTTTGGCGGTCGTACTTTTGCCACAACTCGAATAGCCGTCAACGGCAATGGTAATCTTTTGCATGTAATCTGAATTTTTCTGCAAAGAAAATCCTAATTTGCCGAAGAAACAATGATAAAATGCAGGTTAGGTCGAAAAACTAAATTTTGCAGCAAATCATTTTACAATTCGTAGAATTATTGTTTTTTTCATAAGTAAAAAAGTAGATACTAAAAAAACTTATTGTTATGAGATACCTCTTGTCAGTTTTGTTGCTTGGGCTATTTAGCTTTCAAAAGCCAAGCCCGAAGCCCAATATCCTAATCATTTATGCCGATGATTTAGGCTACGGCGATGTAAATGCCTACAAAAAAGGAACGTTACCAACGCCTAATATTGATAAACTGGCCAATGGAGGAATCCGTTTTACGAATGGCTATGCAACTTCTGCCACCTGTACGCCAAGCCGATTTGCATTACTGACGGGCAAGTATCCGTGGAAAACCGAAGGGACAAAAGTGCTACCTGGCGATGCTCCATTATTGATAGATACTGCTTCAATGACACTCCCTAAATTGCTCAAAAAAGCAGGTTATAAAACGGGTGTAGTTGGAAAATGGCATTTAGGGCTGGGTAATGGGGCTTTGGATTGGAACAAATCAATAGCATTTTCGCCCAACGATATTGGCTTCGATTATTCGTATATCATGGCTGCAACCAACGACCGAGTACCTACTGTTTTTGTAGAAAACCGCAATGTTGTTGGGCTTGAAGCCACCGACCCGATTTCTGTCAATTACAAACAAAACTTTGAAGGCGAACCAACCGCCATCTCAAACCCCGAGCTGATGACCAAACTAAAATGGCATTTTGGGCATAACTTTAGCGTTACGAATGGTGTTCCACGCATCGGGTACATGAAAGGTGGAAAATCAGCATTATGGGTGGATGAAGACATGGCGGATGTTTTTCTGGGAAGAGCAAAAGCATTTATTGATAGTAATCAACCGAGTAAAACTGGCAAGCCATTTTTCTTGTATTATGCCTTGCACGAGCCACACGTGCCACGAGTTCCGCACGCTCGGTTTGTTGGAAAATCAGGTATGGGGCCTCGTGGTGATGCCATTTTAGAAGCCGATTGGTGCGTTGGTGAAATTATGAAAAAATTAGAAAAAGATGGCTTGCTCGAAAATACACTCGTGGTTTTTTCGAGCGATAATGGCCCCGTGCTTGATGATGGATATTATGATGATGCCGCCGAAAAATTGGGTAATCATACGCCCGCAGGCGGACTTCGTGGCGGAAAATATAGTTTGTACGAAGCAGGTACGAGAGTGCCTTTTATTACTTATTGGAAAGGAAAAATCAAACCTGCGGTATCTGAAGCGGTGATATGTCAGTTAGATTTTGCCTCATCGTTTGCTCATTTGGTTGGTGCTGAAAGTTATTCGACCGATAGCCAAAATTTGCTTAACGTAATGCTTGGAAAATCGAAACAAGGACGTACTAACTTGGTGCTTGAAGCATCGGGCAGATTGGCATTCAGAGAAGGTAATTTCGTAATGATTCCACCACATAAAGGCCCTGAGGTATCGAAAGAAGAAAGGATAGAGTTAGGAAATTCACCTGAATATCAGCTCTATGATTTATCGAAAGATTTGGCTCAGAAAAACAATTTAGCGAAGCAGTTTCCTCAAAAAATTGACGAAATGAAGGCTTCTATGAGAAAAATAGCAGGGAATAAAGTCAAATTTGATTAATTTTAAGAGAAAATATTGGAGAATTAAATTTGCCTGCCTAAAGAATGAAGAAAATTATATTATTAACTTTTGTTTTTCTGAGTACCTATGTTGTGTTTGGGCAGAGTAAAACCTTAATTTTTTATCCAGTTTCAAATTCGGCACCAGCAAAGGCACTTTGGGAAGATGCCCAAAGCAAAAAACGCTTAATTGATACGACCTCAAACCCTGCAAAAATCAGCGAATCAAACCTCAAAAATTATAATGCCGTAGTGTTTTTAAATACTTCAGTCAATGCTCTAAGTTTTCAGCAATCAGCTGAATTACAGCGTTTTTTGCAAGCAGGAGGTGGTTTTGTGGGCGTGTGCGGTGCTATTGAAAAAAACTACAAATGGCTTTGGTATAATAAAATGATAGGAGGAGTTTTGGGCGAAAATCAATTTACTAATAAAGTGCAATTGAGCCTTATTACAAATGCTACAATAGGAAAAAGTGAACTGCCACCACTTTGGAAAATAGATGATAAACCTTTGGTAATGAGTAGTGTACCCGTTAAGTGTAAGCCAGTTTTGTTGGACGTCATGGGCAAAACATGGGCATGGTATTACACGACCGAAGAAGGTGGAAAAATGTTTTACACCGCTCTGGGCAGTGAACTTTCAGCTTTTCAAAACCCTAATTTATTGACTCATATTTGGGCGGGTATCGAAGAGGTTTCTTCTAAAAAGTTACCCGATTATGCTAAAATTGCTGATACGGCTTTACCTTCAGAAAGTAATTTCTTGAAGATAACATTATCTGATAATTTAGAAAATCCATTGGCTTTGGCTACTTTGCCCACTCGAAGTGTGGTTTGGGTTGAACAAAATGGTAAAGTGAAGATTTTTGATACTCAAAAACGCAAGACGAATCAAATCGGGAAAATTGATGCTACCAATCTAAAAGCCATCAAACTCGACCCAGAATTTGCTGAAAATGGGTATGTTTATACGTTTTCAGAAACTGCCGCCAACGAATATAAAATTGGTCGAATGCAACTCATGGGCGATAGCGTGGCCACGCTGAGCGATTTTTCGAGCCAGTCAACCACGCCTCTATTAAAAAATATTACTTACGAATTTGATAAATATACCAATGAACCTTATCGTTTACCCAAGTATTTTGCAGGAAAATCATTCAGATTCGATAACGAATATGGGTTTGTAATAGAGACGTTTGACGAAGATGGCAATGTGAAGAACGTAGAGCCGTTTCTATCAAATACTCGTTTCGAGTTTATCAAAGACATGGCTTTTGGGGTCGATGGCGAACTATATCTTTTAGAGAATAATCGCTTATCGAAGATTGATTATGCCGAGAAAAACCGAAAACCGATTGCTGTTATTTCTGCCGATGTGCTATCGGGAAATGCACCTTTGAAAGTAAAGTTTTCGCCAGAAGGTTCGGTTGATTATGATACAAAAGATGGTCTGAGTTTTGAGTGGAATATCGTTGGTACTACGGTAAGATTCAAAGAGCAAAACCCAGAATATACTTTCGCAAAAGTAGGTAATTATGAAGTGAAACTTAAAGTGAGCGATAGCCAAGGCGAAAGTGCCGAAACTTCATTGAAAATCCAAGTTAATAAAGCTGCCCTAAAGAAGAAGTAATACTTAATTTGCTTTACTCGGAATCTCAATCACAAAACGGGTACTCGAAATTCCATTTCCTACATAACAATTGAGTTTTTCGCCTACTTGTCTAATTATTAACTATAATTTTAGCTGGTTTTGCTGTTTTCTGACAATTCCTTCCACCTATTTCAAGTAAAAGTATTACTTGAATTGCTTCAGTCTTTATACTGATGTGTTGTACCTTTTTATGGTTTTATTGATTGGTTTATTCCATTTTCGCCAAAACCTCTTTCAATTCAGTTTCGTCTATTTCACCCACACCACGCCAAACTTGTTTGCCATTTTTGATAATTACATAAGTTGGAATTTCTTCAACTTTAAATACTGAAGCAATATTGTCGCTTTTTTCGGCATCAATTTTCAATAGTTTTATATTCTTATTTTGGTCAGCGATTTTATTCAAAATCGGAGTCATTTTTTTACAAGGTCCGCACCATTCGGCATAAAAGTCTATTAAAACAATGCTATTTGATTGTACAACTCGGTCGAGATTTTCAAGCGTAAAAGCCGCAATCGGCTGAGTAGTAGTATTGTCCGAAGCATAAGGCTTGCTCGAAGACGTCCATTTTGCAAAACCACCTGCCATATCATAAACCTCTTTATAGCCTAAATCACGCAAAAATACAGCCACATCCGTGCTGCGTCGTCCTGAAAAGCAATATACAAACACAGGTCGGGTTTTATCAAGTTTGGTTTTTACAATATCTTCAAAATTATCATCATTAAAATTCAGATTAATGGCACGTTTGAGGTGTCCACGCATATATTCTTCGGGTGTACGAACATCAATCAACTGAGCCACACCAATGTTATCCCTAAGTTTAGCTTCAAAATCATTGATAGAAAGCAGGTATTTATCTTTGTTTTGTGCAAAAACAATGTGTGCTAAAAATAGGAAGCCGATAATAAGAAAACGTTTCATTTGTTAAAAATTAAAGAGATTGATACCGAAATAGGAGCAAATTTCACGCCAACCGCTACCTTAACTCGACTTGAATTTAAACGAATTTTGTGAGCAAAATCAATTGTTTAATATTCAAATTATTGTTTTAGCTATTTTAATCCGTAAATAATCAATAATAGTTTTTTTAGTGAATCAATAGATGGTAATTTTGTAAATAGTTTTAGCAACAGATTCAATTAATTGAAGTTAAAATCATTTTTCATTCTCAATTTTCCATTAAATATCATGTCAATCGACTTAAAAATAAAGCAACTTGCCAAAGATTACGCGGCTGAGGCAGTGGCCAATCGCCGCTACTTACATACAAATCCTGAGCTGTCGTTTCAAGAATATAACACGGCCAAATTTGTAGCTCAAAAACTCAAAGATATTGGTCTAACTCCGCAAGAAGGAATCGCTAATACAGGAGTAGTTGCCCTGATTGAAGGCCGAAATCCATCGAGTAAAGTTATCGGCTTACGTGCTGATATGGATGCGTTGCCTATTTTCGAGAAAAATGATGTGCCATATAAATCGCAAAACGAAGGAGTGATGCACGCCTGCGGACACGATGTTCATACCTCATCATTGCTCGGTACAGCCAAAATCTTGCATCAACTGAGAGAAGATTTTGAAGGCACAGTAAAACTTGTTTTTCAACCAGCCGAAGAAAAAGCCCCAGGGGGAGCATCAATTATGATTAAGGAAGGTGTGCTTGAAAACCCAGCTCCTGCAAGTATGATTGGGCAACACGTAGCACCCAATATTCCTGTCGGTAAAATAGGTTTCCGTGAAGGAATGTACATGGCCAGCACCGACGAAATTTATATGACTATCAAAGGCAAGGGCGGACACGGTGCAATGCCTGACCAACTCATAGACCCCGTTTTGATTGCTTCGCACGTAATTGTTTCTCTCCAACAAATTATTTCTCGTAATCGTAAGCCAGCCAACCCTTCGGTGCTTTCATTCGGGCGTTTCATTGCCGATGGTGTGACGAATGTTATTCCAAATGAAGTGACGATTCAAGGAACATTCCGTTGTATGGATGAAGAATGGAGAGAAGATGGCTTGCGTAGAATGAAAAAAATGGCTGAAGGCATCACCGAAGCAATGGGTGGTGTTTGCGATTTTGAAATAGTGAAGGGTTATCCATTCTTGAAAAATCATCCAGAACTTACTCGTAGAATAAAAGCCGAAGCAACAAAATTTATGGGAGCAGAAAATATCATTGACCTTGACCTTTGGATGGCAGGCGAAGATTTTGCTTTCTACTCGCAAGTAGTAGATTCTTGTTTCTATAGACTCGGAACTCGCAATGAAGCTCGTGGAATCGTATCAGGCGTGCATACACCAACATTTGATATTGATGAAGCCGCTCTCGAAATAGGTCCAGGGCTGATGTCATGGCTTACGATTAGAGAATTAGCTTTGTAAAGTTCATTTTACCAAAATACAGATATTTCATCCACTTACACTGCATAACCTGCCACTTACTGGGTTTTAGTTATTAAAAGGTATTATGGCACTTTTTTTGTACTTTACCCATTAGATAATATTTACCTTAAAAGGTTGTTTTTCGTTATTTATTGAGTGAATTTTGATAAAAAAGCTATTATATGCGTATTTTAATGATTGTTTTACAAACCTTAGGGGGCCTTACTTTTATTCCTTGGTTTATTGTTGCGGGCTTATCATTTATGATTTTTGATACCCCTGATTCTATCAAGAAAGCTTTTCCTTGGGTGTTAATATTTTTGATTTTTTCATACCCCTTTGTAGTGGCTGGAAGTTATTGGTGGGCGTGGTCGAGTGTTTCAAGTGGAAATTATAAGATGGGATGTTTATGGAGTTGTCTGCCGATTATAGTTTTTATTTTAGGTTATTTAATTATTTCACAGAAAACCAATTTATTGAATAAATACAAGAAAAATTAAAAAAGATATATTCCGTAGAAAAGCCTGATAATGAATCTATTATCGGGCTTTTTGCTTTATTAGCAAATCATAAAATAACACATTATAAATGGAAACAACTTCCTAATAGTTATTAGTTACAGAACAATTGTAAAATCGGTAGGTAGCGGTTGTTTTACAACTGCATTACTTATTTGTTATCAGAAACAATAGGTATAGATTGCGTTGAATGATAATGAAGTCGAATAAAAAATAAAAAAAGCCAGTCCGCAGACTGGCCTTTTGCACTTATTATAAAAAGGTTACTCATTCTTAGCCGATGCTTCGGTGTCGTCTTTCTGAACCTCAACCGTCGAAATATTCATTGACGAACACCCATTTTTTTGCACTTTCAATACATACACATATTTGCCAGCAGTAAGCCCGCTCAGTGTAGCAACTTTATCATTTACTGTATTAATATACGGTCCTTTCCAAGTATATAGAGCCTCATTTCCGGCATCATGTGCTTCTAATTTAGCTGTTTGCCCTACTCTAATAGTGGCATTATTTGCTATTGCCACTGGAATGTTCCTGATTTCTACTTTGGCAGTATCAATAGATTTACACCCATTTTTTGCTACACTCAAATAATAGGTATAGTGTCCTACTGCTAAATTCTGAACGGTTAGTTCGGGTGTATAAGCCGAAAAATCCGTTGGAGGGAGTGTCCAGCGATACGTCACTCCAATTCCAGCATCGGCTGATGTTAGCTTTATTGGGTCGCCCAAACAAAATTGCCCACCTATGGCTATTGCCTTGGGTTTTTCTTTTACCATCAGTTTCACTTTTCCGATGGTGGTCGAGCCGTTTTTCTTGATAGTGAAATTATAAAAACCAGCCTGAAAAGGTGTTATTTTTTCGAGCCTAATTTGCTGTGAAAGCGACGAAAAGCCCGCTGGTCCTTTCCAAGAATAAGTGGCATCTTGCCCAAAATCTGGGGTCGAAAGCACAATACTATTATTTTCACAGACATACACCGTCGAAGTTTTTGAATCTTCGGTATTTACGAATTTATGATAGTAAGGTACTGCTCTTCCTTCTTCAAACGAAAAAAATGACATATCAGAAGTGTCTTTCTCAATCATAAAGTCGGTATTTGAGGCCAATAATTTAGTTGGCTTCTCAATTTCTTTAAAAAAAGACCCAGTTTTTCTTTGGGCATATAAAGGTGTTTTATGCAATGCAATCGTAAAGGTTATCATACATAAGCAAAACGTTTTTTTGATAGCCATGACAAAATTTAGGTGGTTATGGAAAATTTGACAATCGCACGCCTGTGTACTGAAAAGCTTATAGCCAAGGTGGCATTCCGATATAACACTATCGGATAATAGAAATTACATAAACTTACGTAACACAATCGAATTATGACTTTTCGTTTTCAAAAACCATGCTAAAAATGTTTTTCTAAGACGTAAATTAGTAGATAAATAAAAATTTTATTAAAATCTCTTGATTATCAGTGGATTATAAAACAAAAAACTTCACAAGATAAAAATCTGTGAAGTTTCCATGTTATTTTTTCTCTAAGCTATTTGAAAATACAGTTATCGCTATCTTCGACGCTTAACCAAAAAAGCTGAAAGTATCGGGTCGAAGCCTTGATTGATATCAGCTTCTATGAAGTCAATTTTATATTGTCCACATTTGAGTTTCAAATCATGGTAAAACTCTTTGATGGCGGTTTGATACTGCTCTTTTACTTGCGATGGCTGTGCTTTTACTTTTTCACCAGTTTCTAAATCTACAAATTCGTAGGGGCGTTCTTCAAAGTTAAATTCTTCTTCGGTGTTTCTATCGGTTACATGAAACAGTAAAACTTCGTGCATATTGTGGCGAAGGTGTTGCATGGCCGAAAATAACCTGTCTGAATTATTAATGTCATCAAACATATCACTGAAAATCACGACCAAAGAACGTTTGTGAATCTTTTCAGCAATTTCGTGGAGCGTTTCTACGACTGCCGTGCGTTTTTGCGGTTTAGGCTTTTGGAGAAGCGATTCTAAATCCATAAAAATCTTATGAATGTGCGAGGGCGTAGATTTTATGGGCGTCTGAATTTCAATACCGTCAGAAAATGTCAACAAGCTTACGGCATCACGCTGTTTTTGGAGCATATAAGCCAAAGCTCCTGCCGCCATTGTACTAAAGGTTATTTTACCATTGGTTTTTTCAGGATAATACATTGATGATGAAGTATCAATCAGAATATGACATCTTAGATTGGTTTCTTCTTCATAACGTTTTACATATAAACGGTCAGTTTTTCCGAAAACCTTCCAGTCGATATAGCGAGTGCTTTCGCCCGTATTATAAAGTCGATGTTCGGCAAATTCAACCGAAAACCCATGAAACGGCGATTTATGAAGCCCCGTAATGAATCCTTCAACCAACTGCTTTGCCAAAAACTCAACATTGCCGTACTCACGTATTTTCGCTAAATCTAACATTGTTTCAATACTTATTTATTGTTTGTAAGTTTTAGTAGTCTTCAAAAATATTAATTAAGCTACTTCTTTTTCTTTTTCACACCCGATTTTGCTGGTGTTTTTTTCTTTTTCTTAGATTTCTTTTTTACTGGTTTTGGTGTATTTTTTTTCGCTACAATAGGCGGAGTTATGACCGTTATTTTATTATCCTCTTCGGGAGAGCCAATTAACACCATTGAGTTCTCGATGATGCTTTCGGGGCGTGTAATGATTATCATGCCGTTATCACCCACAACCATTGTTTTTACCTTAGCGGTGCCTGAGCTAAACATTTCAAGTTGTTCGGCGGCATCGTGCGAGACATCTAAAATCCTACTTCTACTAAAAGGACCTCTATCATTAACCCTCACAACACACCATTTATTGTTGGCTAAGTTTGTTACCTCAAGCATCGTACCAAAAGGCAATGTCGGATGAGCACAAGTTAGGCCTTCTTTCTTTAAAATCTCGCCACTGGCGGTTTTTTTACCATAAAATTTAGTGCCGTAGTATGAAGCCATACCAAACGATTCTGAGCCCAAAGCTGGGGACTGGCTGTATAAAAATAGGGGTTTTACTACGAAAAAGAGGAAAAAAAAGACTACTTTCTTCAATATCATTATTCATTGAAATTGGTTACGAACTGCATAGTTACGAATTTTTTTGCAATGACCGAAAGAAAAAAAGATTTCGCTCTTTTACAAAAAACATTCATCAATGTTGGTTTTATTTTATTTAAAATTCAAATAATATTATTTTTAACTAAAAAACGTTATAAAAATTTTTCATAAAAGTAATAAAATCATATATTTGAAATTCATTCTAAACTCTAAAACCTAAAAGGATTGTGGAAAGAGAAGACA
>JAIYBU010000100.1 GCA_027488335.1 Cytophagaceae bacterium
ATCAGAACGGTCTCAAAGTTCATTTCGTCCAACTCTATGCAAGTACGTAAACGCCTTAAAATCAATTAGTTAAATCAAAATAAATCCCCAGCATCGCACTTGCGAGTCGTTGGAAAAATCTAACACATAAATGACTACCGAAACAATAATTGGTGTGATTGCTCAAGGTTTAATTTTAGTTGGCTACTTCTTAACTGCAAGGTGGCAAACTCAAAAAATCAAATCTTTAGAGGAAACATTCAAAACACAGTCTGACTTATTGAAAAATCAAGCCGATACTATAAAAACTTTTGAAGAATATAAAAAAATAATTAATCTCACTGATGTTGAAAAAAATATTCAATTAAAGATTGATAATTTACATTTAGAATACAAAAAAGTAATAAACGCACGTGAAAAAGAGGTTTCTGATTTGGCAATTCAAACAGCAGGCACAGTTTTTCAAAGGGAAAACAAAAAAATGTTACGAGCATGGAATGAATTAGTAAATATTAATGCTCAATTCATCATGGCACAATACCCAGAAATTAACCAAAAGGAAGAAAGAGATGAATTTATAAACAAATTTATTCCTTTTAATGCCGAATATGTTACTCCAATGATTGATGCGTGGTTTTCAGGTGAATTACAAGAATTTAAGGAGAAATATAAGTCTGATGGATTTCTTTCAGACGATAATATTCAAGAGGAGAAAGAAATCCAGTCTCAACAAGATGTGAATAAGAAGAATCAAAAGAATCCTTCTTAATTATTTTTATTATTTTTCTATTTTCATAATATTCATTCATTTTAATCAAATCTTTATTTACCTCAATCAAGCATGATTTAGGAAAAATAAAATAATATATTTTTCTGATTATGGAAAGCATATTTGAAAAACTATTTAATTATTTTTCAAATATAAAAACTAAAATCGACAAAACAAATAGCGTGCGTAGGCTTTTGCGACATTTCCAATGGGCTGGTATTTTACAAAAAAAGCACTCAAAGGCATTTGCGACAAGACAAAAGCGAAGTTTTTAAGTTTTATTTTCGCAAAAACTTCGCTGATTATTCTACGCTTTTTTCACCTTAGCACTCATTTATCTTGGGGACATTTTTAAGGCGTAGGTACTCAAATTTTGCTTGTCTCCAACACGAGCAAATAAGTAAAAGTTTAATAAATCAATTAATTAACTCAAAATCCAATGCCCATCTTCTTATTTGCGGTCGTTGGAAGTATTCTCTCGCTAATGGTTATTCAATTAGACTCGAAGTATTAATTCTATTGCTACACGTTTTATACTAAATGTTTATTTCTAAGAAGTTACTAAAGCCCCAATAAGTTAGCCTTGTAAGTATGACATAAGAACACCGCCTTGACTTCGTTTTACATCAACTCCGAAGATATAGAATAAATAGAATAATTGGTTAAGTAAAGAAAGTAAATACTACCGCTGAATAAAAAAATAAAATTTTTTTTTCAAAATAGAAATAACCGTAATATAATTGTATCGAAAATTTAAATTCACAAGTAAATTACAAATTACAATCTATAACAACAAATTACAATCTACAACAATGAAAAGGAAATCATTTTTAAAAAATCTTCTTGCATTGACAGGAGGGGGACTTTTAGTATCATGTGAAAGTGACGTAATTACAGACTTCATTTCAATAGGCTTGACAGAAGATATTGAAATAGAAGATGCACAGAAGTGGTTTAATAACACTTACCTAAAGTCTTTTCATGATTCTAAATTGAGAGAAAATCCACACAAGTATCAAAGATTGGCAAATTGGGATAAGGCAAAAAAAATTAAAGATTCTAAAAGCCAAGACTGTATTTTAGTTCCTATTGATTATGAAACAGAAGGTGTACCTTGCTTTTTAGATTGGGATGAGAACACAGCGTATAAGGAAAAAATGGCCAAAAACTATGCACAACCAATTGTTGAAAGTTTATTAGTTTACAAAGAGAAAGAGAAATATACTTCTTTTCTATTTCAAATTGCGTACGATAGGTATAAAGTTAAAAAGAAAAATCAAAAAATAGATGTCAACAAATTAACAGGTTGGATTATAAAAGCAGATTGGGGCGACACAATATTAGAAGCCACTAAACTAATTGAAGGTAAAGTTATTGGTTCTTATTCATCTACTAAGAAAGGTAGACCTAATCATTGTTTTCCTGTCACATCTTCTTATAATACTGTTACAGGCAGCTCATGTGGACCGAATTGTATTAATGTAACAGTAACAGTACATTCTTACACTCAATACTTTTGTATTGACCAAGGTGGCAGTATATATCAAAGTGTACTCCCACCAGATTTAGCTGCTGGGGGTAGTGGATATAACCCCTCATGGGAAATACTAAATCAGTATAACCCCAAAACAGCAGTATGTAATTCTGGCAGTAGTGATAGACAAATATTTAACGATTCTATCAATCAAGCTCTATATGCGACTGGTTTAGCCACTAATGTTTCAGGTTGGAGTCTTGATAAAGCTGATGCAATTGCTCGTTCGGTTGGTGGAAATTTATCTGATTTCAAAGGTTTGATAAATGGAGTTGGTGTTGCTGGTATAGTAATCGACACTGTACAATTAGGTATTGGTTTATGGGACGGAAATGTAACGTTTGAGGAAGATGGATTGAATGCGATTCAAGTTGGCTTAGGAATTGTAGGATTAGTTGCAGGAGGTTGGATTGCAGTTGGGGCAGGAGCCGTCTCAATTGGCATTGCCGTTTATTCTCAAACAACTTCAAATCAGCCAGTTTGTCAGTAAAAGTAAAGTTATGATACATTTCATATTAAAAGTGAGAGATAAATCTTGGTTCTACACTAATCAATTATATCATAATGATAGTGAGGAAAGTAATTTTAGGGATTTTAAAATACGATTCTCTATGTATTTTCTACCACCATTAATATTGGTAATTGGTTTTTTAAGTTGGTTTTTTAGTGTAATAATTGGGAAAGTAGTTGACGTGAACATCAATAATTTTAGAATAGTGATTCCAGTATCAATTTTATCATTCATTCTTTACAGATTAGTTTTTAATGCTTTTTTTAATAAAATTTCCCAATTTCCAATAGATTCTACAAACGATAAAGGTTATAGAAAAAATAAATTTTTTTGTATAACACTAATTATGATTGAAGTATTACTAACCTTTTCAATCATTTTTTTACTTTATCAAATAAAAAATAACGGTTGATATAAAAATATAGGGGACTTTGAAGTCCCCTATATCTGCTTAACTCTAAATTTTCAGTCATTTTCAACGAGTAAGATTACTTTTTTTCCATATGCCATTCAACGGGATTAACAATTTAATATCTACCTCAAAGGCTCGTTCGACTGGACAAAAGCGAAACTCAAAGTGCTATTTCTCAGCAAAATGTGTCAGTTAACAGGCTTGGTCAACATTCGATTAGCGTGGTATTTACTCAAATTTTACTCCGAATAATAAATTATTTTGCTTTTCAATTTCATTTTTCAGACCTTAGTTTTCAGATTTGGTCAGCGACAGGATAAATGAGTAAATTCTACGCATCTTTTTTGTCCTTAGCATTTTTCTATCTTGGGGACATTTTGAAGGCGTTGGCACTCAAAGCTGGCTTATCTCCAACTCGAAAGCATTATGTAAAGGCTTGATAATTAATAAATTAACTCTAAAATCACCCAAAAACCATCATAATGCTG
>JAIYBU010000122.1 GCA_027488335.1 Cytophagaceae bacterium
TTAGACGAATTCCTTACAAAATGAACAGAAAAACTATTTTTGAAGAAGCTTTTTTTGAGCAAGCCACTTTCAACACTCGCCGCCATTTTCTGAAACAATGCACTTCGGGTTTGGGTGGCATTGCACTTTCGTCGATTTTGGGTGGATGTTTTCAATCTGAACAAAAAATGGTGGAAGAAAATCCTTTTGCCGTAAAACCTCCGCATTTTCCTGCTAAAGCCAAACATATCATATTTCTGCACATGGAGGGGGCTCCATCGCAACTCGAATTATTTGATTATAAACCCGAATTGGCGAAGCTGGATGGCCAACTTTGTCCGCCCTCGCTTTTAGAGGGAAAACGTTTTGCATTTATTAAAGGAACTCCCAAAATGCTTGGTCCGCAAGCAACCTTTCAACAGCACGGCCAATCAGGTGCTTGGTTTTCCGATTATTTCAAACATTTACCCGAATTGGCCGATGAGTTGACTTTTCTGAAAGCTATGCACACCGATGAGTTTAACCATGCCCCTGCCCAACTTTTCATGCACACAGGAAGTGCAAGAGTTGGCCGCCCAAGTTTGGGCTCATGGATTACTTACGGGTTGGGTTCTGAAAATCAGAATTTACCCGCCTACGTTGTTTTGGTATCGGGTTCTGAGCCAAGTGCTGGAAAATATTTGTGGGGAAATGGTTTTCTGCCTTCAGTTTATCAAGGTGTGCAATGTAGGTCGAAAGGCGACCCAGTGCTTTACATCAATAATCCAAATACGATTGATACCGAACTCCGCAAAAAATCAATCGAAACAATTAATAAAATCAATGAACTGACCTACCAAGAAATTGGCGACCCCGAAACGCTTACTCGAATTTCGCAGTATGAAATGGCTTTCAGAATGCAAGCTGAAGTACCTGAAACAATGGATATTTCGACTGAACCAGCTTATATACACGAAATGTACGGAACGGAAGTTGGCAAAGCCAGTTTTGCAAATAATTGTTTGTTAGCAAGAAAACTAATTGAAAAAGGTGTTAGAGTAGTACAGCTTTTCGACCGAAGATGGGATAACCATGGCACAGATGAAGGTAGCGGTGTTGATATTGGTTTACGCAGAAACGTTGAGTACGTTGACAAGCCTATTACAGCACTCATAAAAGACCTTAAACAACGTGGACTTCTCGATGAGACGTTGATTGTTTGGGGAGGCGAATTTGGTCGAACCCCCATGATGGAAAATCGAGCGGGTGATAATAACACTCCGCTCAAAGGACGTGACCACCACGTGGATGCCTTCACGATGTTTATGGCTGGTGCAGGAATCAAAAAAGGGTATTCGCACGGAGAAACCGATGAAATTGGTTATTACGGAGTAAAAGGAAAAACGCACATCCATGATTTACAAGCAACCATCATGCACGTCATGGGTTTTGACCATGAGCAATTTACGTTTCCTTTTCAAGGTCGAAATTTCAGATTAACCGATGTTTCAGGGAAAGTAATTCGGGATATTTTATAAGATTATTGTGCCACAATTTCATATTTTTTCCCTTTTTCGGTCATAAAATCTATTGATAAACCGCTTGGTTTTTCAAACTTTAACAGTTTTGAGGTATCTTTAATTATTGGGCTATCAACTTTAACAAAGTTAAATAGCGGATTTGGATTTTCAGCTTTAGCTGTCTTCGTTTCCACGTTTTTGACTATCAATACCTCGTTAGTCCTAATTCTGCAATTTCCACCTATTTTTGAATAAATAGTGGCTTTTGTCAATTTACCATTTTGCCAATTCATATCAATTTCAAATCCTCCACGCACTTTTAAACCTTTTACATAACCTGTATGCCATTCTTTCGGCAGGGCAGGTAAAAAATGAATTTCACCAGCATGGCTTTGTACAAGCATTTCTGCAATTCCTGCTGTTGCTCCAAAATTTCCATCAATTTGAAACGGAGGATGGGCATCGAATAAATTAGGATAAGTTCCCCCACCTTCCATCTGAGTCGTGTGGCTTCTTACTAATTTGAACAAATTTGTCAATAACTTCAATGCGTGGTTGCCCTCGTGAAGCCTTGCCCAAATATTAACTTTCCAACCCATCGACCAACCAGTGGCTAAATCACCTCGGCGTTCCATTACTTTCTCTACGGCTGAGGTTAATTCGGGCGTAAACTGATTGATTTGATTACTCGGATGAAACGCATACAAGTGTGAAAAGTGGCGATGCTGCACATCGGCATCTTCAAAATCTTCTTGCCACTCTTGCAACTGACCATATTTACCAATTTGATACGGCAAAAGTTGAGTCAGATTTTGTTGTACTACTTTTAATAAAGGTTCATCAATTTCAAGAATCTTACAAGCTTCCACATACCGAGACATGGACTCTCTAACAATGGCCATATCCATCGTTGGGCCAGCACTAAATGTACCTTGTTTATTATTTTCGTACAAAAAGTTTTGTTCGGGTGAATGTCCAATTGGTGTAACCAAATACCCCTTTTCATTTTTCACCAACCAACCTTGATAAAACTGAACAGCACCTTTCAAAAGTGGCAATACTTCTTCTTTCAAGAATTTTTTATCGCCATTATACAGGTATTTCTCCCAAAAGTGGCTCGTCAACCAACCTGCTGCCATTGGCCAAAACGAACAATTACAGTTATCGATTGGCTCGGTATGTCGCCAAATATCGGTGTTATGATGAGCCACCCACCCTTCATTACCATACATATTACGAGCCGTTTCCTGTCCATTGATTGCCAATTCTTTAATTGCACGAAAGAAAGGTTCTTGACACTCCGATAAATTAGTGATTTCGGCTGGCCAATAATTCATTTGAGCATTGATATTAATTGTATAAGCTCCATTCCAAGGTGGTGTCATTTGGTCATTCCAAATTCCTTGTAAATTAAGTGGTTGGCCACCCATTCTTGAACCTGAAATCATTAAATATCGCCCATAATTAAAATATAATGCAGGAAAAGATGGGTCATTTCCATTAGAAAATAACTCAATGCGTTTATCGGTTGGTAATTTAGATTGTGGTGTTTCTGCAGCCAGTTGAAGCTCAACCCTGTCGTATAATTTTTTGTAATCTGAAAGATGATTTTTGTATAAGAAATCATACGATTTTCCTTCGATACCCTTAAAATATTTTTCAATAAGTTTTTTCGGGTCTTTTCCCTCGTAAGCTGGACTTTTATCGAAACCATTAAAACTTGTGGCTGCCGAAAGAATCAAAACAACTTCGGTTGCATTTTTGATAATAATTTTATCTTTATCATTTACAATACTTCCACCTTTATTGTAGGTTTTAACTGCCGACTCAAATGACATCCCTAATCCGTCGATTTTTTCAGCATAAAGCATATTTTCAACCTCTGGCTTACGTTTACCCGATTTGTCATAGAGTTCAGGGTATTTATGTTGGTCACCCAATTTTTCTACCTGTTCAAAACTTCTTCTTAAACCGAAACCCGCAACTTTAGCTTGCATAGTCAATAAGTTTCCTTTAGCAATAACCTTAGACGTTGATTGGTGTGGCGTCGAAAAACGCAAGCTACAATTAATTTTATCAGCACCTTCAGCGGTTAATTTTATAACAATAACGTGGTCAGGATAGCTGGCAAAAGATGTTCTTTTAAAAACAGTTTTGCCAACTTTATACGTCGTTGTTGCGGTAGCACTTGACAAATTCAAGTTTCTTTTGTAGTCTGAAATAGTATTATTTTTATGCTCAAAATCAACCCAAAAATCGCCCAATGGCTGATACAACTGGTGATTTCTTCCGAGCCATTCTTTGGCGACAATGGCTTGAGCTTCTTGGTATTTCTTAGCCTTCAATAAATCTGTAACCTCCTTAAATGCTTTTCTGACATTGATGTTTTTGAACGTTCCTTTTGGGTCACCAGTGTAAAGTGTACCTTCGTTGAGTTGTAAATGCTCTTGGTCGGGATTTCCAAAAATCATTGCCCCCATATACCCATTTCCCAAAGGCAGTGCTTCTGTCCAAACCGAAGCGGGTTTATCATACCATAATTCACTATTTTGAGCAATAAGATATGTATTACTCACAAAAAATATACTCAAAACCAGAAACACCACTTTTTTCATGATAAAAAACTAAAACACTTTTTAATGATTATACATCGCACATAATTTTGAAGTGAAAGTTACAAAAAAAACGACTTAGTTTATAAAGTTTCTTGAAATAGTAATAAATTAAACAAACGAGAACCCAACAATTGATTCCTTTCAACACAAAGTTTTTATCGTTACTGATTTTGTCTTAATTTTGTTGCATGAATGAAGAAAACAATCCGTGGCAAATTCTTGACACAGAAGTCAAATATGAAAATAATTGGATACAGGTTATCCATCAAAATGTTATCAATCCAAGTGGAGGAAAAGGAATTTATGGCACTGTAAATTTTAAAAATATAGCCGTTGGCGTTGTACCGGTTGATGATGACGGAAATACGTGGTTAGTTGGCCAATATCGTTTTCCATTGAATGAATATTCTTGGGAAATTCCCGAAGGTGGCTGCCCCGATGGCGAAGAAGTACTGGAGACTGCCAAACGTGAATTGAAAGAAGAAACGGGTCTGATTGCTCAAAACTGGACATTGATTTCTAAACTACATACCTCAAACTCAGTTTGTAATGAAGTTGCCTATATTTTTCTTGCCGAAGAAATCACTCAGGCTGAAAGCCAACCCGAAGATACCGAACAGTTGCAGGTAAAGAAAGTTTCTCTGAAAGAAGCCCTCGAATTGGTATTGGCCGATAAAATCACCGACTCCATGAGTGTGGCGGGTATTTTGAAAGTTGCACGTTTAAAAGGTCTTTGATATGCTTGAAGCAATAATTTTTGGATTTGTAACTGGTGTTGTGCTAAGTTTTGGTTTCGGGAGTGTTTTCTTTGCCCTAATTCAAGATAGTATTCAATATGGCTACAAAGCTGGTATAAAAATTTCACTTGGAGTAGTTTTTGGTGATGTTCTAATGGTTGCTATTGCATTTCTGGGAACTTCATTTCTACCCAATATTCCAAATTTCGGCCTTTATTCACGCATTTTTGGTGCATTTCTGCTCATAAGTTTAGGACTCGCACAGTTTCGTAAACCAAAAGCACCATCAAAAATGCAAGAATTCAAATTGGCCCGATTCTTTTACTTTTTTGGAAAAGGCTTTCTTCTAAATGTCATTAATCCAGTCAATTTTATATCTTGGATGCTCGTTTCTGCAACGTTGAAAGGCTATAAATATGATACGCTCGACGAAATCCTATTCTTTAGCACTTGCATAGGTATGATTTTTGTAGTAGAATCAGCATTCGCCATTTTTGCCGACCGAATTAAAACAAAA
The DNA here is from genome assembly GCA_027488335.1 of Cytophagaceae bacterium. Classification (GTDB taxonomy): domain Bacteria; phylum Bacteroidota; class Bacteroidia; order Cytophagales; family Spirosomataceae; genus Emticicia. The sequence goes on from JAIYBU010000122.1 coordinate 5,348, forward strand.
CTCAATGATAACACGGTTCTCTATATTAAATATATTTCGGGATTGGTATTTATTGGTGTAGGCTTGAAGATGGTTTGGGATGCTTATAAAATATTAGTTGCGTAAAAAAACCTGAGCCACACTTTTTTACAAGTGTAACTCAGGTTTTTTCCAACAAGTTAGAAACTTATTTTACTTCTCTTTTTGCTTATTCTCCGAATTTTGATTCAAAGCCATCATTTGCTTCATGGTCTTATCAAAACCTTCAACCGAACCATCCATAAAAATCACGTTTCCTTTACCATCTTGAGCAACCTGACGCATAGTTTCTGTCCACAACGAAAACAAAATAATTGATGGGTCAAGATGAGCTTTTTCCATTTCAGCGGCAGCAACAGCCATACCTTTAGCAATTTCTTCACGGAATTGTGCTAAACCTTGTCCACGTAAACGAGCGGCTTCACGTTCAGCTTCGGCAGAAATTCTAATAGCATTTCCATCGGCTTCTGCACCTTTGGTTTTTGTTATCAATAATGCTTGGCCTTCGTTTTCGGCAGCGGCTTTTAGGTTATTTGAAGCCACTACTCTCGACATTGACTTTACGATTTCCTCATCAAACGTAATGTCATTTATCTGTAAATCAAGTAAATGATACCCCCAACCATTTAATGTATGGTCAAGATTTGATTTGACATCCGTGACGATTTCGTTTCTTAGCCCCAAAATTTCAGCCTGCTTTTTGGTAGCAACAAAGCTACGAATCGAACCTTCAATTGAACGAACCAAAGCCTGCATAAAATTGGCTTGGTCAATAAATTTAAAAGCAACATTTTTTATCTGTTCTTCTGACTGGTCAGTAACAGTATAAAGCAACATTGCTTTAAAATAAACATTCGCTTGGTCATTCGTAATTGCTTGAAACTGCAACTCTGCCGAGCGATTCTGAATCGAAATTGTACGAAAAACAAACTCAATAAACGGAATCTTGAAATTTAACCCAGGTGTCATAATTCGGCTATATTTTCCGAATACTGTTATTACAGCAACATTACCTTGCTGAACAATGACAACCGATAAAAATAAAACGACTGCGGCTAATACGAGTAAAATAATTGCTCCCATTTTGTTATACGGTTTTAGTTAAATATTGTTCAAATGTAGAACGAAAGTTGCAACCTAAACCAAAATCTTGACAAATGGTAAAATTATAAGGAATATTTGTAAAAAATATATTTACTGGTAAGACGCCTACTTTAAATTACCCATTCCGCCATCAATATGTAGAATTTGGCCTGTTATCCAACTTCCTTCATCTGATAATAATAGTTTGGCGGCCGCCGCAATATCGGCACTCGTTCCGACTCGACCGAGTGGGTGACGTTTGTTTGAGGCATCCATTTTTTCAGGTGAAGAAAGTAGCATTTTTGCCAAAGGTGTATCTGTCAAAGACGGAGCAATAGCATTGAAACGAATTTTAGAAGCTGCATATTCGGCTGCTAATGAGCGAGTTAGACCTTCAATAGCACCTTTTGAGGCTGCCACCGACGCATGAAAACCCATACCAGTCTGAACGGCTACCGTACTAAACAATACCACCGAGGCATTTCCAGCAGCCTTTAGTTTAGGCAAAACCGCTTGAATTATATTTATTGCTCCGAGTACGTTTATCTGAAAATCTTTCTGAAAATCTTCAGTCGTAAATCTATTGAAAGGCTTTAAATTAATTGTTCCTGGGCAGTAGGCAAGGCCATCAATAGTAGCAGGAAGTGAAGTAAAAGCTTGGTTATCAGGATTTGAGGCATCCCAATTAATGTGTGTAGATAGTAAATTAGGTTGGGTACGGGAAGCAGTAAAAACATTTGCACCTGCTTCAATCAATGATTGTGCAAGAGTAAAGCCGATTCCTGAACTTGCTCCAACAATAAGATAATTTTTTTCTTTAAAATTCATAAACTAATGATAATGGTAGTGGTAAATGGTGAATTTCTAATTACTTATTATCAGAACTTCCTTATCACTAAATTGTTTTAGGTTTTTCTTTCATTTCATCTATGACAATCCACCATTTACCAGAAATAATTCACCATTATATACTCAATACCTTTAAAAACTCGCTGCGTTTTTCTTCTTTGTTGAAAGCTCCACTATAAAATGAAGTAATTGTTGAACTCGTTTGGTCTTTTACGCCACGAGAAGAAACACATTGGTGGTCGGCATCAACAAAAACCGCCACATCGTCAGTCATCAGAGCATTTTTGATGGCATTTCCGATTTGTATTGTCATACGCTCCTGCACCTGTGGACGACGTGCAAAATGATTCACGATTCTGTGCAGTTTCGATAAACCAATTACTTTTCCATTTGAAATATAGGCCACATGCACTTTTCCAACGATTGGCACGAAATGGTGTTCGCAGCACGAGTAAAACTGAATGTTTTTCTCGACCAACATTTCATTATAATTGTATTCGTTGCTAAAAAGCGTCATTGCAGGTTCGTTTGCAGGATTTAGACCAGAAAACAATTCTTTTACGTACATTTTGGCAACACGTTTCGGTGTTCCACGAAGACTTTCATCTTGCAAATCAAGTCCCAATGTGAACATAATTTCTTTGAAATGCTTTTCAATGATTTCAATTTTTTCATCGTCGTTCAAATCAAAAGCATCTTCACGAAGAGGTGTTTCGAGTTTAGTAAACGGATGGTCTTGGTCGTCAAGTAATAAATCGTTCACAAAAGTTTTTTCTTTAAATTGGGTATTCGACATAATTTCGTTCAGTTTCAAAAAGTGTAATTTTTAATTCATAATCCTGTGATATTTTCTCTCGTAAAATATCATAAATCACAATAGCAATGTTTTCAGCCGATGGATTTAGTTCTTTAAATTCTTCAACGTCCAAGTTCAGATTTTTGTGGTCAAATCTATCCAAAACGTATTCTTTGATTAAATCACTCAAAATTTTCATGTCGAAAACATAACCTGTCTTTGGGTCAACTTCACCCGACAGTCGAACAATCAGGTCATAATTGTGCCCATGAAAATTCGGGTTATTACATTTTCCGAAAATTCGGGCATTGTCTTCCGCATTCCACTCTGGATTGTGAAGACGATGAGCCGCATTGAAGTGTTCTTTACGCAACACCGCAACTCTCTTTTTTTGATATTCCAAGTTAGCTATTAAAAGATGAATAAAATGTTAGCCAAACAGTCATTACAAAGGTTGTGTACAACACTTGTAGGCTACCGAACGGTGGTTAAATCGTTCTAAAGAAACAGTTTCAGATATAATAACAAGCATTTTTTTATTTTGTTCAAGATTTTAAAAAAAATATTTATCTTACGTCTGATACCCACAGCATTAAAATATTTTTTATCTATTTAAAGCAAAAAAAGATTATTTTTTTATTAATCGTATATTTATAAAAATATTTTATCTTTGAATCATCAATCAACTCAAAAGATTTGTAATACTATCTTCAAACCAACCTACGTATGAACCGCCGAAATTTTCTTTCAACCAGCTTGGCAACTTCAAGCATTCCATTCATTGTAAAAAAACAAAGCCTCACTGAAGATAAAAAAGTTAGACTTGGTTTTATCGGAGTCGGACTTCGTGGACGCACGCACCTTCAACAAGCACTCTATCGCTCTGATGTAGAAATTCCTGCGATTTGCGATATTGACCTAAATTCTATTGCAGAAGCTAATAAAATATTTCAGAAATTCGGTAAAAAAGAGCCAATTGCCTACACAAAAGGCGAACGTGACTTTGAAAA
>JAIYBU010000229.1 GCA_027488335.1 Cytophagaceae bacterium
CCCTAATTTTGGGTCATCAAGAGAATATTTATTCACTAATCTCAAAAAATGAACAATTTCACAAGGCTAAACAATATCGTCGGATGGGCGATTTTTGCCGTTGCACTCCTTACTTATACGCTCACCGTTGAGCCAACCGCCAGTTTTTGGGACTGCGGCGAGTTCATCGCTTGTTCTTACAAACTACAAGTTCCACACCCTGCTGGGGCTCCTCTTTTTTTACTTATTGGCCGTATGGCTTCACTCCTTGCGGGTGGCGATGTTACAAAAGTGGCTTTGATGGTAAACATGGTTTCGGTAATTGCTTCGGCGTTTACTATCTTGTTTATGTTCTGGACAATCTCGCTTTTGGCTCGTAAAGTTTTTGGTAAAAAAGGCGACGACCTCAACACAACCGAAATCATTTTAGTACTTGGTGCAAGTGCTGTTGGTTCGTTAGTGTATACTTTTTCTGATTCTTTCTGGTTTTCGGCGGTTGAAGCTGAGGTTTACGGAATGTCATCGTTCTTTACAGCAATCGTAATTTGGGCGGCGTTTCGTTGGGAAATCATTGAAGATGAAGCAAAAGCTAACCGATTCTTGATTTTTACTGCCTATTTAGTGGGTCTTTCTATCGGGGTTCACTTACTCAACCTCGTTACGATTCCAGCTTTGGGCTTAGTTTATTATTATAAAAAAGCTAAGAAAATCACTTGGAAAGGTGGTATTATTGCTTTCTTGGTAGGTTTATTAGTTTTAGGTGTTGTAAATACGGGTGTTATCACGGGTTTCCCATCTTTGGGTTTTACATTTGAAAAACTCTTCGTTAATACCTTCGGAATGCCATTTAGTTCGGGAATTATTTTCTTCGTAATCTTACTCGTTGGTGCGTTAACTTACGGCATTTTCTATACACAAAAAAGAGGAATGGTCATTGCTAACACTGCCTTGATTTCATTTGCTTTTGTATTGATTGGTTATTCTTCTTACACAATCGCTTTAATTCGTTCTAACTACAATCCACCAATCAACGAGAATAATCCGAGCAATGTGCTAAACTACGTTTCGTACTTGAAGCGTGAGCAATACGGTAGCCGTCCGCTACTTTACGGCCCAGTTTTCACAGGAAAATTGGAGTCAATCGAAAACGGTGAGCCTATTTACAAAATGGGTAAAGGCAAATATGAAGTGTATGACTACAAGCCAAACTACATTTGGGGTCCAAATAGCGAAAGCCTTTTGCCTCGTATGTGGAGTAGCGATGCTGGTCATCAGCAAATTTATCGCCAAGAAATGGGTCTTGCACAAGACCAAAAACCTACGCTTTTCACCAATATCGGTTATATGATGAAACGTCAGATGGGTTATATGTATTGGAGATATTTTGCTTGGAACTTCTGGGGACGTTCGAGCGACATTGAAGGTGCTGGGCCAACCAACATTCTTGAATCAAAATCTGCACTTCCACCAGCTATCAAAGAAAACCGTGGACGTACTAATTTCTTCGGTTTACCAGTAATCTTAGGTATTTTAGGCTTGTTGTTTCACTATTTCCGTCGTGAACGTGATGCACTCGTAATGTTCTTATTATTTTTACTTACGGGCGTTGGTTTGGTAGTTTATCTTAATTCGCCACCAGTTGAACCTCGTGAGCGTGACTATATCTACGTTGGTTCGTTCTATATTTGGGCAATTTGGATAGGGATTGGCGTTTTGGGCTTGTTTGATTATGTCTTGAAATTCATCAAAAACTCACAAACAAGAGCCATTGGAGCAACTGTTTTAGGATTAGCCGTTCCTTTAATTATGCTTCCTCAAACTTGGAAAGGACACGACCGCTCAGGCCGCTACCATCAAGTAGATTTTGCCAAAAACTTATTGAACTCATGTGCTCCAAACGCCATCTTGTTTACAGGCGGAGATAATGATACTTTCCCACTCTGGTATGTACAAGAAGTGGAAGGTTTCCGTACAGACGTGCGTGTGTGTAACCTTAGTTTGTTGGGTACTGACTGGTATTGCGAACAAATGAAACGCAAAACGTATCAGTCGGAAGCATTACCGATTACATTTACAACTGACCAATTATTGAGTGGTGTAAACGACCAAATTCCTTTCGTTGAGCGTCTGAATGACCCAATCAATTTGAAAGATTATTTGGAATTGGTAAAGAAAAACGACCCAGCAATTCAGATTCCATTAACAACTGGCGAAAGCATCAACTCTTTGCCATCAGATAGCCTTTTCTTGAATTATGATGTGGAGGCTGTGAAGAAAATGGGTTTTGTTCCAAAACAATTTGAACCCTATTTGACTGGCCAAATTACTTGGAACATTGGTAAACGTGATTTATTGAAAAACGATTTGATGCAACTCGAAATGATTGCTCAAAATAACTGGAAACGTCCAATTTATTTTGCAGGAACATTGGCCAACGATAACTATCTGAATCTCAAAGACTATATGCAGTTGGAAGGTTATGCTTATCGTCTATTGCCAATCAAAGTAAGCCAAGGCGATGATGGTTTTGCTAATACTGACATCATGTATAACAATATGTTGAAGAAAATGGCTTGGAGAGGAATGGATAACCCGAATGTTTACTACGATTCGGAAACTTACCTCAAAGTGCCAATCATCACGGCTCGTTTGGCGTTCTTGCGTTTAGCTGACCAATTAGTTAGAGAAGAAAAGAAGACTAAAGCCAAAGAAGTGCTTGACTACGCTAATAAAGTATTACCAGATAACGTAATTCCTTACGACCAACTTTGCACAAACTATGTGATGTATTATTTTGAAGTGGGCGATAGCAAAAAAGCAATGGAAATTGCCGAAACTATCACGAAGCGTGCCGATGGAAACTTGGCGTATTTCACGCAGAAAGCAGGGCAGAAAAGTGCTGAATGGATGCCTGATAATATTCAAGACTATTTGCAAATCAACCTGCGTAACTTACAGGTAATTGCCAATATTTGCAGCAGAAATAACCAAGAAGCCGCAGCTAAACGCTACGAAGCTATCTATAATAAATATTATTCGAGAGTAGCAGAATAGTTTAAGGAAGACTTCGCTTTGAGCGAAGTCTTCCTTGGAAATATATAAAAATCCTCGTTGAGTGGTTCAACGGGGATTTTTTATTATATTTGCAATACTGTTGCATTTATAAATAACGCAGTTAAAAAAAGGGCAAAACCAACAATGAAGAGAACCGGTTTTCTATACATAATTTTATTAACTCTTGGCGTTAGTGAACTTTCCGCTCAAACACCAAAAGATTGCGACTGCTTCATTCAAGGAATTGTGCAAGATGGCGTTACAAAACAACCGATTGTAGGAGCGGTGATTTTGATAAAAGAATTAAACAAGGGCGTAAGTACCGATGCCAAAGGTTTTTACAGAATCGCTAATATTTGTCAAGGGAAATATACAATTATTGGGCGAATTGTGGGCTATGAAGAAAAAACCTATACTATTAGCTTAGAACACGGAACCGAACAGAACATCAAACTCTCAGAAACAGAACTGCACTTAGCCAATATCGATATTAAAGCTCAGAAAATTGAGAATCTAACCCAAAATAAAACTTCGCTCGAAAATGCGGCTCTCGACCAAACTCGTGGACAATCGCTGGGCGAAGCCTTGAAACAAATTTCGGGTGTAACTACTCTACAAACAGGCAGTTCGATTGCCAAGCCTGTCATTCATGGCATGCATTCGAACCGAGTTCTGATAATGAATAATGGTGTAAGGCAAGAAGGACAACAATGGGGCAGCGAACACGCTCCCGAAATTGACCCATTTGTAGCTAAAAAAATCACGGTTTTAAAAGGTGCAGCAGGCGTACGCTACGGCTCAGATGCGATTGCGGGCGTAATCATGCTCGAACCTGATGCCCTCCTTGACTCTACCGTGCTGAAAGGTGAAATTAATAGCGTATATTTCACGAATGGTCGCCAAACTGTCAATTCGGGAATTATTGAAGGTGGTTTTAGTAATTCTAATGCTAAAAAATCAACTATAATTCCGTATTCAATTGGTTATCGAGTACAAGGAACTTATAAACGAGGTGGAGATGTTTCGACACCAAATTATAGACTGGCAAACACTGGAATCCAAGAGTTAAACTATTCATTATCAGCTAACTATAAAAGAAAAAACTGGACATCCGATATATTTTTCAGTCAATTCAATACTCAGATTGCTGTTTTTTCGGGTTCGCATATTGGTAATGTTTCTGATTTAATCGAGGCCATCAAACGTGGAAATCCACTGGCAGTTTATACGCCCGAAACTTTTACTTACAGCATCGGTCGTCCTTACCAAGACGTGCTTCATAATTTGTTGAAAATCAAAAATACCATCAAAAACCGTCACGGAGTTTTATCGCTGACTTTAGGGCGGCAATATGATTTCAGAAAAGAGATTGATATTTTGCGAGGAGATAAAAATCTGGCTCAGCTTTTCAAACTTACTACTTATACAGGCGAATTGCTGTTTGAGCATCAACCTTTACTCAAAGTTTTATCGGGGTCAGTTGGTATCAACAGTTTATACCAAGAAAACCTCACAACAGGCACGCTCACCGAGCCACGCTCTTCAACGGTACTGATTCCCAATTTCCAGAATTTGACGTCAGGAGTTTTTGTTATCGAAAGAATCGTACGAAAACAATGGGAAATTGAAGGTGGTTTTAGGTATGATTTTCGCCATCTGAATGTCTATCGAATTCCTCGTGGTGAGCAGAATACCGTTAATAATCAACGCAATAATCAGAACTTTACGGGTACAGTTGGAATTAATTTTCGCCCGAATGCTCGTTGGAATTTCTTGACAAATATCAGCACAGCGTGGCGAGCAGCAACCGTCAACGAACTTTATAGCGATGGTGTGCATCACGGAGCGGCCAGTTTTGAACGTGGCGATGAAAATCTGAATCCAGAGAAAGCTTTAAATACCTCATTTACAATTAATTATATTTCACAGATACTACAAGCAGAATTACATTTTTATAATAACTTTATCAATAACTACATCTTTTTATCACCGACTGGTCGGCCTGCATTGACCATCAGAGGAGCATTTCCTGAATTTTTATATACTCAAACCAAAGCCAGCTTTCAAGGATTTGATTTTACGACCAACCTTCAATTCGTTAAAAATATTTCGCTCAACTCTAAAATATCTTTCCTAAAAGCCCAAGATTTGAGCCATGACCAACCTTTGATTCAGATTCCAGCCAACCGTATCGAGAATACCCTTAGATTCGACCATAAAAAGACTACTATTTCATTAACTAATTTATACGTAGCTAAACAAAATCGAGTTCCTACGAAAATCATTTTTACTGATATTCCAAGCTCTGAAATTATATTTAATGAATACGGGGGCGACTTTGCTCCTCCTCCATCGGCCTACACGCTTTGGAATGCAGCTATCAGCCAACAGTTTGCCATCAGAAATAAATCTTCGCTCACTATTTCGATGACAGTCAGTAATTTATTAAACACTTCTTATCGAGACTACCTAAACCGTTTCAGATATTATGCCGATGAGATAGGCCGAAATATCGTTTTCCGTGCAAAATATTCTTTCTGAAATTTATTGCAACATTATTGCATTTAAAGCAACTGTACTCTATATTTGCAACAATAATGCAAAAGTAATAACATTTCAAAAACAAAACTATGCTACGAAAACCATTTAAAAGTCCATTTTTATTAAGTCTGATGCTGGGTTTTACGATTATGGCCTGTAATAAAGAAAGTATTGATACAGAAGACGAAAATGAACTAATTACGAGCGTAAAACTCAATTTTACGGCCAACGGAAGCACGCAAACATTTGCTTATTCTGACCCCGATGGCGATGGAGGTAAAGCACCAACGATTGCGACAATTAGTTTGAAACCAAACACTACCTACGCCATGACGATTGAGATACTTGATGAGTCAAAGAACCCTATAAATAATATTACAAACGAAGTGGCCAACGAAAAAGACGAACATTTGTTTATCTATACTCCTACGCCAAGTAGTTTGTTGACTTATACGTATGGCGATAAAGACTCACGAAATTTGAATGTAGGACTTACAGGAAGTGCAAAAACAGGTGCAGCAGGAACGGGTAAACTTAAGGTACAACTACGTCACCAACCACCTGTCAATGGTAAGCCAAGTAAAGATGGCTCAACAACTCCAGGTAGCGATGATGTAAATATTGATTTCAACGTAACGGTTCAGTAATTGGTTGTTTCATGTCTTTAGAGGTGTCAAGTATAAAATCTTGACACCTCTTTTTTGTGTAAATCTATTCAAAACAATTATCTTAGCAGAAAAACAAACTTCGAGAAAATTATGACAAAAAAACGTATTGCGATTGACATGGACGATGTAATGGCAGCCGCAGGAAAAAAAATTTTAGACATTTATAACCGATTAATTGGAACAGACTTTCAAGAATATCATTTCATAGATAAAGGCTACTATGATGTTTTAGCTGAAGAAAATTATCATGTGGTGAGAGCGGAGATTTTTAAACCAAACTTTTTTAGAACGCTCGAAGTAATGCCCGATGCGGTGGAAGTTATCAAAAAACTTCATGATAGATTCGAAATTTTTATTGTTTCGGCGGCAGTTGAGTTTCCGAATTCATTGAAAGAAAAAGTAGAGTGGTTGGATGAGCATTTTCCGTTTATTTCGTGGAAAAACATTGTACTTTGTGGTGATAAAAGCATTATTTCGGCCGATTATCTGATTGATGACCACGAGAAAAACTTGAGTACATTTAAAGGGAAAGCCTTATTATTTGATGCAATTCATAATCAAAAACTCGAAGGCTATCAACGCTTTAAAACTTGGAGAGAAATCGAGGCTTTTTTTGATAATGAGCAATAACAAGAACTATATTGAGTGTGGTATAAATAAACAAACGTACCACACTTGACAATCATTTACCACAAAACCCTATGACACCTAAACAAATCGTTGAAAAACTCGCATCTTTCCCAAATCGAGCGGTTGCTACCGAAAATGAAGTCCCAGTACTTGATTTTCTGACACAAGTATTCGTAAATAAGAAAGTTAGCCGAGAGTCGTTCCGAACACCTAAAACCTATATTTCGGTGGTTTGGTGGCTAATTTTAGGACTTTCAGCGGGATTGCTATGTTTGAATTTTTCTTCGATTTTGGGGCTGATTATTACCTTCATTTTCGTCACGATGGCCATGTTGTATTTCAACTGGTATGCTTCGCCCGTGACGAATTTTCCGCCTTTGGTCAAGTCTCATAACCTTGTCATTAAGGATACAACTACTTCTGCGAAAGCAAAAAAGCTTATTTTAATGGCTCATTGGGACACTGCTCCTATTTCGTTGCTGTATCGCCCCGAAATGGTTGGTAATTTCCGTAAATCGCTCAAAATGAGTTTAATTCTAATGATGGTGGCTCAGTTTTTGGCTATTTCACAATTTCTAATTCCGAATGACTTTTTGCTTTTAGTCTCCAATATTCTGGCTCTTTATTTTATTATTCAAGGCACTACCGCAACGATTGATTTTTTCAGATTGGGCTATTCAAATGGTGCTTCTGATAACGCTACGGGGGTAGCGGCGGCTATCGAAACCGCTCAAAAACTTTGGAATAAAAATCTACAAAATCTTGATATTGAATTAGTTATAACGGGAGCAGAAGAAGTTGGAATGATTGGTGCAAGAGCTTACATGAAGGCTCATTATCAGGAGTTTACGAAAGAAACGTATCTAATCAACTTCGATACACTCGGCAGTGGAGATTTGAAAATAATTACCCAAACAGGTAGCTGGTCAACGATTGTTTATGACAATGAACTGGTGAAAACAGCCAAAGAAATTACAGCCAATGTAGCGTCACTAAAAGAAGTAAAAACAGGTGCTTGGCACACAGCCGATTTCGATTCAGTTTGGTTTCAGCGAGCGGGAATTCCATCAGTAACATTGGCGGCACTTGATAAAAATGGTCGAATGCCAAACATTCATCGCCCGACTGATATTTTGGCCAATGTCGATTTCAAACCTATGGAAAAGGCCATTATTTTAGCAGAAGCAATCGGAATACAACTAAACGCAAACAATCATGACTCGTAACGAAACCATTTTTTATTTTTCCTTGGGCATTATTAATATTGCATCAGGCATTCTCGACATCGAATGGCTCAGTTTTGTATCAAAGCCATTATTGATGATTTCTTTGTTTTTCTTTTATTTTCAGAAAGTCAAACAAAACCTGAATACTTCCGACAAAATAATGTTGATTTCGTTGATTTTTTCGTGTCTCGGAGATACCTTTTTGATGTTTCAGGGCAAAAACTCACAGTTTTTTCTGCTTGGATTAGGTTCGTTTTTGCTGGCACAACTGGCTTATTGTTTAGTTTTTAGCAAAGAAGGAAAAAGAAACTTCTTTAAAAGAACACCTTTTGTAATTTATTCAATAACCTTGTTTTATTTTCTAAAAGCAAGCATTCCAAAAGACTTTTTACTACCAATCATTGTTTACACTCTTGCAATTACGTGGATGGGAAGCCAAGCAGTTGAACGCCAAACTAACCAAAAAAGCTATCAATTTGTATTAATTGGAGCAATTTTATTTATCATTTCTGATTCTTTGATTGCGATTAATAAATTTGCATTTTCAATTCCACTTTCGGGTCTTTGGGTAATGGCAACTTATATTGCAGCTCAATATTTGATTGTTGAAGGAGTGCTTTTGGGAAGAAGTACAAAATAAAAAAAGGACAGTTTTGCAATACGCCACAACTAATCAATCATTATAGTTCAGAAAACTCCAAAATTTTCGTTTTTTCAGATACGCAAAATCTTCTTCGTTGTCGTAGGCTTCTCGCTCAAAACTTATTTGTCGATAGGCTCGCCAAAAATGGCGGCAACGCACATAATGATATAACCATTCGCTAACGTACCAAATATAAAAAGGCAAAATCAAAAGTTCAAGTTGCTGACGAATGTGAATCTTTTCGTGATTAATCAACACTTTGCTTGGCTTTTTTGAGCGTACGATTATAAAAGGAAACAATGTGATTCCTTGAATTTTTTTTAACGGTACGCCCTTTATTAATATCATTTCTTACCTAATCATTATGTTTTAGTAGAGTCGGACTTACATCGTCCAACTCTACCAACAAACTTATTTTTTACTAAAAATATCTTTAATCGGACTTCCAACGGAGCCGTTTGGCTCTAAAACATTCAATAAAGCAGCCAAAGTTGCCGAAATATCAGCAATATAGGTTTGCTCAACTGTTTCGCCCTGTGGAATTTTCCAACCATACCAAACCAACGGTACGTGACGGTCGCTTTGCCACATTGTGCCGTGCGTTGTTCCTTTCTTAGTACCACTGTACCAGGCTGGCTCAAACAATAGCATTATATCGCCACTGCGTTTGGGATTATATACATTTTCGATAAGTGGCTTATAATAAGGCGGAATTGTTGCTGAACTAATATTGTGCATGTTTACGATTTGATAAACCGACGAACCCAAAATCAACATTTTTTCTTTTACTAAATCATAAACTTGGTCCATGGTCACATTTTTCTTAGCCATCAAGGCATGGTCAAGGTAAAGTTGATAATTATCTTGTGCTTTTATCCATTTTCCTTCGCCAAACTTTGCAGCTATTTCTCCGTTTAGATAACTTACTTCTTTACCCATTTCAATGGTTCCTGATGGAATTTTATGTTTTTTCAAGAAACCCGCAATATCCGTTACACCGTGGTCAGCGGTTAAAAATACTAAGTAATTTCCTTTACCAAGGGTTGCATCGAGTTTGCTTAAAACCTCAGCAATATCACGGTCGAGGCGTAAGTAAGTATCTTCAATTTCTATCGAGTGCGTACCCGTAGCATGCCCCACATAATCAGGTGTCGAGAAACTCACGCACAAGAAATCCGTTTCTTTGCCTTGTCCCATTTTCTCGTTTTGAAGTGTCGCCAAAGTGATTTCTTTCGTAATTGTATTTCCGTAAGGCGAAGTCAATAATGCTCCATAATTAGCAACCGTGTGCGGAAAAACTGGCAATTTTTCCCCCGACAAAACATTCTCATATTCTTGATTATCTGCCTCACTTTCAGTATATTGCTCAATCGGCAAAAGCGTTTCCCATTTTTGAGCCATCAACTTATCAGGTATTTTTTGGGCATTAAAATCTTTTACCCATTGCGGCAACTCATTCATGTAATACGTACTTGTAATCCAATTACCCGATTTGGCATCGAACCAATAAGCAGCATCAGCCGAATGTCCAGCTGGCAAAATTCCACCACGGTCTTTTACCGCAATACCAATTACCTTTGAGCGAAATTCTGATGCAATTTTCAACTGGTCGGTAATGGTGGTCGTGTGCATGTTTACTGGCGAACGCTTGCCTTCAACCGCTGCGGCATCCGTACCAACGGCACGCACAGTAGTATCTTCGGCCACGTAAACGCTTCTATTGGCCAATGGGTCATACCATTCATTGCCAATGATTCCGTTTACAGCAGGCACCGAACCCGTATAAACCGCTGCATGACCAGGCCCAGTGATTGTACTGGCATAATGATAATGGTTATTTTTACAATTAAACCCTTCATTCATTAGGCGTTTGAAGCCTCCTTCGGTGTATTTGTCGTAGTAGCGATAAAGATAATCGTATCGCATTTGGTCAACCATAATACCTAAAACTAACTTGGGTTTCGAGAGTTTTGTGGCAGTTGTGGGCTTTTTCTGAGCCAAAATAGATAAACTTATCAGTAAAAAGAGTAGGGTTAGATGTTTCATTTCAGTCTGTTAAATTTCGATGTATGATATTTTTGTCGTAGTTAAATAAACATCAAAAATAGTTATCTTCTTTCAGAAACTACATTCTATATCTTTAAATATTTGTAAAATTAAATCCTCAAAGCAAAAACAAAGCACTTATAACGCATTTTTGATTTACGACCTTTCCTTTGTACCTTTGTCAAGTTATGCAAGATTTTTTTACAGAGTCAAATCAAAAGTTAGCGTTATTTAACGAATTCTTGAGTTCGCCCAAGCAAATCGTTATTACTACTCACCAAAATCCTGATGCCGACGCACTCGGCTCATCGTTGGGTTTATCTGCATATTTAAAGAAAAAAGGCCACAACCCTATTATTATTACTCCAACCGATTATCCTGATTTTTTAAGATGGATGTCGGGCGAAAATGAAGTAATCAATTTTGAAAGTGACCGACAAAATTTTGCAAAAGAACTTATCGCCAATGCCGATATGATTTTCTGTCTCGATTTTTCAGCCTTAAATCGCATCAAGGGCATGGAAGAATTTGTGAAGATATCGGCAGCTAAAAAAGTATTGATTGACCACCATCAGCAACCCGAAAACTTTGCTGATTTTGTGTATTGGAACGAAAAGGCCGCAGCAACTTGCGAATTGATTTACGAATTAATCGAAAAATTGGGCGATAAACATCTCATTGATACTTCAGCAGCCGAATGCCTTTACGCAGGTTTGGTTACTGATACGGGGTCGTTCAGATTTGATAGTACAAGCGAAGAAGTGCACCGAATTGCTGGCGAATTAATTTCGATTGGAGTTCACCCAAACAAAATTCATCGCAAAATTTTTGATAGTAATACCTTTGAACGCACAAAGTTTTTAGGCTTTGTTTTGGGCGAAAAGCTTACTTACCTTCCTGAATACAATGTGGCCTATATGGCCATATCGAAGGAGGAATTAAGCAGATTTAGCTCAAAAAATGGCGATACCGAAGGTGTTGTCAATTACGGACTTTCGATTAAAGGTGTAGTAATGGCTGCTATCTTCACCGAAAAAGAAGACATGATTCGGATTTCGTTTCGTTCGGTTGATGATTTTTCGGTAAGCGAGTTTTCAAGAACTTACTTCAATGGTGGTGGGCACAAAAATGCCGCAGGTGGGCGTTCGCACGAATCGTTAGAAAAAACCGTCGAAAAGTTTCTTTCTCTATTACCAAAATACAAACAAGAATTAACTAACAGTTAAAGCACTAATAATCAATATTTTATTCATAAGTAAAATCTAATTAATACATAATTTTCAATGACAAATTTTTTAAAAACAACATTGAGCCTTGCAGCGGCTACAAGCTTACTTTTTTCTTGTAACCAGTTTAAGGTTACCCAAGACCCAGATGGCTCAAAGTATCAAATCCATGAAGAAGGAAAGGGGAAGAAAATCAAAACTGGCGATATTTTAACATTTGATTTAGTTATTAAAGCAGCCAATGATTCAACTTTTGAAGATACCTACAAACGTAACCAACCAATTACGATGGTGGCTCAACAAGGCACATACAAAGGCTCATTTGAGAATGCCCTGATGCACCTCACAGAAGGTGATAGTGCCACGGTTTTAATCAATGCCGACTCACTTTTTGCACGTATGAGCCAGCCATTACCAGCAGGTATAACTAAAGGTTCTGACTTGAGATTTATCGTAAAAATTAAATCAACTCAAACTCGTGAAGATTTCCAAAAAGCACAAGATGCTAAGAAAAACAACGAAGCGAAATTGATGGAAGAGTATGCAAAGAAAAATTTCCCAACTGCAACAAAAACACAATATGGCATGTATCGTGTCGTTGTAAAAGAAGGAACTGGAGATTTAATCAAAGCGGGGCAAACAGTAACGGTTGATTATACAGGAAAATTAATGGATGGTAAAGTGTTTGATAGTTCAGTTGGCAAACCTGGTCCTAAATTCCAAGTAACAGTTGGTCAAGGTGCAGTTATCCCAGGTTGGGAGCAAGCATTGGCAATGATGAAAAAAGGCGAAAAAGCTATTTTCTATATTCCATCAAACTTAGCTTATGGCGAGCAAGGTGGAGGTCCAATTCCGCCTTTCAGTTCATTAATTTTTGAAATGGAAGTTTTAGACGTAAAATAATATCTCTGCGAGCCGGTCAATAGCTGGCTCGCAGCAAATTCAACTATATCAATAATTGAGATGAAGAAAATTGCGTTTTTATTAGCTTTAGTAAGTTTAGTTGTTGGAAGTTCGTGCAGTAAATTTTTAGAAAATGACATCGAAGCCACTAATAAAAAAAATGCACAGGAAATAGATGACTATATTAGTCAGAAAAACCTCCAAATGCTCAGTACAACTTCTGGACTAAAATATTCCATTAACCAAGTTTCATTGGGAAGAAATGCTGCAATTGGCGATGAAATTACGTTCCATTATACATTATATTTGTTAAATGGCACTAAAGTAGATAGTACTTCAAGAATTAACAATACTCCTGCCAAAATCACGCTGGGGGCATCGAATATTATTGCGGGTTTTTTAGAAGCCCTTTCACTTCTGAAAGAAGGTGAACGAGGAACTTTCATCATGCCATCAATTTTAGGTTTTGGTTCGCAGTCAAGTGCAACGGTTCCGTCTAATTCTAATTTAAGATTAGATTTAGAGATAGTAAAGCTTCGCTCAGAAGACCAAATTATTGATGAATATGTAAAAGCTACTAAAATTACTCTTACCGAAAAAACTTCAACAGGATTGCGTTTCTTGCGTACACTTGAAGTCCCTGATGGAACTCAACTGAAAGCTGGCCTGTTGGCAACAGTAAAATATACGGGTTATTTAGCCGCAACAGGTAAACAATTTGATACTGGTCAATTAGGTGTAGCTCTGGGCGATGGTGCAGTAGTAAAAGGTTTTGAAGAAGGACTTTTAAAAATGAGAGTTGGCGAAAAAGCCACACTTGTATTTCCATCAAGTCTCGGATATGGTGTAAAAGGCAACACATCGATTCCACCCTATGCACCACTTATCTTTAATGTTGAAATTGTAAGTGCGAAGTAAATAGTATATCTGCCTATTATTATAGCCAAAACCTCTGAACTTTTCGGAGGTTTTGGCGTTTTTAATGGATAACCTTTATTTACCGAAATGCCTAAATTACCTAAAGAACTTGAAAAAGCAGTTTTAAACCTGCCAACAAAAGAAAAAGATAAGTTATTAATAAAGCTTATTGGCAAAAATGAATTATTGATTCAGCAGCTATATTTCCAATTACTTGAAGATGAATCAGACCTGCCACACAAACGTGCAGAGATAAAAAATCAGATTCTAAAAGTATCAAAGATGTATCACGATACTGCTGGTTGGATGATGATGGATATGCGAGAACTAAACGGACGGATAACGAATCATGTAAAAATAACGAAAGATAAATACGGCGAAGTTGAACTCACACTCTTTCTGCTCAATACATTCTTTGATAATCAGTTATCACTTTTAGAGCAGTATAGCGGAAAAACAGATACCATTTCACTCTACATTGCCAAACGAACCGAGTTCTTGATGAAAAAAATACCAAAACTTCACGAAGATTATTTCGTTGAATTTGAGCGAGATGTAAACAAGTTGCTTGAGCGAATACATACGTATTGCCCTGCTTACTACGCTCGACAAATGCAAATTGCTAAAAGATGGGAATACTAAAAAAGCTGCCTTTTGAGGGCAGCTCATACTCAATTTCAAGGTTCAACTCAAGTCAAAATCTTTATATACTATCCTTATAATGAGGCGGTTGCAAAACCTTTAGGAGCTACAAAACGTTGCCCTTTTTGGTTCTTTGTTTTTTCAAGTTCATTTTTCAAATAATCGGCTGGAAAAAAACCTCGGTACCGACCTACGTATTTTGTTTTGAGGTCGAGTAATACCAGCGTCGGATAAACATCCACGGCAAAACGGTCGGCAATTGCCATACCATCAAACGAGTCAATATCTACTTTATAGACCATATAGTTTGCGTTTATATACGAAACTAAATTTGGGTTGGTAAACGTTTCATTTTCCAATTTTTTACATGGTCCACACCAACTTGCCCAAAAGTCAAGCACAATTGGTTTCTTTTGTTTTTTTGCTTCTCTCAAAAAATCGTCATAGCTTCCCTTGTAAAAAATGATTTGGTTTTGTGAGGCCTTATCAAGGTTGGTATAAGATACGAACATCACAAAAGTAATCCCTAACAAGAGCATTAGTTTAATTCTCATAGCGTAAAATATTGAAGTTATAGAATAGACATGAGCCTTAGTATTCCCGAAAACTTATTAAAAGGCTACATTTCTTTTATTATCAAATATTAAGCCATTTTTAATCTTATCCTCAAATAATTTTACTACAGGAGAATTACGCAAAATAAAACGGCTGATTTCTACTCGAAATCAGCCGTTTTATTCTAAAAAAATAGTATTATCAATACTCTACACCAAGAGATTTCAATGTCTCAAGATTCAAGTTACCTGATGGCAAATTATTGTCTTTCTGGTATTTAATAATAGCAGCGTTTGTACGTGGCCCTAAAACGTTATCGTCTGGACCTGGGTCATAGCCCTTAGCTCTAAGAGCTTTTTGGATAGCACGAACCGTAGCCGAAGTGATTTTATTTCCGCAAAGAATCTCAACCCAGTCAGCATAAGTACCACTACTTGTCATTGAAGTTGTAGTATATGTTGCGTACTCCGCAGGAATTTCTCTTTCTGATGTAGCAGCAGGAGTTTTTACTACTGTTTTTGTTATAGTACGATATTCTGCAGGAATTTCTTTTTCGGCAGTACCCGCCGCATTCGCTATTACTTGCTTAGTAATGGTACGGTATTCTCCTGGCACCTCAATTTCACGAGTTTTTGGTTGCCCATCAACTACATATTTTGTAACCGAACGATATTCAGCAGGAACATCAATCTCACGAACTTGTGGGCCACAGCCGCCGTTTCCAGCTACGAAACCATTTCCAAGTGTAGCACCTGAACCTTCAGCACAAGAATACTTTGTACGAGTAGCAAAAACCGCTGGTACTTCCATCTCACGAGTTGTTGCAGGAGCAACCAAAACTTGTTTAGTACGAGTTGCATACACTGCTGGTACTTCAATTTCTTTTACTTGAGCTGCTTGTGCAACGATTTGTTTTGAGATGGTCTCAAATTGAGCCGCAACCGCTACTTCTCTTGTTTGAGGGCCACGAGCAACTACTTGCTTAGTGATAGTCTCGTACTGAGCGGGTACTTCAACTTCTTTGTATTGAGCAGGAGCAGCAATTACTGTTTTTGTAATGGTTGCATATTGTGCCGACGATGTACCGCCTACGAAAGCTTGAGCGGCCGTAAGAGAAGCACCTGTTGGCTCATAACCATCAAGCATTTGTTTTGTAATTGTTGCGTATTGGGCCGCCGACTCAACTTCACGAACTGAAGCTGGCTGTGCAATGACTTGTTTAGTGATTGTTGCTGTTTGAGCAGGAGTTACGCTTTCTCTTACACCTGCAGGAGTTTTCAATACTTGTTTTGTTACGGTTTTATATTCCGCAGGAATTTCAACCAAACATAACTGTAAACAATCATCTGGATTTGCACTCAAACACGAGGGGTCAAGTTTACGTTTTTCATATTTTGTATATGCTTCACGAATCTTTACTTTTTCGGTTACTGTTTCATAAACTGGGGGAGTTACTACCAAAGTCTTAACAGGCTCTTTCACAACGATAGTTTCGGTTACTGTTTTGTAAGTAGCAGGCACGATTTCATAACGTTTTGCTGCTTCTTTGGCAAGATATTGCTCAGTTACAGTTTTGTATTTTGGGCGTTGACCGCCAGCAACTGCAGGAGCTGCCTCACGAACTAATACTCGCTCAGTAACTGTTTTGAATTGAGCAGGTACAACCTCATAACGCTTATAGGCTGGACGAACTTCAACTCTTTCTGTTACCGCTTTAAACTCAACAGTATTATCTACCACTAAGTTATTGTAAGCAGGTTTAATCATGTATTGCTCGGTGATAGTTTTGTAAACCGCAGGAATTACTTCATAACGCTTAGAAGCTTCTTTCACGATAACTTGCTCAGTTTCGGTTTTGAACTGAGCAGGAATAACCTCCAATTTCTTGTAACCTTCACGAACCATAATTTGCTCAGTTGATGGTTTGAAACACGGAGCGTTTGCATCAGCTCTTTTGCCAGCACCACTACCCGAACCTGTAAGTTCATTACAACCAACAATTTCATAACGCTTATAAGCTGGGCGAGTTTCCATTTGTTCAGTAACGGCTTTGTACGAACCCGAACCTGCAATTAGTTCGGTTCTTTTACTTGGCTCTTTTACCATTATCTGCTCAGTAACGGTTTTGTAGGCCGAAGCCGAAGCTTGAATAACTTTACTGCCTTCTTTTACGAGAACTTGCTCAGTCGTTGTGGTTAGTTCTGGTGCGGAAGCCGAAAGAATTTTACCAGCCTCTTTTGAAACGTACTGTTCAGTACGAGTAGTAAATTGGGCTGGTTTTAAACATTTAGCATAACATTTTCCTGGAACAGCATTGGGTGGTAGGTCGCTCTGTGCTATTGTAAGCCCATAGCTAAACACCACTGCCGACAGTGTCAAAAGGGAGTTCTTCATCATTTTATTAATTGTTTTGGGGTTTTAAGTAAACTACTTTTATATTTAATCACCTTTTTAGGTACACTCAATAACTAACAAACTATTGTCTCTTGCACCGTGGGTTCTACCAATACGAGAGGTCAGAACACAGTAAATCCATTCATCTATTCAGACTCATTGCAACACTTCAAGTAACACAAATGGATTGGTTTTCTACAAGATTTTTTATAAAAAATTCATAATCAACACTAAAAGCATACTAAAATACTTTCGTGAAATTTTTATGTTTTGTTTAGTCCCTTGTGAAAGGAGGCTCTTCATGGACTACAATTATTATAAGAAAGACAAGGCATCTCTAAAAGACACAGCAATGATAAAGATAATATTCTATAAATTAAAAGAAACTCAACACTTTTTTTCGCTCTTTCACTAATTTGCTCTAAATTGGGTGCTGTTGATAAATAATGTTTTTCTAATGAAAATTTCAATCATTGGCTCTGGAAATGTGGGCTGGCATTTAGGTATTGCGTTCGAGAATCATCATCACCCTGTTTGTGAGGTATTTAGCCGAAATATAGTAAAAGCCGAAAAACTGAGCGAAATGCTCTACAAAGCCGAAGCCAAAACTGACCTCGATTTTTCGGAAAGTGATGCCGAGTTGTTTATTCTCTCGGTGGCGGATGATGCGATGGAAGAGGTATGCTCGCAACTAATTCTACCCGAAAATGCGATTTTGGCTCATACATCGGGTAGTAAATCGCTCGACGATTTGCAAAAATTAATGCTTATTTATCACGATTTACCTGTAAAATGTGCTGTATTCTATCCACTAATGACTTTTTCGGCAGGAAAACACCTTGATTTAAAATCTATACCTTTTTGTATAGAAGCGGTTGATGATGAGACTGAACAAATTTTAGTAGATATTGCCCAAGAAATGAGCGATACCGTTTATTTGTTAAGTTCGGAAGAGCGAAAAGTACTGCACGTAGCAGCGGTTTTTGCCTGCAATTTCACTAATCATTTATTGGCTTTATCGAAAAGTATTACTGACAATGAAAATCTGGAATTTGATTTATTAAAACCAATCATTTCAGAAACTTTCAAGAAAGCACTAAAAGCCGAAGACCCTACCGACGTACAAACTGGCCCTGCTATTCGAAATGATAAAACTATCATCAATCGCCACCTCGATTATCTGAAAGATGATGCCCAATTATTGGAGATTTATGAGGTTTTGACGGAGAGTATTCAGCATAAAGCCGAATGAGTGTCAACTAAAAAGCGACTTACCTTTGAGTGCTTGCACAAGCGTAAAAACTGCCAAAGCTAAATAAAGGAGGCTCACAAAAATAGTCAATTGAGTATTTCGTAATAAATAATATGATAAAACTGGCAAAACCTGCAAGGCGTGCATACCAATAAAGTGTGCGATGCGTGGGTCGCCAAATTTTTTACTCCAATTTAAAATCGGAATACCCGCCCCGCCGTCGGGTCCACCAATGGTATGCGACATCCTGCTACCCATTACGAAGCCTTCAAAGGCGAAAACTACAAAAATAAAAATACCCAGTCGAATACTCCATACATAATGTAAAGGCAAGTCAGGAAAATCATTTTTTAGAAACAAAATACCAATGTAAGCAGTAGCAAGCGTGGCAATAGTGGCAGCCAAAGCCATCATCGAATACATAAACGAATAGAAACTTGTGCTTACATTAAAGTGCGATGAACTACCTCTACTTGCCTGCCAAGCAATATAAATAATTTCAAACCCCAATGTGATGACAATGACCCAGTTGAAAATTCTGGCATCGAAATCTGGCAAATAACCTATAAACCAAGCCATTGCCCAAGCATAAAGCACAGTCGATGCCGCAAATTTGAAAGGTTTATACCAAGCATTTACGTTATACACTTGTGTGGTAGTAAAACGAGTCAAAATCAGAAATACAACGGCTAAAACAAAGCAAATTAGACCAAAATAAAAGAGGAATTCGTTGCGGTATTTGAGTGTTTGAAGAAAATAAATCATTGTTATGTTTCTATTATTTGATTTGGCTTGCCAGTCCTTTTTTAATTTTCATCATCAAGCCGTCGGGCATAAAACGAGGTAAATTTGAAATAAACCAGTTATTGAAACCTACTAATTTCTTCCCTTTTCCATGCAATAAAAGTTCTACACCTACTTTAGCAACTTCATCAGCA
>JAIYBU010000038.1 GCA_027488335.1 Cytophagaceae bacterium
ATAACGGTAATTTTTTAGTACGAGCCTCGAAAGGCGATTCCATTAAAATTACTTCAGTTGGCTACAAATCAACGGGTATCGTTTGGGACGGAGTGAACCTCGAACCTATCATCGAAATGCGACAAGATGCCATTGCTCTGAAAGAAGTCGTGGTTCGAGATAAGCGTTTAGAGCAAGTAAAAAAGCAAATCGACGAATTAATGGGGTCTCCTGAAGCCTCAACAAAGCTAAAATGGAAAGATATTTCAAACCTTATCAATACCAATACCTCAACGCCTGGCACAATTGGTATTTCGATTGATGGTTTGTACGAACTTTTCAGCAAAGAAGGAAAATCTCGCCGAAAACTGGCGGCTATGAAGCAAGAAGACCTCAAGAAACTCTTGGTTGAGTATCGTTATAATTCCGAATATATTTCGTTTGTAACAAAACTGAAAGGCCAAGAATTAAAGAATTTTATGCGTTTTTGTAATTTACCCGATAATTTTGTACTCACCGCCAACGACTACGACCTAACTTTGGAGGTTTTCCGTTGTTTGGATGAGTTTAAACGTTAGATAGAAGTGAGATTATAAACAAGGGATAAAATACGAAAGGAAAGAGATTTATTTTAAGTAAAATCCTCTCTTGTCTTTTGTCTAATATCTTTTGTCTTGATTCTCTCGTCAAAAAATAAATAATCATGCAAGAAATAGAAATACCACAGCGAAAACCACGCACATTTATTGGGGAAGAATTTGCCCTTAATTCGTGGCAAGATGTAAAGCCACTTTACGAAAATTTGGTGAGCCGTTCGATTGCGAATGCCCAAGAATTACGCCAATGGTTCATCGACCGCAGCGAATTGGAATCGTATTTATCGGAAAATTTGGCTTGGCGATACATCAAAATGACTTGCGATACCGCCAGCGAAGAAAACCAAAAAAACTACCAGTTTTTTGTGGAACAAATTCAGCCCGAACTCTCAGTTTATAGCGACCAACTCAATAAAAAAGCTCTCGAAAGTGCGTTTTTGGGTGAATTGAATGAAGAAGGCTTCTTTATCACGATTCGTGGAATGAAAAAATCGGTTGAGATTTTCCGTGAAGAAAATATTCCGATTGAAACCCAAATTCAAACCAAACAAACCGAATATCAGTCGACTACGGCAGCCATGACCGTAACTATCAATGGCGAAGAAATGACCTTGCCGAAAGCAGGTGATTTGTTGCAGTCGCCGAACCGTGCGATTCGTGAAGAGGCTTGGACAAAAATTGCCGAACGCCGCTACCAAGACCACGAAAAACTCGACGCACTTTTCAACGAATTGCGTGATTTACGCCACCAATTAGCTGTAAATGCGGGTTTCTTGAATTTCCGTGATTATATGTTTGCCGCCATGGGGCGTTTTGATTATACGCCGCAAGACTGCTTCAATTTCCACGAGGCAGTTGCTGAAACCGTTGTACCTTTGGTAGATGAAATGGCCAAAGAACGCAAAGCAAAGCTGAACGTCGATGAACTTCGTCCGTGGGATTTGAAAGTTGACCCTGACGGCAAACCTGCTCTCAAACCTTTCAGCAATGGCGAAGATTTATTGGATAAAACCGTTGAATGTTTCCGAAGAATTGACCCAAAACTGGCCGATTATATTCGTATCATGCGACGCATGGGGCATTTTGATGTAGAATCTCGCAAAGGTAAAGCCCCAGGTGGATACAACTATCCGCTCGAAGAAATCGGTGTGCCGTTTATTTTTATGAATGCCACTTCGAGCCTGCGTGATGTGGTCACGATGGTTCATGAGGGCGGACACGCCATTCACTCGTTCGAGGTGCGTGATTTGCCTTTAAATTCGTTCCGTAGTACAACTTCTGAGGTTGCCGAATTAGCTTCGATGTCGATGGAATTGATTTCGATGGAGCATTGGGGCGTGTTTTTCGAGAATGAAGAAGACCTAAAACGTGCCAAAATTGAGCATTTAGAAGATATTTTGGAGGTTTTGCCGTGGATTGCAACCGTCGATAAATTTCAACATTGGATTTATGAAAACCCTACGCATAGCATAGAAGAACGCCAAACGCAATGGGTAAAAACCTTTGAACAATTCTCAGATTCTGTTACTGATTGGAAAGGTTTTGAGCGATTTAAAAAATATAATTGGCAGCGTCAGTTGCATATTTTTGAAGTGCCTTTTTACTATATTGAATACGGAATGGCTCAGTTAGGAGCAATCAGCGTTTGGAGAAATTACAAACAAGATACTCAAAAAGGACTTGATGGCTACCTCAATGCTTTGCGACTGGGCTACACCACAACCATCGGTAAAATTTACGAAGCCGCCAACGTAAAATTTGATTTCTCGAAAGAATACATTTCTGAACTAATGGATTTTGTAAAGGCTGAGCTGGAGAAGTTAAAGTAAGGAAATAGTTTTATAAAGAATCATGCCTCTGATAATTTTATCAGGGGCATTTTTTATGCTTTTTGGTGTGATTTATTTCATGAAAATGATAAAAATTCAGGATAAGATGTAGATTTTTGTATCTTGAAACCAACAACAAATTCCATCATTAACAGACTTTTATGAAATTTACTTTTCCTTCACTTCTATTCCTGTTTTTACTTTCCACACTTTCGTTTGCACAAGACATCACTTGCGGGTTTGATGATAACGAAATCTCGCAGGACATCATGAAACAACTCCCACAATTTATTAAAGAACGCAAGGCTCGCAAGCAAGCTATTGATGATTTTTATATGTGTAGAGTGGTAGTTGATATTGATTATCAGACCTTTAAGAAATATAATGGTGATACACTTTTTATCAAAAATGAAGTAGCCGCAATGATTCAGAAAACGTCTGAAATTTATGAAAACGAAATCGGTACAAAACTGGTGCTGACTTACATAAATATTTGGAAAGAAGAAGCCAAAGACCCTTATAATAATGTGAGTGATATTTTTGTGATGCTTACCAACCTTCGTAATGCTTATACAAATACCTCATTATCAAAAATTCCGAGCGATGTGGTGATGTATCTTAATTCTAAGGGCTTTTCGGGGGCAGGCGGAGTAGCAAGTGGGAAATTTAATGTTTCGCCGTGGCAAAACATCTCAACGATTGCTCATGAAATTGGGCATAATTTTGGTTCGCCGCATACCCAAAGTTGCACTTGGCCAGGCGGAGCGATTGATTTTTGTTATGCCGTAGAGGGAGATTGCTATTCGGAAGCCCTCGATAATATCAAAGGAACGCTGATGAGCTATTGCAATCGCCGATTAAATAATTTTCACCCACTTTGTATCGAATTAATGAGTCGAAACTCGGCCACTCGCTACCAAAAAATTAGGAACATTTCCGAAACTATAAAATTGGAAGAATCTTGGGATTTTAACAAAGATTTATATTTTTCATGGAATCCGATTTTACAAGCCGAAACATATCTGATTGAAGTGGCCGATGGCTCTGATTTCAAGAATATTATTTTGCGAGATAGTAGCGAACAAGCATTCACAGTTTTACCATTTTTGAGGAAAAATAAAAATTATTTCCTCAGAATTAAGCCTAAAAACAGACTTGGTGAAGGTGTTTGGTCAAATACAATGAAGGTGAATACGCTTGCGATTCTTGAAACACCACAAATACTAACCGCACTTAATGGGAAAGTGGATATTGATGGCACGCTCACACTTAAGTTTGATAAAATTGATGATGCCACCGAATACCAGCTTCAGACCATTGGTTTTAGTTCGGGAAATACCTCTTATTCGTTTGATTTAAATGCTGTTATTCGACGTGCAACTACGAATTCGTTTGTTATGACTACCTCAAGTGAAGGCTTCACTTGGCGAGTGCGAGCCGTGCGAGGAAGCGAAACAAGTGCGTGGTCGAAGCCAGAAACCTTTTGGATAAAACCCAATACCTCAATACTGGATTTGACTCAACAGGCCATCAACGGTTATCCACTTACTTTTCCGATAAACTACACGGCAGGCAGTGGCGATATTCTGGAAGTGAAAGTAATTGTTTCTGAAAATCCTAATTATTCGTTGCCCATTGTTAATAAAACCCTTAAATCAGGTATTTATGCGAGCCAAATAAATTATCCGTTTTTGTTGCAAAATTTAAAACCAAACACCACTTATTATGTGAAATTTGAGGAATATAACAACGATAAATTTAATATAATAGGTCTGCCCAAGGGTTTAGTTCGGTTTACTGAAAGGTCGTTCAGAACTGGTTCGGAGTCAAACCCTACGAGTTTTTCATACTTCAATAATGGGAATATTGAGAATTTGAGTCGCACCTTGCGGAAGGTTGTTTTCAATGATAATTATGCTTTTGTAAGCAGCAACGAGGGCATCGTACAAATGAAAACTGATGGTACTGCTGGCAAACTCATCAACCGACAACTCACAAATGGAACGGTAAGTAACGCTTTGCTCGATACTAAAACCGATGCTGCGGGAAATTTGTGGATTCTGACACAAGTTAGTAAACGCATTGCCTTTAATGGGGTTTTCCCGAAACCAACCTACCGACTTGCAAAATTAGACCCAAATACTTTCAAAATTCTTGAATCAAGAGATTTTGTAGGAAGTAATAATACCGCCTTCAATAGTTTTGACCCTCAAACAAAATTAGTGCATGATAACAGAAACATTCAGAAAGTGATAGGTGATTCAACCGAATTAGTTTATCAACTTCCTGCAAATATAAGTTTACAGCAAAGTATGGCTTGGGGAAAAAGCTCGGTTTGGATGCTGGTTTATAATACTACGAGTGCCATTTACGAAATTTATAACTATAATGTTGAGCAAAAATCTTTGGTTGTTTTTAATCGGACAAATAGCTCACTGAATGGCTCAATTAGTCAGATTTATTTAGATACCCAAGGAAATCTTTGGGTGGTGAATGGCGGAACAAATTTACTGCTCAGATACAATAAAGAATCGGGTTGGGTCAATCAGAACTTAACCCTTTCGGGTACTAACCGCATCATTGGCGAAAGTAATGGAACGTTATACATTTATAATATTGTAGGTCTGAAACGAGATATTTACTCTTTCGGTGCGAGTGGCTTAAAATTAGTCGAAAATATACCTTTAGTAAGTACCTCAGGTACAATACAGCTGGACAATAGCGGCAAAATTTGGTTGTTACAAACAGATAAATTATTGAAAATAAATCCGTGTAATTACCTAAAAACGCCACAACTAAAAGCATCTTCTATTCAGATTTTAAAAGGTGAGCAAGTTACGCTTACGGCCGAAGGGTGTAGCAGTACCAAATGGACTTGGAATACCGAAAATAAGCCCTTTGAAAGTCAAATTACTGACAAAAATAATACTTTAAAGGTAAATCCGCTGGTAAATACCCAATATAAAGTACAGTGTCTCGACCAAGAGTGTATCAGCGATTTGAGTAATTTAATAGAAGTAAATGTACTAACACTCAGTCTGAGTAGTGCCGATAAAAGTAAATACTGCACCAACGAAAACATTGAGTTGAAGTTTGTAGCGGGCGGAAAATATACCACAAAAAATGAATTTAGGGCAGTTTTCTCAAATGCAGGAAAGAAATATACAGCAACGATAGCGAATGATAATTCGTTTAAAGCAAGTATTCCGAGAGAAATGGAAAACGGTAAATATTGGGTAAAAGTTGAGAGTACTGAACCTAAATTAGTATCGACTGATTCGGTTGAATTACAAATTTTTAAAGCACCGACAATTAGCATTACGGGTTTAAATGAAGCCTATGTTTTGGATACTGCTCAGGTGCTAATAAAGCTTACAGGTATACCACCTTACAAGTTTGTTTATAATGGAAAAGAGTCGATTATAAGTGCAAATAATACTGTAATGAGAAGTTTTGTGCCAGCTGAGCCAGTTAATTATAATTTCTATGTGTCTGACTTTTCGGATGCTAACTGTGCGAACGGTATTGTCGAAAATCGGGAGATAAATGTCAGGGCAACTGTAAACCCGAAAGTTTCTAATTTTTGGGTGAAATATTTTCCCGTGCCTTTTGATGATGTGCTCGATTTGCAGGTTTATAACAAACCTGGTCCAAAATTGACCGTGACATTATTCAACACAAAAGGGCAAATGGTTATTCAGAAAGAATATCCGATAGGTTCATATTTAGATAAATTCAAACTTGATACTGCCGATTTGGGTGCAGGAATATACTTTTTGGTCTTGGATACTGGCAAACGAAAAGACACCAAGAAGGTTGTTAAGTGGTAGAATATCGAAAACAAAATGGGCATGACTCAAAGTCATGCCCACGTTTTTTATACTCAATTCATTATCTTTACCGAACCTGCCCCCGAAGTGCTTGACTTTACGGAAGCTCCGCCTTTATAACGAATGCTACTTGCTCCACTGGCATCGGCCACGATTTTGCTGGTTACAAATAGTTTTATATCGCTTGCTCCCGAAGCATCAATATTGGCCGTAGCAACTTTATAATCTAAGGAATTAACGTTGGAAGCCCCCGAAACATCAGCATCAATACTTTGTCCACTACCGATTAATGTAAGGCTCGATGCTCCCGAACAATCTATGGATAAAGCTTTGGCATTGACCTTGAAATTGCTGACTGATGCCCCAGAAACACTGATAGATAGTTTATCAGAACTAAAACCTGAAACAGTCGATTTTGAAGCTCCCGAAAATTCAGCTTCCGTAAGTCTGGGCATCGTTATGGTTACATAAACTTCTTTACGGTGTTTATTCCCGCTCCAGTTTGATGAAAAATGTAAATCAAGGGTGTTTTCATTGACTTTCCCGATGATTTCTTTCACATCTTGTTCTCGTCCTATAATATCAACTTTATAGGTGCTACCTTGTGTTACATTAATGATGAAGGCACTGCCCATATCAAGTTTATCAAAATCTTTCAGATTAAATGAGCGTTTTAGTTCTTGAGAAAAACTACAAGTGTTGATTAATAAAAATAAGATAAATAATCTTTTCATGCGTTTTATGTTTAAGTTTCGTATTAGATGGAATGACAGAACTGAATGTTGCATGAAAGTGGGAAAATAAATTGGTATTTACGTCTTCTTCACCAAAACAATCTAACTTTTGTCGACTTTTACTATTTTTTTACGGAAATCGATAAACTCATTGAAGGCTGCTGCGAGATAACGCCCTTAAAGTAGCGTAATCTGACGTATGTAGAAAATCTTGTCACCAGTCATTTGTACGGTACCACCCATGATTTCACAACGGCTTCGGTCGAAGAATCTTTCGGATAAACTTTCATTGTAACTACATCGGAGAGAATATTACCAAATTTGACGGGGGCTGGCTTTTGAGCAAACGACGAAAGTGTGACCAAAAGACACACCGCAAGAGTAGTAATAATCTTCAGCATAAAGGAATAGTTTTTAAGAAAAGTGTCGGTTTAGTATGGAAACATAATAAGTTGCTGGAAAAATTATTATAAAACCCCTACATTTGGTACGAAAAATAAGCAAATTTTGTACCCACCTAATCATTTTACACATTTTTTTGCATTTATTAACAAGAATTTACCCGAAACAGTTAGACCTATTTTGAGATTCAATCTTTTTTGTATTTTTGGCTTTAAAATCCTTATTCTATCTTATTCAAACTATATCTTATGAAAAAACTATTGGCTTTATTACTATTTGCGGCGGCAACTCAATCATTTGCTCAAACCGATGAAGAGCAAATTAAGGCAAGCATCAATCAAGTATTCGATGGCATGCGTAAGAGTGATTCGAGCCTTGTGCATGCGGCACTGCATCCTGCTTGTACGCTCAAATCAATCGGAAAAAATAAAACGGGCGAAGTGCGTCTGCAAGAAAGTTTGATTATTGATTGGCTCAAACAAATAGGTATGAAGCAGGAGGGTAGGCTGCTTGACGAAAGAGTGTCAAGCTACGATATAAAAGTTGACGGAGAAATGGCAATTGCATGGACTCCTTATGAATTTTATTTCAACGATAAATTTAGCCATTGCGGAGTAAATACATTTACGCTGATGAAAACCGACAAAGGCTGGAAAATTGTAGGAATTGTAGATACTCGTCGCAAAGAAAACTGTGTAAAATGATGTCTGTATTATTTGTTATCGGTTGAGTGGTCATTAGTTTACTTGTTATTCGTTCCAGTAACAAGTAAACTAATCAATAATAACCCTTAAACCCTTCCTTAAATGTTGATTTTTGCTTTTACTGACAATTTTTGGTGTTTTTATTTTAAGCTTGTAATATTTACAATGGTGTGGCTATATGTTATGCAAAGTAGTTGCTGATAATTTCGGGGTGCGGAAACTCCATCTCAAAGCCACTAACTGCCAAAACCGACAGAGGTTTTAGCTGAGAAATAGGAGGAAAATGTGAAGAATCTACTTCAATATTGAGTAATTTGGCAAACGATGCCTTGCCTTTGGCGGGCGAATTGGTTATCAACAAATCATGCCCGAGTTTTTGGGCGAGTTTCAGCGGAAAAAATTTAGTAGTAATCGGAAATTTGAACGAACGCTTGTGAAGATGAGCTTTGAAGAAGGTTTTTCCTTCAATATGCACTTCGATAATTTCTTCTTGTTCGCCTAATGTTGTTATTTTAAAATTGGCCAGTTCTTTCGGAATTCCCCAATTAGCAATGCCATTTTCTACACTATCTTGGCTCGAAACATAAATTTTTGAAATCGAAAAAATCTTCTTTTTATCAAAGTTTAATCTTCCAGGCACAAACAAAAGTTCGTGATATGGCCCAACGGCTGAAGTGGCATAATCAACCAGCATGACCGTACCCACAAAATCACCATTGAATGTATCGGCTTGATAATCAGCCAGAAAGCCAAACTTTGCAACAAACGATTTGGGGAAACGATAAAGAAAAATATATCCATTACCCTTTAGTTTCCACGGTGGTGGTGCTTGCATAGTTTGTTATCAGTTATTGATTAAGTACTGGTTCCAACTTCCTATTAAGAATCGCTAATTATACACCATTTCAAAATGCTATCAACGCCTTAGCTTGTTTTTCGAGGAAATTTCTATACACCTCAAACGTAAATTCTTCGCCGTTGAAATGGGCTTTCATATTACCTAATTTCATGCGTAAACCCAACACGTCAGTTCCCATATAGCTCAAAATGTCATTCAAATGGCCGAGTCCAACAGCATTCCCCAACATGCCTGCCGAGATTCCTACTAAAGCTGCTTTTTTGTTATTGAAACTATCGGGATATCGCAGGCCATCGAAGAAAGTTTTCAAAACTCCAGGAAATGAACCGTTGTATTCGGGTACAATAAATACAAATTTTTTAGTTTCATCAACTATTTTCTGAAACTCATTGAAAGCCTCGTTCTTACCCGAATTATGATACAAAGCCGAAAAAGCAAAATCGGCTGGGAGTTCGGCCAAATCAATAATCTGACTTTCTTGACCGAGCGATTTTAAAAGATTTTGGTAATTGATTCCTACTTTTCTTGAAACAGAGTTTTGGCGGTTAGTCCCTATTATGATGGCAATCATGCTACTATTTTCGATGGTTTAAGTGGTTATTTGGGCGAAGTTTAACTTCACCCCACAGTTTAGCTAACAAAAAAAACAACAAAATGTTCATCTTTCAAGGAAATCCAAACGCTCAATTCGCAAATATTGTATCTTTGTACAAAACCAAAGATTTATGTTTAAAACCACGTTAGATAAATTTAGAGTTGTAGCTTTTTTGGAGGGTTGCTCGTTTATACTTTTCGGAATCACGATGCCGCTCAAATACATTCTTGGCATGCCTAAACCTAATTATTTTGTGGGTATGGCTCATGGCGTACTTTTCATTGCCTATGTGGTGCTTTTGGCCTTGGTGGTCATTCAATACAAATGGTCGTTTAAGAAAGCCATTTTGGCATTCTTGGTCTCATTTGTGCCTTTCGGAACTTTTTATGCCGATAAAAAACTATTTAGGTCCTAACTATTCTCCGATATAAAAGTAGTCTTCTCCTCAATATTTGCCGAATTATCGTCCGAAATCTTTTAATCTACCCTTAAATTATAGAAAGATGAAAGACCAAACTCGCCAAATATTGATTCCTACAGTGAGTATTCTGTTGAAGGTTTTCAATTTAAAGGCGATTAATTTCTACTAAAGTCTTTTACATTTGAGCGTTTCTTGCAAGGGGTTAAGTTCACAAGTATTTCAAGATACAGCAACCAAACGATGCCGAAACTTCGTCTTATTTATAAGTCAATGGATTATGGTTTGTATAAAATTCCGTTGGTCGATATAGCGTTGGATTTGCAAACCCGACGCTATGGATTGGTAAACTAATTTGAGTTGAATAATTATGACACAAAACGAAGCAAAAATATTTCTTTCGGCCCAACGTGGCAAAACCGAGTTATCGTGGTTTCGTAGTTTTCACTCATTCAATTTTGGTAATTTTCAAGACCCCAGTAAAGAACACATCGGAAAACTTAGAGTTTTCAATGATAATACTTTGGCTGCAGGCAAAGGCATGAAAATGCAAGTAGAGAAACCAACCGAAGTCCTGATTTTGCCTTTGGTTGGTGGTATTGAATTTAAGAATAGTGGGGGCTACCACGATTTTTTGGAAGCTGGAAAATTGCAGGTTTTCTCAGCCGAAGTCGGTATGGAATATGAAGTACTGAATCCTTACGAAAATGAACTCATAAATTACCTTGAAATTTGGGTTGAGAAAGAAAATACTATCGTTTCCTCAACTACTTCGATTACTATTGACATCGAGAAACAGAACGAACTTTTACCTATTTTTTCATCAGTTCAACAAAATGCTTTTGGCTATTTTGGTAAATACGATGGGCGAGCAGAAGGAGTGTATCAAGTTAAAAATACTGGTAATTGCCTATATATTTTTGTGATTGAAGGAGCATTTGAGATAGATAATAAACTCATGGAAGCTCGTGATGGATTAGCTATTTGGAATGCGAACGAAATTGAATTTGAAGCACTTTCAGACAATGCTATGCTTTTAATTTTTGAAATTCCTGCTTAGTTTACCGCAGAAAATATCTTCTTTACCCAAATTACGGCATTCAAACAACTTTAGTAGGTAAACCTACGTCTTTAAGATACAAAGGCAGTTTTCTAATACTAAAGATTTCGTGTGTTCGCTCAACATATTACCTAATAAAATTCTAACAAAATGAAAAGAGAAGATTTTATCAAAAGAGGCTTAGGCTCATTGGGCTTATTTGCGGTTATTCCTGCGTTAAGTTCTTGTGTAAGAGATGAAGTAGTAGCGGATACAACAACAAGTAGTAGTACGGCTATTACCTCTGACCCGACTACCACTCCGTCGAGTTGCTCGGTTACAAATTCTGAAACCGAAGGCCCTTTCCCAACGAAATCGCCCGCTACACTCGTAACTAATAATATAGTGTCAGATAGAAAAGGTACCCCTTTGACCCTCAAAATATACATCAGAAACATAAATGCCAGCTGTGCAATTATGAAAGATGCCATTGTTGATATTTGGCACTGCGATGCGGCGGGCCTTTACTCAGAATATGGTGGAACTGGCATGCAAAGTACAGATATGACGGCAGTACATTTCTTGCGTGGTCGCCAAACAACCGATACCAATGGTATGGCTGCTTGGACAAGCATTTACCCAGGTTGGTATTCGGGTAGAGCTCCGCATATTCATGTACACGTGTATAATAGTTCGGGTAAATCTTTACTTGTTACCCAAATTGCGTTCCCAGAAGAAGTCAGTAAGGTAGTCTATGCACAAGGTGTATATGCCAGTCATGGTCAGGCAGATACTACCAATGCTCGTGATAATGTATTTAGTGATGGCACAACCAACGAAATGTCGGTTGTTACAGGCAGCGTTTCGGCGGGTTATGTGCTTACACACACCATCTATGTAAAAGGTTGATTTGATTTTTGATTAATAATATAAAGTTGAGAATGATGGAGGAAAGTATATCTCCATCATTTCTTTTTTAACTGATAACCAAAATGGCAAAGGCACAAATAAGGCTCGCTTTTAGAATAATAATTACTAAAGACTCGCAATCTCGATGGGAAAAATATGTTTGGGATAGCACCTACCAAGAATTTCTGATGCAATCGCAGTTATACAACGATGCTGAAAATCCTTGGACTACTTTCAAACAATTAGTAAGCAGAAACGAAAAAGCCGAACAGTTGCATTTTTTGGTAAGCATGGCGGCACACCCGTATCTTTTGCAATGGAAAGGTTTAACTTACCTAATGCCTGATGTGTTGGGAAATAATTATTTACCTTTCCAAAATTATCGACTTGATATCATTGATTCGAGTATCAAAGATAAGCATGCTCATGAAATAGGCATTATATTCTATTCACCTTTGCTGACGTTGGTTGATATTATCGAAGGACACTACTTGGTTTCGACTAATGAAAATATCTATGAAGGAGTAGAAACCACAATGTATAAGATACAACCACGCCTTTCGATAGTTTATTACAAGCCGCTCGAGTAGGTTATGGTTTGCTCTGACTAACCAATTTGTTATCAGGTTTTTTGCTCGAAATACCCATCGGTAAATCTTTGATTTCTTTCTTCTTGAAGATAGTATTGAAACTACGAGTATGCTGTAAACTCACACCATTGACCGACACGTTACTATTGAAATTGTAGTAATAATTCGGTACACTTCGGCTATAAGCTTTCAATCTCCACGAACCATCTTGGCTCAAAAGCCACTCTACTTCGCCACCGTAGAAATAGTTATTGGTGGTTTGTCCTTCGTTTTGTAGAATCGTATTATTCAGACTTACTTTTATATTATTTCCGAATTTATACGAGAAATTAAGCTGTGTATTATTAATTAAACTTTGGCGAAGATTATTTAAATTTCCCTTCCCAAACTGCACTGCAACCTCCAGATTAGGGTCAATTTTTGAAGCAATATTTCCGAGCTGATTCGTCAAAATCCCACTTACATTATCCAATAAAAGTTGCGAGTCGAGGGCATCTTTAAAGCTATTATCATTAAAAAGTCGATTCAGAGCCGTAATACCGACAAAGTTATTATTGCGTAATTGTTCATCATCGTGCAAACGTTGCTCAAACGCAATCACTTGTGGTTGAAGATTAAGTGGAATTCGACGTTGATTAAACTGAATGTCAAATTTAGTCGTTGGTTTCATAAGCTTATCAGTGAGCATGATAGAAGCCACAACTGGATAAAGTGTATTCAATTCTGAAGAATTGGCTGTTGTGCTGGTGGCAATACCATTTAATGAAACATTGGCCGTATAACTCGCACCGATGTTTATATCAGCATCGTAAGGGTCGCCCGACCACAAAATTCGGCTACCTTCCGTAATATCAAATTTTCTTAATTTCGAGATATTCTGTAAGCTAAAATCATATTTTCCGCTCTTAATCGTATATGGCCCCGACATCGTGAAACCGCCACGAGTATCATATTCGATACTAATATTTCCGTTTCCAATGGCATTGAGTTGGTCTTGATTGGTGCGGTCAAAGATTACAATACATTCGGCATCGGGTGTTATCGTGAAATTGAAAGCCATTTTTAGTCCGCCTTCGGTTCTCACAACGGTATCTTTCTTTACAATATTATCTTTATTTTTCTGTGTATTTTTACTTATAAACGTAATGCCTTGTTCTTCGGTATTTACGGTTGTTTCGCCATCGAGCGGAATCGTAATTTTCGTGCCTTTTTTGCTCGTTAGGTTGGCTGCAATGTTCACATTATTCAAATCCCCCGTAATGTGTAAATCGCCAGTTGTAATGCCAGTTCCGTAGAAATCCTCATTGTCTCGGATGCCCGTGTTCATAATTTTAAAGCCATCACGCCCACGCATGTAGGCATGGATACCCAACATGAAATTTCCGCCACCACCATTAAAAATACCACCTTCCAGCTCGGCAACATTTCCATTTTGAGCAGCATCACGCACCTTAAATCCTTTCGCAGCTACAAACCCTTCTTCGTTGAAATTCAATTGGTCGTCAAAGTACAAGTATGAGTTTAGAGCATTGATGCGTAAAACTCCTTTCTCGAAATCAACACCACCTCTGATGATTGGGTCGTTGGCAGTACCTTTTACGGTAAGCGTGCCGCTGGCATAACCACCAATATTTGAGAAAATATCATCGACAAACGACTCGAAAATTTCTAAATTGGTTTTCTTTAAAGTCGCTTTCAGATTGAGTGGATTACGGTCATCTTTCGGGTCATAAGTGCCCGAAACTCTAAATATTTCATTATTGATTCTGATAATATTTCCGTTAATATTGAGGCGTTGTTTCAGGTTATCCCAAAGAGCTTCGCTTGCAATTGTACCGATTAAAACATTTTTATAGACTAATTCATCAATGCCTAAACTACTCGTCACGATGGCATCATCGTAAATATCACGCATCGTGAGTTTGCCATTTACTATTCCCTTTAGGTCGAGGTCAGAAAGTGGCTTGAGGGTCTGTAAATCAAAGTCACGAATATCAATAAACGATTCGACGGTAGAGTCGGGCGAAAACGAACCATTCAACGAAATGCTTTGGTTTTGGTTCGATAAAGCCACATCTTGGAAGCAAATATCATCATTTTGAATATTGATTAAGTTATTTTTACCCAACATCCATTGGCTACCCAGAAGGTCGAGTTTCGTGTTTTTAGGGTTGAAAGTAATATCAAAACCTTCTGAAAGGAACGCCAATTTTCCAAAGATTTGAGCTTTGTTTGAACTGTTCTGTTGTTTGATTCGTCCATCAAATTCAATCACATTTCCTTGTCCCCACATTCCAGCAACTTCAATTTTTTCGGTCGGGGTCATATCACCCAACTTTTGAGTCGCCGAATTGAAAATCAAGGAGGTCAAAATCTTTGGAGAAGTGGCTTCTTTAGAAGTATTAAAATCAAGGTCGTTACCATAAAAAGCCAAAGTTCCGTAACGAAGTGTGTCAATTTTTCCTGCCAAAGATAGCTCCGCCGTATTTCTGATATTCAGATTGCCGCTTAATTCGGTGCCGTGCGAAACGTAAACATCAGGGTAGAAATACGCAAAAAACGGTTCAGGTTTCTTGAAAGTTACTTTATAGTATAATTGATATTTAGTTGCCACATCGGCATACGGTAACTGGGCATAATAATTAAGGCGGGTTTGCTCTTTGTCGTAAAAATATTGGGTATATTCTTTCGATAAACGAGTAACGTCGGCAATCACTTTGCTCGGTGTAAATTTCCCTGAAATATCAACATTGAAAAACTCAGAAAGTAAACTTATTTTTCGAGAATTATCTGATAACTCTGACGTAACAAAAAGCGAGTCGATACCCAATTGGCGTTTGTCATACTGCAAAACCGTATTTAATAATTTTGCTTCACCAAGCCAATTATCCAATTCGTTTCCTTGAAAATTTAGATTGATTTCGGAGCGAAGTTTTACGTCGTTTTTCGAGTAACCGAGTGGTCGAAGATTGGCATTTTGCACAACTCCGTGAATATCAAATTTATTCAAAGCTTTAGCAAAATCCACTTTTCCACTCACATTAAAGGCCAAATTTGTGTCTTTTACACTTACTTGTCCATCAAAAAGCGATTGGCTCATTTTGCCATCGACATAAATATTTTTATAGTCGTAGCCATTAAACCAAATGCGGTCAACTTTCCCATCGAAATCTAACGCTGCATCCTTTATGGTAAAGCCTTTCCCTTTGATTTTTCCTGCAAAAGATAATTTTTGTAAAAACTCTGACTCTTCGACCAGTTTACCTAATTCAAAATTTTCGACCGTCAGCGAGCCATCATACGTAGGTAAAGCACCATTGTCAGGAAGTTTCATTTTGATATTTCCTGATACATTTCCCATGGCCGATTTGAAAGTAGCGTTGGTCACAAAATCGTTATAAACGCCCTTGAAAGTTCCTGCTAAATTGACGATTCCAAATTTATTTACTTGTGAATTGTAAAGCGAGTCGCCCACGTATTGGCGAGCATCAACGGCATCGATTTGACTCATTCGCCAATTCAAATCCATGTCAGCCTTGTATAAATCGGGCAGATGTTTGAAGGCAATATCGCCATCGAGAAAGCTATTTTTGCCAAATTTTAACTTGAAGTCTTTTACCCGAAAGTCGTGAACTGTACCCTTAAAATCGCCATTAAGCAGATAATTTTCTCGATACGCATACATATCGGTTGCAAATCTGCCAAGGTCTTGGGCATCAATTTCGCAATCTTTCAAATTGCCAATCATCACCACTTTTTCGTTGAAATCGCCAAAGTCTCGTGGACTATCATAGTTAAAAACAACCGAATTTCGGAGGGTCGAATTATTGATTTTGGCATACAAATCATTCAACCGCATTGATTTTCGAGAATAGAAGAAATTGGTGTTTAACTGCTTGATTGTGAGGTCACTACGGCGTTCGACTCCTTGCATGTTCTTTAGGCCAAACGTTATCGTGTCGCCCATGATGAAGAAATTTTTTAAATTTCCCTGTAAATCATTGATAGTAAAATTGTTATAATCAAATTCGTTTTTTGGGAAACGTGTCTCTTCGGGGTCGGCCAGTGTAAAAGTGCCGTCTTGAATATAGGCTTCATCAATCGTAAACGGTGTGTTGTGTTCGCCTTTTAGGCGGTGCGTAGTATCGCTCGGAGCGGTTAATTCTTCGATTCGGGCAATCCATTTATCAATGTTCAAATCGCCGTCGGGTTCGTAAATAAGTTTTACTCTTGGATTACGAATCATCACGTAATCGAGGTTATTATCGAAGGTCAGAATCTTTTCCCAACTGAAGTCAAAATTGGTTTTGCAGTTTACATAAAGCTCTTTCACGAAAATCATTTCACGGTTTTTGTGGTCGTAAATCGTGATATTTTCGAGCGTAATTTCATCGAACCAAGTCATACGGGCTTTTTCGATGGTTACTTTCGAACCTAATTTTTTAGATAATAATTCAGTAGCTTTTTGTAAAGTAGTGGTCTGAAATTGGGGTAATTGCATGGCGTAAAATACCAGCCCAAAACCCAATAATAATTGCAGGAGAATCGTAGTAATTGCTCGTTTTGAGTAATAGCCCCAAACCAAGCTGCCCAATAAAAGGGTAATAAGTACGAGCAAAGTTTTGGGTACTGGCGTAAACACTAACAAGCCACTCATCATTGCAACAACGATGAGAGAAATAAGCGTGAGAGTGATTATTTTTATGACTTTACCCATTTGGTAGAGCAAGTTTCTAACTTGCTTCTTTTCAATTTATTTAGGTACAATTCGGAGAATTGTGTTACAAATAGTATTAATTTTGTTCTTTGAAAACGAATTTAAAGCGTAAATCTTGAATATTTTAGCAATTGAATCTTCGTGCGACGATACGTCGGCCGCTGTTATTTCTAACGGTAAAATCTGCTCCAACATTGTAGCTGGGCAGCTAATTCATGAACTATATGGGGGCGTTGTGCCTGAGCTTGCCTCCCGAGCTCATCAACAACATATCGTTAAAGTGGTTGATAAGGCTATACAAGTTGCGAATATAACAAAAAAAGACCTAAATGCCATAGCTTTTACTCGTGGGCCGGGACTTTTAGGCTCTTTATTGGTCGGTACATCGTTTGCAAAAGCAATGGCTTTGGCGTTGGATATTCCATTGATTGAGGTCAATCATATGCAAGCCCATGTGCTGGCACACTTCATTGATGAACCCCGCCCTGCGTTTCCGTTTTTGTGTTTGACAGTTAGTGGCGGACACACTCAGATTGTACTTATCAAAGACCATGCTACAATGGAAGTTTTGGGCGAAACGCAAGACGATGCCGTTGGTGAAGCCTTCGATAAAACCGCAAAATTACTCGGACTACCTTACCCTGGTGGGCCGCTGGTAGATAAACACGCTAAATTGGGAAACCCGTTAGCCTATGAATTTCCATTGTCTGAAATGCCACAGTATAATTTTTCGTTTAGTGGAATTAAGACTTCGATTTTGTACTTTTTAAAGAAGAAAGTTGCCGAAAATCCAAACTTTATATCCGAAAATTTAAATGATATATGTGCCAGTGTGCAGCATACCTTGGTGCGAATGGTGCTGCAAAAACTACGCCGTGCGGCACGAGAGCTGAATATCAAAGAAGTAGCGATTGCGGGTGGGGTTTCGGCTAATTCGGGACTAAGAAAAACATTGCACGAAATGGGCGAGAAGGAAGGTTGGAATGTATATATACCTGATTTTCAGTATTGTACCGATAACGCAGGTATGATTGCCATGGCAGCATATTTCAAATATCTGAGAAGAGATTTTTCGAGTCAAGAGGTTAGCCCATTGCCGAGAATGGAGTGGGAGTGATACTACTTAACCCTATAAGGTTTGAAAAAAACTTATAGGGTTTGAAGAACTTAAAAACTTCTCAAATCATTGATATAAGCCACGCCACCCAATGCACGCATTTGGCGAGCAATAGCGGCCGTACGGCGATTGACATAAGGTCCAGGGTTAGCCGCTGACCACTTAATTGGGCTTGGTAAAACAGCCGCAATTCGTGCCGCTTGTTGGCGAGTAAGGTTTTTGGCCGATGTATTAAAATATCTTTTTGAAGCTTCTTCAACACCAAAAGTCATACTTCCCATTTCGGCTACATTGAGGTAAACTTCCAAGATTCGTTCTTTTCCCCAAATCAATTCTATTAAAACTGTAAAGTAAACTTCAAATATTTTTCTGATATAACTTCTTGATTGCCAAAGAAATACGTTTTTGGCTACTTGTTGTGAGAGTGTACTTGCACCACGAAGTTTTTTACCTTTAAGGTTTTTGCTGAAAGCATTGCTCATGGCCTCAAAATCGAAACCGTTATGGTCAGGGAAAAGTTGGTCTTCGGCAGCGACTACGGCCAAAGGTGCTTCTTTCGACATATTGGCGTATGATACCCAATCGTAGTATATTTCGCTATCTTGGCCATCGGCTATGGCTTCCATTTTGCGGGCAATCATGGTTGAGGTTACGGGTACTGGCACAAATTTGTATAGCACAACCAGGCCAATCGAGATAGCTAAAAAATAGAGTGTTACTTTTATTGCCCAGTATTTTAGCCTGCTTTTCCAATTGCTTTTTTGCTTTTTTGGGGTTACTTCTGGGGCTTTCATGTTTTTGGTGCGAAATGTATTTTTTCCTCCTCGTGGGTCGTTTGCCATAGCTTGGGTTAGTAAAATTTACTGCAAAAGTCGGAAAGAATTTTGTTTCAAACAAACCATTTCCCTTGTGTGGTTCACTAATCTTTATCTTGACAAAAATCCCACGGATTAAATAAAAGCGTTTTGCA
Organism: Cytophagaceae bacterium; assembly: GCA_027488335.1. GTDB lineage: Bacteria > Bacteroidota > Bacteroidia > Cytophagales > Spirosomataceae > Emticicia. The sequence continues at coordinate 19,289 of JAIYBU010000038.1, forward strand.
AAAAATAATCGGTTGATAGTTTTAATGCTATCACCCGATTATTTTTTGAAGTTATAAAAAGCTACTTTTTATAGGCAATTCGATAAATTGTTCCACCTAAATCATCGCTTACGTATAAAGCTCCATCGGGGCCTTGAGCAAGTCCGCATGGGCGATGTTGTACTGGGCCTGTTGGTTTTACGAGGTCGATTCCTGCGAAATTATCGGCAAAAATCTCCCATTTACCCGATGGTTTATTATTCACGAAAGGCACAAATGCTACCAAATAGCCTTTTTTCAATTCAGGAGATTGACCATGAAAAGCAATAAAAGCACCGTTGCGATATTTAGCAGGAAACATTTTTCCAGTATAAAAAAGTAGGTCGTTTGGCCCTAAGTGTGCAGGGAATGCCACAATCGGATTAATGGCTTTTTCGCCACCCGTTTTTTTGCCATCGCCACCGTATTCGGGAGCAACGATTTTCTTTTTCTGAAATTGGTCATAATAAATATATGGCCAACCTGCATCATCGCCTTGATGAAGTTCATAGAGTGTTTCGGCTGGTAACTCGGCACTTTGTTGAGGCGTGTAGTATTGTGGATAAAAATCATGGAATTGTCCACGACCGTGTACGGTTGCAAAAAGCGAGTTTGTTTTTGTATTCCAAGCAGTTCCGACGGCATTTTTTAAGCCCGTAGCGTAGCGGACTCCGTCCGAAAATGTTTGATTCATTTTTTCGGCATTGAATTTCCAAATTCCACCAGCAGAGTCCAGAATTGAGCAAGGCATAATTCCTTTTCCTGAGCCTTTTTCACGGCAAGGGTCGTTGTAAGAACCTACGGTTACGTAAATATTATTGGCATTATCAAGTACAAATGGTTTGGCGTTGTCACGGCCCTTATCGACCAATCCATCAACAATTTTTTCTGGATTTTCGAGGTCAACGATTTCTTCGTTGGCATTTAGTTTATAACGCAAAACACCTGTGTTTGATGAAGCATACAAATACCCATTTTTGATGGTTATGCCCGTGCCTGGGTAATTTCCGAAATACTTGGTTTCGTCAATTACGCCATCTTTGTTGGTATCTCGCATGAGCAAAATGCCTTTGCCATCTTTTAATTTTGAAAGTTTGGCATAAATATCGCCATTTTTTGAAACCGTAATGTGGCGAGTTGCTCCTAAATCAGAGCCAAGAACGGTGGCCGAAAATCCAGCAGGAAGTTTGATTGCATCAGCAATGACTGGACTTTTCTTAACAGGGGGTTCGGTAAGGTTTCTAAAAGCAAACAAACCAGCTATTCCAGCAAGACTTGCCAGAATGTAGCTCGAACGAACAAATAATTGTTTCATGTAAAATGAAGGGTTAGAGAGGTTGAATTTTGCTCTAAAATTACGATAAATTTCTGTGTTTGCTTATTTTTTGCCAAATATTCGTTGAAAAGGTCTAACGTTCTGTCCCACAAAATCTTTCGGAAAATGCTCGTCGTCAGGCAGTCCGACTGGTAAGTTTTCGTCGTCAGATGGCCAATAGTTTGTTTTAAAAATATAGTCCCAAATACTTAGTGTAATGCCATAATTGAACCCATTTGGATGCGTTTCGGGCATATATTTGGCGTGATGCCAAAGGTGCATTTGCGGGCCATTAAGCAAATATTTGAGCGGACCAAGCTTGATTTTCAAGTTAGCATGACCGAGCTGCCCCGTGATGAGGGTAAAAATATGAACGATGAAAAAGTCAGTCAAACCAACACCAACCATTGCCAACGGAATGTATTCGAGGCTGCGATAAATTACGTTTTCCATCCAATGATAGCGAAGTAGGGCGGCAAAACCCATTTCTTCGGTGCTGTGATGTACTTTATGAAATTCCCACATCCAACCAACATTATGTAAAAGGCGGTGAATGGTCCACTGCATAAAATCTCGCATGACGAAAATAATAAGAATTTTCGACCAAAAAGGTAGGTGTTCAATATTGATTGCTACAATATTAGTTATACCAAATAGTCCAAGGAAATCATTAAAGGCCTGCACGGCTACCATCGAAAGTGCGTTGTAGGCGATGAGTGAAAAAAGGAAATAGTTCCACAACAAATAAAAAGCATCGAGCCAAAAATGTTCACGAATCAATGGCTGATTTTTTCGCCACGGAAACATTATTTCGAGAACATAAATAGCCACCGATGCCCCAACTAACCAGTAAAAATAGTTGTGCCAGCTTGGGTTGAGCATTTCGTTGATGAAATAATTGAAATATCCCGAATATGCCCCCTGTATGATTTTTATATACTTTTCCATAAACATTTCAACCATCAAAATGAGCTTTTAGTTTTAAAACTACTTATGAGATTAATCAGTTTTTTTAATATTATGGCCTATTTGATGCCCTTCTGTAAGATTCTAATGTTTGTATATGAGATGGCAAAGTTACTGGAAAAGTAACCTCTATGGAAGCGAAAACTTAGCAAACTTTGCCGCCTATATTTCAGTAGCCGACAAAGCTTATGCTCGTTTTGGAGATGCGATTAGTGTTTCACTCGATGCTGGACTAACGTTTAGTACGCAATATACATTGTCTGAATCGTATAGTGTTTATGCGTCTGATAATAATAGTGTAATTATCGGTGGAAATTTTGATACTTCCCGTTTAAATAATTCCGGTTTTACATTTAGTCTTATAAACCACTGGTAATGGTGGGTTACCTCTAAATTTACGTTGACCAACGCAATATTTTTATAAATTCACTCAATGTCGATGTCATTTACTACTGTAACGATGGCGGAGTTTTTAAATACAATATCAACGCCGCCATGGGTAGTACTCGGTAATCTTCTACTAATCAATAGTTATGTCCTTCTTCAGTGAAAATCCTAATCCCAGTATCTTCCAAAGCTCGAATATCTCGATAAATTGTACAAATACTCACCCCAAATTTTTTTGAAATTTAGGTGATGGTCAATATCCGTTTTGTCTGCAAAAGTGTAATGATTGCAGTCAATCGAGAAAGTCGTGAAGTTTCGTTATTGAGCATGGTAGAAAAATGAAATTTTATTATCGTTTAGTTTTAACCAACGAGAAATTGAAAAAAGATTATTTATTCCCACGCTTTCCTCAAAAATCGCAACCAATTTCCATGAAAAATCTTTTCTATATCTTGCTGTGAATAGCCTCTTTTTGCGAGTAAGCCTTGTAGTTTTTGCAAATCGGCAATTGTTTTGAGGTCGGTTGGAGTTTGTTCGGTGCCAAAACAACCATCTAAATCGCTACCGATGGCAATGTGGTTGGTATTGCCCGCAATTTGGCAAATATGGTCGTAGTTATCAATCAATTTTTCGAGCGTAACCCCACGTTCTTGAGGAGTATCTTTGCCACGAGTCCAGTTGGGTACGAGCATCCAAGCATCAAGTACACCGCCGATTACTGCTCCACGTTCAATCAAAATCTTTATTTGCTCATCGGTTAGTTGGCGTTGATAGTCAACCAAAGAGCGACAGTTGTGGTGGCTTGCCCACACATTGCCCTTGAATAAGTCGAGTGCTTCCGTAAAACCTTCGTCAGTAAGGTGCGTTACGTCGAGAATCATATTCAAGTTATCCATTTCTTTCACCAGTTCTCGACCCATTTTGGTCAGTCCACCCGACAACGTCGTGCCTGGGGCGTAGCGTCCTGGGCCGTAATGTGCAGGGCCACACGCACGCAAGCCATAGGCATAGGCTTTTTCTAAATAAGACAAATTGATGAGTGAATCTGCTCCTTCGAGGCTCAAAATATAGCCAACGGGTTTAGTTTCGTTCGAGATACTTTCGTCTTGCCAAAGCTTTAGGTGCGTTTCCAATGTAGCAAGATTTGTAATTTGTATCATTTCGCCTAAATCTTCCACAGCTTTATACCAAGCGAGTTGTGCTTGCGTAATTCCCCACGCAATTTCGGGCGAATTATAGCCAGCAATTACGCTATCGGGAGCAACATAGCGAGCCAGTTGTGTTGCCACAATCAGCCCAATATTTCCTTTGCGGAGTTCAGGCAGCGAAGCAACACCGTTGCCTCGGTCGGGTTTATCAGTCAGACCTTTTTCTCGGTCACGAATTTCAAAAACAGATTTTCGGTAGTCACGGTTCCACTCGATGGCGTTCATTGCCATATCGAGGTGTGCATCAATAATAAACATAGTTTTGTAGTTGAATAGAAAGTCCGAAATTAGAGAAAAATAGTAGCCATCGCAAAAAAGATTTTGATAACGAAAACTATTTAATCAATCATTAACGAGATGAATTTGCTCAAAAGTGTCTATTTTTACATACATTCTATAAAGGATGTGTTTATACTTAAACAAAACTGGTTTACGAAAATTTAGTTATTTAATTGTCTTATTATCAGGGATTTGTGCCTTTGAGTCTTTGCAACTCTGTGCCTATTGAGCATAGCTAAATTACTTGCTCACTGATGAGGTATTTTGCTGTCATACTACTTATTGTTTGTATTACTTGCTATACATAAAGCCACAATCCCAAACGAGAATTTCGTGGAGCTTGGATGGCTACCACCAATAACGATTATACCATCAAGTAGTGAGTCTGTTGTAACAATAATAGTGACCAAAGAAAAAGAGATTTATACGCAAGCTGAATTAGGCCAAAATGCTTCTAATCGGTTTGCTGATTTTACGATAAATTATTATAAACTCGAAAGAGCAAGCCCTGTTTTGCTCAACATTTTTGATATAATAGTATAGTGACGATTTTCTTAACCTAACGTTTTGAAACAGGCGTATACTTCTATACGTCAGAAACCTAAGGTGAAATTTCGGTAAAACGAATGATTGTGATTTGTTGATACTTTCTTTAGAATATTATTTTGAAAAAAAAATATGTATTTTTCAAATATTTATTCCAAAAATACGTTTTTGGGTAAATACCATTCTTCCCCTCATTAAAGAACAACTTTTAAACAAAACATTCAATCATGAAAAAATCAATTAAATTAATTATTGCTGTATGTGCTATCGGAGCATTTACATTATCAAGTTGCTCACGTAGCGAAAAGAAAGAAGCTGCCAACGACCTCCAGAATGCACAAGAAAAAGTAGAGGAGGCCGCCGATAATACAGCGACCGCAGTGAAAGATGCTGCCAACGAAACCGCTGATGATATTGAGGCCTCTCGTAAAGAATTGAAGGCTAAAATCGAAGAACGTCGTAATCAAATAAATAAGGAGTTAGACGAGTTGGATAGCAAAATCAAGAAAGCATCCAGTAAAGAAAAAGCTAAGCTGGAAGTTCGTCGTGATAAATTGAAATCTAACCTCAATCAACTGGATAATGACATGGCCGAAATCGGTAAAGATATCAAGCGTGATTGGAAACAGTTTAAGCGTGACCTCAACGATAAGATTGATAACATGCAAGAAAAAATTGAAAAGTAAGTGGTTTTTTTATAAGTATATATAATAGGTAAAATTCAGAAAGAACTATGCGTTTGTGTAGTTCTTTTTTGTTATACTCATAATATATTGATTATTTAAGTAAATCTTGCAAAGCTAATTCAATAGTTGGAAATGTAAACTTAAAACCACTTTCTAAAAGCTTTTTAGGGTAAACATTTCTGCTTTTAAGTAATAATTCAGTTTCTGTTCTGATAAAAATAGCCACCAGTTCTAAAAGAAAAACTGGTGATGGAATACCAAATGGAATATGCGTTTGAGTTCTTAATTGCTGCATAAAATTACTGTTTTTGATAAGATTGGGGGCGGTAATATTTATTACTCCAGTTATATCCTCATTATTGATAATATATTCTATAGCTCTACAAAAGTCTTCGATATGAATCCAACTCATCATTTGATTACCTCGACCTTGTTTTCCGCCCAAACCTAATTTTGTAATTGTTTTTAACTTCCGAAAAGCTCCGTCGTCATTACCCAAAACAATCGAAGTTCGTAAGGCCAATTTTCTGATATTTGGGTTTGTTTTTTCAAAGAAAGTCGCTTCCCAAGATTTGCAGATATTCATCGAAAAATCATCACCTATAATACCGTTTTCTTCATCCATTAATTGCGTTTCGGCATGAACATATATCGTAGCACTGCTGGCATTTAGCCACGTTTTTGGTGGATTTTGACAATTATCAACCGCTTCTTGCAAAATTTTTGTGCTATTGATTCTTGAATTCAGAATCTCTTTTTTGTTGTTTTCGTTGTACCTACAATCAACCGATTTTCCTGTCATATTTATCAAAACATCGGCATTATTTAGCTCATTTGCCCACTCTCCGATATTTCTTGCATCCCAGCGTACATCATTGTTTTTCTTAGGATTTCGGGTCAAAACAATTACATCATTTTGTTTTTCGGTAAAGAAATTTTCGAGAGCATTGCCTAAAAAACCGCTTCCGCCTGCAATGATAATTTTCATTTCTTGGGGAGTTTAGTGAAAACGAAATTCAATAATAGCCAAAACCGCTAAGCGATATATAAGCCATGAAATAGAAGGAAGCCAGCCAAGCTTTAATATTTTGCACCTTCTGATATGTTCAAAAAACATCACACCTACAACTAAACCAAAGTAAGCTAAAGTTGAGAATGGTGATGAGCTGTTAATCCAAAGCATTGGTAGTAAAAGTAGCGTACCAATCAGCGATACCGTCATCATGTTTCCGAGATAATCCAGTAGTTTTTCTTTCGACAGTTTGTATAAAACTACACTTTGCCAATAAATCTGACCCAGACAGACCATCAATTCTCTTCCCAAATGATTATTCCAGCCCATAAGTTCGTTGATTGGTTTTGTAAAATGAAACAAAACCGTGGAAGAGAGCAAACCCACAAGCAGTAGGTATAAAAAACGATATGTAAGATTGAGGTCTGGCGTGCAGATTCTCTCATTGGGTTTCTGAAAACTCGGAGCCATTATTTTTCTATTAAACGAGATGAAGTTGTATAATTTTCTCAGGAGAAAATAAACTGGAAGGCTCTTTAGAAAAGGTTTTAAGAACGGAAAATTATGAGTGATGATATACACAAGCGAATCAAGTCCATAGTGTACTTCTTGGGTCTGCGTATTGTAAAAAGCAATTTCGTTGCGTGCTTTTGTCATATCAATCTGATGACTAATCGAACTATCAATCGTCTGATACGGACTGCATGACCCTTTCTCAAGCATACCAGTCTTTTCAAATGCACTGCCATAAAATTGGCACATCGGACAATCTCGGTCTATTATTAATTTATGATTATTTAAAGTTCTCATAATTTCAATAATTTATGGAAGTTTGTAATAAAAAAATTAACTAATCATTTTCAAAACGTTTTTAAGAAGAGCATTTTTTTCAACCTTTAGTAATAGTTCAGTCATCGTATCCATTTGTTCGATGAAGCTATGGAGCTCAGTAAGCGTATTTTTTATATGTAATTGTTCGCTGTCTTTGGCATCATTGGTTGAGTTCAATAGCACTTTCACGGTCTGCTTGGCGGGCATAATCTCTCGTTTCTTTCTTTCGGTAATAATTCGAGTGGCAATTTGCCAAATATCATGCTCTGCTATGAAGTATTCCTTTCTATCGCCAGGCTTTGTTTGTTTATAAATAAGATTCCAGTTGACGAGCTCACGCAAAACCATGTTTACATTACCCCTCGAAAGCTGTAATTGCTGCATAATATCTTCCGTACTTAGCTCTGTCTTACTTAGTAACATAAGGGCATGTACCTGTGCCGTTGAGCGACTAATTCCCCACGAAGTTCCGAGAACTCCCCATGCTTGCACAAACTGTGTTTTTACTTCATCTGTTTTCATGTACAAATATAAATCAATTCAAAATAAACTTCCAATAATCTTTGAAAGTTTATTTTGAAAGATTCTCAAAGACTGCTTTAAATACGTTATAATTATCGAAATCTATTACCTTTGTAAACGTTTCCGATAGGAAAACAGTTTGTTAGTTATATAGAACTTAAAGATATAAATGGAATTAGACCGCATAGAAGACGCAATCGAAGCGATTCGTAATGGAGAGATTATCATCGTAGTTGATGACGAAGACCGTGAAAACGAAGGTGATTTTATATCTGCCGCCGAAAAAACTACACCCGAAATGGTCAATTTCATGGTGAAGGAAGGTAGGGGCTTGATGTGTACACCACTTACTCGTAAACGTTGTGAAGAATTGGAATTGGATATGATGGTGGGTAAAAACACCGCCCAACACGAAACGGCCTTCACTGTGTCGGTCGATTTGTTGGGTAATGGCTGCACTACAGGGATTTCAGCCAGCGACCGTGCAAAAACCATTCAGGCACTCGTAAATCCTAATACTAAGCCCGAAGATTTGGGTCGCCCAGGGCATATTTTTCCGTTGCGTGCTGCCGAAGGAGGTGTAATTCGTCGTTCAGGTCATACCGAAGCTGCTATTGATTTAGCTGTTTTAGCTGGCCTTCAACCTGCGGGTGTTTTGATTGAGATTCTGAACGAAGATGGTACAATGGCACGTTTGCCACAATTATTTGAGATTGCTAAGAAATTTAATCTTAAATTGGTGAGTATCAAAGATTTAATTGAGTATCGTCTCGAAAAAGAATCCTTGATAAAGCGTGAAATTGGCGTAAATATGCCAACCGAATGGGGCAATTTCGATATGGTAGCTTTTCGTCAACTCGATAACGACCAACTGCATTTAGCTCTTATTAAAGGAACTTGGGAAGAAGACGAACCCGTGATGGTACGTGTACATTCATCGTGCGTAACGGGAGATATCTTTGGTTCGTGTCGATGTGATTGTGGGCCGCAGCTTCATGCTGCCATGAAAATGGTAGAAAAAGAAGGTAAAGGTGTTATATTATATATGAATCAGGAAGGGCGTGGTATTGGGTTATTAAACAAACTGAAAGCTTACAAATTGCAAGAAATGGGGCGTGATACCGTAGAAGCGAATCTCGAATTAGGTTTCAAGATGGATGAGCGTGATTATGGCGTTGGAGCTCAAATTTTGAGGAATTTAGGAATCAAAAAAATGAGATTGATTTCAAACAATCCTAAAAAACGAGCAGGTTTGATTGGCTACGGTTTAGAAATCATAGATTCGATTCCAGTAGAGATACCCGCAAATCCTCATAACATTGCATATTTGCAAACCAAACGAGATAAAATGGGACATAATATTATGGGTTCTTAAAAATATTAGGCACGCATAACAATTTCTTAACGAAACGAAATTGAATTTTACCAATATTTTTCATTAAGAATCTTATAAAAACTTGTATTTCAGGCACTTACCGAAATAAAAAGGGTAGGTGCTTATTTTTTTTAGAGAAAAATTTTAAGACCTTTGCACTGGAAATTTAAAAACCACTAATGATTTTTACTTCAAACATTTCTAACTCCAAAAAAAACATGATGCGAAAATTTACTTTTACGCAAAAAGCTTTTAGCTTTCTTGTAGTAATGCTTTTTGCTTTTCAAGGCTTTGCACAGGTTACAACCTCTTCTATTAGCGGTTTGGTAGCAGATGCTAAAGGCGAAGGTTTACCAGGTGCAACGGTTGTTGCAGTTCACGTACCATCGGGTACTAAATATGGTACAGTTTCAAACACTGCAGGTCGTTACATACTTCCTTCGGTTCGTGTTGGTGGCCCATACAAAGTTACATTTACATTTGTTGGTTACAAAGAAGCAGTAAAAGAAGGTATTATTACCAGCTTAGGTTCAGCTGCTAACGTTGACGTTAAATTAGATGAGGCGGGCACTTTCTTAGAAGAAATCAAAGTTACTTCAGGTCGTTCGGATATTATTTCTTCAAGCCGTACGGGTGCTTCTACTACTTTGGGCTTGAATGCTGTTAATAGCTTACCAACGATTGGTCGTACTATTGATGACATCACTAAATATAATGCTTACAGTAATGGCCGCTCTTTTGCAGGTCAAGATAGCCGTTTGAATAACTTCACTATTGATGGTTCGGTTTTCAATAATGGTTTCGGTTTAGGTAGTTCGTCACAAGCGGGTGGACGTACTGGTACAACTGCAGTATCTCTTGATGCGATTGAGCAAGTACAAATCAACATCGCCCCTTTTGACGTTCGTCAATCAGGTTTTGCTGGTGCGGGTATCAACGCCGTAACTCGTTCAGGTACAAATGATGTAACAGGTTCGATATATTACCTTACAAGAGGAAGCGACATGGTTGGTAAAAAAGCAGATGGTAAAGATTTACCACCAGTAAATATCAACGAAAAAACATTTGGTTTCAGAGTTGGAGCTCCAATCATCAAAGATAAATTGTTTATTTTTGCAAACTTTGAAATGTTTAATAGTTCTACCCCAGCACTTACATGGTCTGCTAACCGCAATGGTGCAACTGGTAACGTATCTCGTACTACTTACGCTGACTTACAAGATTTAGCAAGTTTTATGAGTTCTAATTTCGGTTGGGAAGCGGGTGAACTTGATGGTTTCAACAACGAAATTAACAGTAAGAAAGCTTTGGTTCGTTTAGATTATAATATCAACAACAACCATAAATTATCAGTGCGTTATTCACACCACGATTCTGGTTCAGATGCTATTATTAGTAATAGTAACAGTAGTAATACAGCAGGTAATGGTAACCGTACAAACTCGGCATTAGCATTATCACCACAAAACACTGGTTATAAAATTGCTGATAATACTCGTTCGTTTGTTGCTGAATTAAACTCTACTTTCAAGGGTAAATTTGCTAATAACTTAATTGCTACATACAATAAGCAAATCGAAGACCGTACTTACCGCACAGCTATTTTCCCAACGGTTGATATCTTGAATGCAGGAAGTACTTATACTTCAGTAGGTTTCGACCCATTCACGCCTAATAATAAATTGAATTATTCTACGTTCAACGTAACAAATAACTTGAGTTATTTTGCTGGAAAACACAATATCACTTTTGGTTTATCTTACGAAGCATTCCAATCCAACAACGTGTTTTTCCCTGCGTCGAATGGTGTTTGGGTGTTTAACTCTATCGCCGATTTCAAAACAGCTGCTTTGGCTTATAAAGCTAATCCAAGTCTTGCCGTTTCTCCAGTTCCAGTAGCACGTTTTAACTACCGTTACTCATTGTTACCAGACGGTGGCGAGCCTTTACAGACATTGAAACAAAATACGTATTCAACGTATTTGCAAGACGAATATTCTGTTAACCCTCGTTTGAAAGTTACAGCAGGTGTGCGTTTAGACTTATTTGATTATAATGATAAATACGCTATAGACTTCAATAACCCAGTTGTAGCAGGCTTAACTTACAAAGACGAGAACAACGCTGATTTGAAAATCTCAACTGGAGCTTTCCCAAGTAATAAAGTAATTGTAACTCCTCGTTTAGGTTTTAACTATGACGTAAAAGGAGATAAGAGTACGCAAATTCGTGGTGGTACTGGACTATTCGTTTCACGTATTCCACAAGTATTGGTTTCGAACCAATTGGGTAATAACGGCGTAAACACAGCTGTATTGAACTTTACTAATACAACTGCTTATCCGTTTACTACTGACCCAAGCCGTTTCAAACCAACTACTACTGATATTACTAAGCTTCCTGCGTATGTAATCAACGCATCGACGGATAATCTTAAAAATCCAATCATCTGGAAAAGTAGCTTAGCAATTGACCAAAAATTACCTTGGGGCTTAATCGGTACAGTTGAAGGTATCTATAATGATAATATTCAGGCTCTTCGTTATATTGATGGTAACTTGAAATCACCAACAAGTAAATTTAATGGTCCAGATACTCGCGACCGTTTCCCAGCTTCTGGTTTATCAGGAGCAGCAGTGAACCCAGCTCGTTTTATCAATACTGCTAATACAAACGCATTTATCTTGACTAACACAAAAGAAGGTTTCTCTTACTCTTTGACAGCTAAATTAGAGAAGACAGCTACTAAAGGTTTCAGTGGAATGATTGGCTATACTTATGCTAAAGCAAAAGATTTGCAATCAGTAGCAAGTACTGTATTAGCTAATATCGCTACTGTACGAGGACAAAACTATTTGACTCCTTCTTGGTCTGATAACGATTTACGTCACCGTTTAGTAAGTTATGTAAACTATCGTATTAACTATGGTGGTAAATTAGGTGGTTCTACAATGTTTACGTTGGGTATGGTTTCAAATAGCGGTTTCAAACTGTCTTACCTTTACGGAAATGATTTGAATGGCGATGGTCAGAACAACGACCTTATTTTTGTTCCAAATAAAGCTTCAGACCTTACCTTTGCTCCGTTAACAGTAGGTTCGGGTGCAACAGCGGTTACTTTCTCGCCTGAGCAACAAGCAACAGCTTTTGAGACATACATTAGCAATCACCCTTATTTAAGCACAAAACGTGGTCAATACTCTGAAAGAAATGGTGCTGCTGTACCATCTTTGACTCGTTTTGACTTCACGGTTGAACAAGATTTCTATGTAGCTACTGGCAAAAAAGGCAAGAAAAATACTATTCGTTTACGTTTTGACGTATTAAACGTAGGTAACCTTCTTAACAACAAGTGGGGTGTAGCGATGTCGTCAACTGGTACAAACCCGTTGAGCTTAGCTTCTATCAGTGCTGATGGTGTTCCTTCTTACCGCATGGCTACTCAAGTAGTAGATGGAACAACTATCTTATTACGTGATGCTTTTGTGAAAAGTATTAATATCAATAACGTTTGGCAAGGACAATTCGGAATTCGTTATATTTTCGAATAATTCTCCCAAAAATAGTTTTACTAAAAACCCCCGCTTTGAAGTGGGGGTTTTTGCATTATCAAGCATTATGAATAGACGACAAATCTTTGAACGCAAAATCTTTTCATTGTTTTGCGATAGTAAGTCTGAAGCACAAAAACTGGTGCGTTTGTTGTATGAGCGTTTTGATGTAGAAAGCCATGATTATGAAGATAATGAGGTTTGGAATCTCGCTGAAAATTATTTTATCAATAAGGTAATTCCTCATAAAATAGAAGTTCGCAAAGCTGGAATGGACTTTTTAAAAGAAAAATGGTTTATAGAATTACTTTCCTTATCGGATAGTTCGCATACAAAAGACCCAGTAGAGCAGTTCAAGTATAATCTTTGGATACACGACCTCTCAAAGTTTTCAATACAAGAGGCGTATGGTTATGCTGTACACGATTTCAAAAATCCTAAGCCAACGCAATCATTGTTCCAACGAGCGTGGCATCATCATAAGCTACAAAATGCTCATCACCCTGAGTATTGGTTGAGTGTTGAGCGTGGTGGTACAACAACGCCTCTACCTATGCCAAGCATATATGTAGGTGAGATGATAGCCGATTGGATAGGAGCATCGAAAAGCTATGGCACAGATTTTAAAGAATGGTTACCCAAGAATTTACCTCAGTTTCTATGGCATCCTTATACAGCTAACCTTACGGCAGACTATCTTTCAAAGATGGGGTTTAAGGTCAGGAAGGAAGAACAGAAGTTGTATTTGGAATAAATCAAAAGCATTTCTTTTGGTCATAAACCCGAAGGTCTGACCAAAAGAAATAGTTAGAAAGGGGTCAGGCTTCAGCTCTGTAAAGTCCAGCCACAACTTCTACTACTTTATCAATTTCTTCAATAGTATTATATTTTCCGAAAGAGAAACGTACATTTCCTCGCTCTGGTTGCACATTTAAAGCACCTAATACGTGCGAGCCAACATCTGAGCCACTTGTACAGGCACTACCACCCGAACACGAAATTTGGGCAATATCGAGGTTAAACAGCAACATATCGTTATCCTCGCTTGGCGGAAGGCTTACATTTAAAACGGTATAAAGACTACGCTCCAAATTATCTGAATCTCCGTTGAATCTTACATCGGGAATGGCAGTTTTTAAACCTTTAATCATTCTACTCTTTAAGCTTTCGATGTGTGTTTTATGTTGTTCCATTTCTTTGTAGGCTATTTCGAGGGCTTTAGCCAAACCTACAATTCCATAAACATTTTCGGTGCCACCACGCATATTACGCTCCTGCGAACCACCGTGAATAAATGGATGAATTTTACTGTCGGCATTGATATACAAGAAGCCAACACCTTTTGGGCCGTGAAATTTATGAGCCGACCCAACCAGAAAATCTATTTTAGTATTTTGTACATCATGTTTGTAATGCCCCATTGTTTGTACGGTATCCGAATGGAAAATGGCATCGTATTTTTTGCACATTTCTCCTACTTTTTCTAAATCAATCAAATTACCAATTTCATTATTTCCGTGCATCAATGAAACTAAAGTACGGGGTTTTGTGCTTAAAAGCTCTTCTAAATGCTCTAAATCAACGTGGCCTTTTTCATCAAGATTCACAAAACTTAATTCAATTGTGCCTCGTTTCATCAAATGTTCGAGTGTATGCAAGACTGCATGATGTTCGGTTGGCGAAGTGATGGCGTGTTTTATACCAAAAGTATCAATACTGCACGTAATGGCTGTGTTATCAGCTTCTGTGCCACCCGAAGTAAAGAAAATCTCCGATGGTGAAGCATTGATTAGGCTTGCTACGGTCTTACGAGCCTTTTCAATAGCTGAACGTACTTGTCGCCCATGCGAGTGAATGGATGAAGGATTTCCGAAGTTTTCGGTCATTAGGGGTAACATTGCCTGCAAAACTTCATCATCAAGGCGAGTAGTGGCGGCATTATCTAAATAAATTTTAGGCATTGGTAAGGCTTGTAATGAATAATGTTTAATGCGTAAGGCTTACTGATTGATACATTAATATACAAAAATAATATTTGGTTTTTAATATTACAACCCACTATTTTGATAGACTAAAGCGAATATTCTTTGGTTTTTAGAAAATAGACTTTAGTTAGAAAAGGTTTAGATTTAGATAAAATATTAGGAGAAAGTTAGTTTAAACCTAACTCCTAAACTCTAATTTACACCTAAAGCTCCACACTCACATTTCTCTTAAAAGCCGCTCCAAAATCAATCATTGATTCGGTTTTCAAAATTCCTGAAATATGGTCTATTTTGTCATACAAGACACTTCTCATGTGTTCGTTCGATTTTGCCACAATTCTGATGTATAGCGTGTATTGACCCGTAATATAATAGCATTCGGTTACTTCGGGTATTTTACGTAATTCTTCGATAATGGTTTTTGAGTCAGAATCTTCTTTTAGAACAAGTCCAGTAAAAGCACTCCATTCGTAGCCAAGTTTTCGTTCGTCGAGAATAATTCCTGCACCTTTCAGAATACCGATTTTCTTCATCCGAGTTACTCGCTGATGCACCATCGTATTCGATATATTGAGATTTTTAGCTATCTCAGAATAAGGCTTTCTACCATCTTTTTCGAGTTGAATCAAGATTTTTTTATCATAATCATCTAATAAATTCTCATTTATCATAAGTCAAAATTAATTATATTAATTTATTTTTGGTTTATATTTATTTTAAAATGTAAAAATAAAGTAAATATGTTTCATAATAAAATTATATCAAGTCAATATAACATATTTGAATATTAATTCAGAATAAACTAAAGAAAATTATGCTTACTGATATTTCACTCAGCGAACAACTAATCGAACTCGAAGAACGCTACGGAGCTCATAACTACCATCCAATTTCGGCTGTCCTCGACCGTGGCGAAGGCGTTTATGTGTGGGATGTTGAAGGGAAACGTTATTATGATTTTCTTTCGGCTTATTCGGCTGTTAATCAAGGGCATTGTCACCCTCGAATTATTAACGCACTCATTGAGCAATCACAAAAACTAACGCTTACCTCAAGAGCATTTTATAGCTCAATGTTGGGGCGTTATGAAGAGTATATCACCAATTATTTTGGGTATGACCGGGTTTTACCGATGAATACAGGCGTTGAAGCCGTAGAAACTGCACTGAAATTATGCCGTAAATGGGGCTACCAAGTAAAAGGAATTCCAGAAAATAAAGCTAAAATAATCTTTGCAGGAGGTAATTTTCACGGACGCACACTTTCAGTGGTTTCAGCATCAACCGACCCAACGGCACGCAAAGAATTTGGGCCTTATATGACAGGCTTCGAGACCGTTCCGTATAATAATATCGAGGCTCTCGAAGAAGCACTGATTAATGACCCTTATGTAGCGGGTTTTATTTTTGAGCCTATTCAGGGCGAAGCAGGTGTAGTTGTGCCTGATGATAATTATTTAAAGGAAGCCCATCGTCTGTGCAAGGCCAGTAATGTGCTTTTTATTGCCGATGAAATTCAGACAGGCATTGCTCGTACGGGTAAACTATTAGCTATCAATCATGTAGATGTTCGTCCCGACATTGTTATTCTCGGAAAAGCCCTTTCGGGAGGAGTGTTGCCAGTATCAGCAGTTTTGGCTGATGATGAAATTATGCTCACCATTAGACCTGGTGAACACGGCTCAACTTATGGTGGAAATCCGCTCGCCTGTGCCGTAGCGATGGAAGCTTTGCAGGTGGTAAAAGACGAACGATTGGCCGAGAATGCCGATTATTTGGGTAAGATTTTTCGCTCAGAAATGCAGAAATTAGTTGGAGAAACAAATATCGTAACACAAGTCCGTGGACGTGGATTACTAAATGCAATCGTGGTAGATTCGCATGAAGATTCTGACTTGGCTTGGGATATTTGCATGAAATTTAAAGATAATGGTCTTTTGGCAAAACCAACGCATGGTAATAAGATTCGCTTAGCTCCGCCATTGGTCATGACCAAATCGCAGATGTGGGATTGTGTCGAGATTATATCTGATGTTGTAAAAAGTTTTTAATGAATATGCTCCTGTTCTAAATGCAAAAACCCCAATTATTAGGGTTTTTGCATTTGAAATTACTATTTTTTCTTCGTATTTATGGAATTCTCTTCAACCAATTGGGTATGCTTCATGAGTATTGTTGGGGCATCTCTCGAATAAGGTACAGAAGGTAGGATTACTACATTTTTATTGTTTTTTGTAGAGACACTCTCTTCGTTCGATTTTGTATGAATAATCAAAGGAGTTTTTTCTGCCAAAGCCTTTTGCTCTGCTGGTGTTTTTGGCTGCTCAGGGGTGGTGCGTATGGTTTTATTAATTGAATTGACCACTGATTCGTCATTCGACCTTGTATGAATAATTAATGGACTCTCGGGCTTGCGGTCTTGAGCAAAAACTGAACTTGCCCAGAGACTTAATAAAATGAATAGATATTTCATGATATGTTTAGTCTTTAAATGATTTATTTTTTCAATTTCTCAATTTCTTTTACTAAAATATCAATTTGTGCTTGCTGGGCTTTGATTGTTTCATCGAGTTTAAGCGTACGAGCATCAACTGCCTTGATACCCATCATGGTTAAGCCCGCCATATCTGACAAGTTATAACCTACATGCTTGTCGTTATTTGAGCCATCGGGAGCTACGCTCATTTCGGTTATAACGGCACTCGGTAAACTTTGGGCAATAAACCCAATGTGTGGAGTAGTGCGAGTACGGGCGTTTTCCCAATTATATCGGTAAGTTGCAGATTTGATATTTCTAATTTGGGTAATATATTCTTCGTAATCCTCATTACCGAGGTAGTCAATTTCTTTCTTTGCGGCAATATCGCTCGATACATTGAAAGCGGAAGCGTTGATTGCGGCAAAACTACCACCTACACTCGCTACATTGATAGAGTTAGAAGTTGAATTGCCGTAAAGAGCAGCCCCATTTCCTCCTTTTTCTAAAACTATACCTGCAAATCCACCAATGGCATCTTGCTGTTCAACTCTTAAATTAGCATTCGATGTTCCTCTATTATTATATGTATGCAATTTTGAAGAAGGCGTTGAAATTCCTAAACCCACATTTCGAGTTGTCGAGTCAATGACTACATCATTAGTAAAACCACCAAAGCCCCAACGCATAGTCTTGTCAACACCAGAATGATAAAATATACCAATGTTATTATCATTAGAACTTTTGAATAAAATACCTTCATTTGCTGCTCCTAACTTACTTTTTAGAATAAGAAAAGGGTAATCATCGCCTTCAACTAAAATGTCATCAGATGAGCCACCTACTGAGTAATAATGCCATCTATTTGTAGGGTTGTTCGTACCAAAGCCAATCCTACGATTGGTAGAGTCAATGACGATGTCGTTGTAATAATCAACACCACTATTAGAACTGGCGATACCAATCTTTAATTGTTTCGGGCTATTCGTATTAACGACTCCAGCCGAGTAACTCGAACCACGCTTAAAATCAAAATAACCTGTAGACCCACTCCTCATACCAATGGAAAGTGGTTGACCACTGGTTGTATTTTGGACTTGTGAGTAGCCAGGGCCTATCAATACGTTTTGAGCATAAGAGGTAGCTACTATTAATAATAAAAATGAAAGAGAGTAAAATATTTTTTTCATAAATTCTAAGTATTTAGTATTGAAAATAAAAACTTTAGAATAAAAGTAGTATGGTACCTAAGTAATTATGCGTGTTTTTTACTTAACGGTAAGAAAATTTAGTAAACGGTCAGAGAAAAATTATATACCGCATTTTTTGGAAAATATCTTATGCTACTATGGTTTTAAATTTTTTCTGTTACTTTTTTTCATAAAGCCGTCTGAATGATATGACCATAAAATTTTAAACAAAATACATAAAATGGACTTATTGGGTTTAGTTAAAGAGCAGCTAACTTCTACTATCGTTTCAAAGATTAGTAGCTTTCTTGGTGAATCAACTGAAAATACGAGTTCGGCTCTTGCAAGTGCATTGCCAGCTATCTTGGGCGGAGTGATGCAAAAGGCGTCAACAACCCAAGGTGCATCTGATTTATTGAATACGATTCGCACAGGTGGATACGATGGAGGAGTACTCGAAAATATCGACGGACTATTAGATGATGTAAAAAGCACTTCAACGCTCGCATCGCTTGGTAGTGGACTTTTGGGAAATATATTTGGAGATAAACTCGGTGCATTGAGTGGAATTATTGCTAATTCATCGGGCATCAAATCAGGTTCTGCTTTATCCCTTTTAGGTTTAGCTGCTCCGATTTTGATGAATGTTTTGGGAAAACAAGTATCTTCTCAAGGTATGAGTACATCAGGCTTAGCAAATTTGTTGATGAACCAAAAAGATACTGTAAAAGCTACTTTACCTTCTGGAATTGGTAATATTTTAAATGTTGGTGCTTTGGGCGATTCCTTAGGAAATCCGAAAACAGCCGTAACTAATGCTTTTGAAGAAGAAACAAATAATAATAAGCCAAATTCGTGGTTGCCTTGGGTACTTTTAGGAGGATTATTGTTAGGTGCTTTGTATTATTGGAATAGTTGTTCTAATACTAAAGAATCAACAATAACACAAACAACGAACAAAGCAGTTGCAACGATTGATAGTTCCTCAACACAGGTGGTAAGTTCGTTAAAGAAAACACTTTCAACAGGAGTTGAGCTAAATTTTGATGAGCAAAGTATTGAAAATGAATTAATTAGATTTATTGAAGATAAATCTAAACCAGTTGATAAAACCACATGGTTTAATTTCCGTAACCTCAGATTCGAGACAGGCAGTGCTGTGATTGACTCGACATCTATGCAGGAAGTACGCAACATTGCCGAAATTTTGAAAGCCTATCCAATGATTAATTTAAAAATCGGTGGATATACCGATAATGTAGGCAAAGAAGCGGCTAACCAAAAACTTTCGGCTAATCGTGCCACGAGCGTTGTAAATGCTCTTGTTGCAATGAGTATTGATGCCACACGTTTAGCCCCTGAAGGTTATGGTTCACAGTTTCCAGTAGCATCGAATGATACTGATGAAGGTAAAGCCCAAAACCGACGTATTGCTGTAAGAGTTACTAAAAAGTAATTCCCGATTACCCCAAAACAACAAAATGTATATTTTCGAGGCTACTTCACGTAAGTAGCCTCTTTTTTTGTGATACTTTGCTTGGTTAATCGTAGTTATCGTATAAATCTTTTTAATCGTGCCAAAAACCATTTTCTGTAAAATTCCGCAACTAATTATAGTAATAAAATAGGCTGAAGCGTATCTTTGTAGAATGAAATTACAAAATGATTTACTATTACGTGCCGCCAAGGGCGAGCGTGTTGAGCGAGTACCTGTCTGGATGATGCGTCAAGCTGGACGTATCTTGCCTGAGTACCGTGCTGTAAGAGAAAAAGCAGGAAGTTTTATAAAATTGGCCACAACTCCCGAATTGGCTGCCGAAGTAACGATTCAACCAGTTGACATTTTGGGAACGGATGCTGCAATTATATTTTCGGATATTTTGGTTGTGCCAGAAGCCATGGGTTTACCTTACGAAATGGTAGAAACCAAAGGCCCGATTTTTCCAAAGGTTATTCAGAATAAAAAAGACATTGATACTTTGCGAATAAGCAATCCCGAAAAAGAATTATCATATGTACTGAAGGCGATTGATATTGTAAAAAAAGAACTAAATGGGCGTGTACCTTTGTTAGGTTTTGCAGGAGCTCCGTTTACTATTTTCTGCTATATGGTTGAAGGAAAAGGCTCAAAAACCTTTTCGATTGCTAAGAAAATGCTTTATTCTGAACCAGACTTAGCTCACTCATTGCTACAAAAAATTACGGACACTACAATTGCATACTTGAAAGCTCAGGCTCTTCATGGTGCCGATTTAGTACAGATTTTTGATTCTTGGGCAGGAATTCTCTCACCCGACCAATACCGTAAGTTTTCGTTGCCGTACATTGCTCAAATCTGCGATGCCATCAATGAAGTACCAGTGACCGTATTTGCTAAAGGGGCATTTTTTGCGAGAAAAGAAATGGCGAAATTGAATTGTGATGTAGTAGGTTTAGATTGGAATATGGATATTACTGAGTCTCGTAGAATGATTCCTCACAAAACCCTACAAGGAAATCTCGACCCGTGTGTTTTGTATAGCTCTTTCAAAGACATTGAAAAACATACCAAAAAGATGATTAAAAACTTCGGCGGACAAAAATATATTGCTAATCTGGGTCACGGAGTATATCCTGATACCGACCCCGATAAAGTAAAATGTTTTATTGATACCGTGAAGAATTATACGATATAAAGTAGGATAAGTTTCCAACTTGTCCGTTATCGCAAAAGAAAAATTACAAAAAAGGCTAACAAAATTAAATTTTGTTAGCCTTTTTTGTATAAATTATGTAGCACATTAGACTTTATCAGGCACAACATAAGGTGCTCTATACTTACGAGTAAGCATAGCGTTGGCTTCTTTATCACCAATGAAAGTTTCTTTACTTGGGTCGAAGTGCAGCGTCCTACCCAAACGATAAGAAATATTTCCCAAATGAGCGATACTTGCTGCCAAATGCCCTGTCTCTATTGGCCCATTGAGTAGCGATTTATCTTTTGCTCGCACGGCCTCAACAAAGTTTTTGTAGTGGTCGCCACCCGCATTTCGAGCAGGACCTGGGGTGCGTTCTTTTCCCAGAAAGGTTTTATAATCGTTGTAGCCATTAATGACCATGTAGCCTTTATCGCCGTAGAAAATATTGCCTACTTCTACGCCATCTTCTTTATTGGTCATCCACGGACGCACTTCCATCTGAATCACCTTTCCTTGTTTTGGGTAGTTGTAGGTGGTGCTTAAAACTTCAGGAGTTTCTTTACAATCATTCCATAAATATTTCCCACCTGCGGCTGTAATGGTTTCGGGTAAACCCACATCTAAGCCCCACATACAAAGGTCGGTTTCGTGAATACCTTGATTACCTACATCGCCATTGCCGTATTCCCAAAACCAATGCCAGTTATAATGCACGTAGTTTTTGCTAAATTCACGGGCTTGGGCTGGACCTTGCCATAAATCCCAGTTGAGGCCTTCGGGGATGGGAGATTTTCCTAAATCGCCAATATCTGGACGCCATTTATAAACCGTTCCACGAGCCATATATACTTTCCCGATGAGGCCATCTCGTAAATGCTTGATGGCTTCTTGAATAGCTACCGAACTACGTAATTGCACCCCGTGCTGCACAATTCGGTTGTATTTAGTGGCTGCTTCAACTAATTTCCTACCTTCAAATATATTATGGCAAGCAGGTTTTTCTACATATACATCCTTACCCGCCTGACACGCCCAAATAGCCGCTAACGCATGCCAGTGGTTGGGAGTGGCAATACTGACGGCATCAATGCTTTTATCTTCGTAAACCTTACGTAAATCTGCTTCGGTATTTACCTTTTTGCTATATTTTTCTTCAAAAGCTTTTGCTCCTGCTTTTAGTACAACATTATCTACATCGCAGAGTGTGGCCACTTCTACATTATCTTGTGCCATAAATCCTTTTATATGGTCTTTTCCACGACCATTGATGCCAATAACTGCTACTCGTAGACGGTCGTTTGCACCGAAAGCAGTGGAGGGAATGATGGTCGGAATGGCCATCATGGCGATTGAACTCGGAACGGTTGCCTTGAGCATATCTCGGCGAGTAAATTTTTTCATTATTTGTAAGATTGTTTGAGGTTGAATAGAACTATTTTAGAATAAGGTTTGACTTATTTGTGAAATTTGCAAAATATAACACTAAAGAATACCTAAATTTAATCGTAGTATGAATTAGAATAATTCATGCTACTCTTTCGCCCCAGTAATCTGATAAATTCGGCCATCGGCCTTAGTCATGATGTATATTTCGCCTTTGGAATCAATGCCAAAATGCAAGTCAATTCTATCATCGCCACACAAATTTCTGAGGGTTTCGGGCTTGCCATTTAGTGTGAGTTTCCACTCTTTTATTTTGGCTGTTTGTCCTTGTTTGAGGTCGGTAGCATTGAGATAGAATAATCTTCCCGAAGGAATATCACCAAATAAATATTTACCTTTTAATGCGGGTACCAAATTACCCGTATATTCATAACCGCCCGTAATAGCTTTGGCTTCATCGTGGTCGAAAGTAGCTACTGGATAGGTTACATTATAAATTTTGTCATCGACAGGCAGAGGATAAACTTTATTCATATCGCCGTCGGTATGAATCACAAATCTTCCTTCACGAATTGGCCACCCGTAGTTTTTTCCTGCTTCGATTTTGTATAAAGATTCGATATTCGCATGACCAATGTTTGCGGCAAGCATATCGCCTTTGCTCGTCCACATGATTCGGTGTGGATTTCGGAAACCACTGGCAAAAATTTCTTTCAAAGCTTTTTTATTGGTCGATTTTGCATAAGGGTTTGTAGCAGGAATGCCATATTTACCATTTTTACTATTTCTACCCGCTGGGTCGATGCGTAAGATTTTGCCCCAGATTTGTTCTTCTTTGTTGGTCAAGAAAGCGTAGCCATTTTCGGCTGCTCCGCCATCACCGATACCGATGTATAAAAGACCGTAATCTGCATCGCCTTTTTTAGCCATCGGGTTAAAAACAATTTCTTGCACCCCATGAATTACCGAAACAACATTTACTCGCATCATTTCACGAGGTTTCCCCGAGAAAACTCCCGAAGCAGGATTGTCAACTTTCCATTCGGTAAGCACCCATTGCAACGAAACTTTTATCGAATCAGCGTAAGCAAAATCTGCTTTTGCCGAACCTGTTTTCTCGCTGTGTGTAGTGTAAAGTAACCCATTATTCAGAAAATCGGGGTGAAAAGCAAAACTGCCTAAACCCGAAGCTAATCCTGGTTGATGAATGAAGTTGGGCATTAATTTGGCAAAATCCATGTAAACTACTGGCATATTACCCTCCATTTTGTAGAGTTTTCCTCGTAAATCATTCACGAAAAGTTGTCCTGTAATTGGCTGAGGAGCTAATTTTGTGATACGAGTAAGAGGATATTTTCCATTCTCGCTTGAGACAGGGAATTTTGCAAACTGTTTTACGTCAATGACAAGATTTGAAACTTCGATTGGCTCGGAAATTGGATTTTTGAGACCTTCGCCATAATCTTTCTTTAAACTACTTTTGATAGGTTTTGTTGTAGCCAAATAATCTACGATGGCATTAATTTCGGCTTCCTGCAAATGGCTGTACGAGGGCATAATTACTTTTTTGTATTTCAAAAAAACTTGTGTGGCTCGTTCATCGCCTGCTGCAATTACATCTTGCGAGTTTTTGATGAATTTCTTTACCCAAGCTGCAGAAGTAATACTCGTAATGCCCGATAGTCTTGGCCCAATGCCATCGGTTTTAATTTGGTGACAACTGGTGCAGTTTTGAGAAAATAATACCTGACCTTTTGCAATAGAGAGTGAATCTATCGGTTGATGTAATATTTCTATATTTTCCGCATTTTTAGCAAAAATATGTATATTTGAGTAGAGAAATAGTAGTAAAATGTTGATGATAGTTCGTTTCATTGGGTAAATATTTAATCGAAAAACGGTATTTCTATAAATCTCTATCGACTGTGGACTATTCTTCAAAGTCTCGCAATCGTCAAGCCACCATCAATCATAAAAACTTGACCAGTGGAGTAGGGGAAATCTCCTTTAGCTATTGCTGCAACTGCTTTGCCAATATCATCGGGAAACCCCCAACGGTTTTGAACGGTGAGGCCGTCGGCAATCAATTTATCATATTTTGCCGTTACCCCTTCGGTCATATCGGTTTTTATTACGCCTGGCCTTACTTCGTAAACAGGAATATTAAATTCACCTAAACGAGCTGCAAAAAGCTGTGTCATCATACCTAAACCTGCCTTCGATACACAATATTCCCCTCGATTCACCGAGGCAACGGTTGCCGAAATTGACGAAACAGTTATGATTGAAGCAGTAAAATCTTCAATGGTATGTTTCTGCTCAATCATCCAATTAGCAGCTGCTTGGGTCAAGAAATATGTGCCCTTCAGATTTGTCGAAATCACATAGTCGAAACTTTCTTCGGTGGCTGCCAAAATATCGTTGCGTTCTTTTGGTGCAACGCCCGCATTATTGACTAAGACATCTAATCTGCCAAAATTAGCTTTGATTTTATCAAGCATTTGCGTGCGTGCTTCTTTCGAGGCAATATCACCTTGACAGTAAATTACTTCTGCCCCGAGAATCCGTAAAAACTCCAGTACTTCTTCTACCGATTGTTCCTCTCTTACGCCATTAATGGCCAAATTAAAACCATTTTGTGCCAAATGTTGGGCAATTCCTAAGCCTATTCCACGGCTTCCGCCTGTTACGAATGCTACTCTTTTCATATTCCGTCTTTGATGGCTTTGAGCAACTCGGCGTGTGGATGATTTTTATAAACAGGGTCGAGCGGAAAACACCCTGAATACAAACCATTGCGTGGGGCGGTTGTACAATCCGAAAACGTACGACATATTAGTTTACGTTGTGTTGGGCGGTCGTTGAGCATATCATCGGGCATGGTTGGGTACGAAAGCACCATTCGGCCGAAACCTACGAAGTCGGCTTTGCCATTTTGCAACACATTGTGGGCGACATTTGGTAGCCATTCTTGCAAATAAGAATAGCCCGAACCCACAATGACCATTTCTGGAAATGCTTTTTTCAGTCCTTCGGCTACATCAATCATGCGAGCTACACCTTCCAGTGGTTCTTCTGGTGGTTGGTAGCCATCTGATGGAGGAAAGAGGGCAGGACGAGTAACATGGGGATTGTAATACGGACTCGAGACCGTTACGCAAATCAACTGGATACCGAGACTTTGGGCTAATTCCAAAAATGCTTTGGGTTCTTCTAAATCAATGTTTATTCCAGAGTCATCGCAGCCAAAAGCGTATTTGTAGGCTTGATTAGGTGTTAAATCGGGTTCGCCTTCGCCAGTTGCACTTTTCTTAAATGGCACAAAATCAATGGCACTGAGGCGGATTCCCATTTCTAAACCTGGGGCAGCTTTTTTGATACCCTCAACGATGTTTCTCAAAAAACGAGTGCGATTCTCAAAACTTCCCCCATATTTTCCTTTACGGTCATAAGCACTCAAAAACTCGTGCCCTAAATAACCGTGACAATGCTTGATATCAACAAAGTGAAAACCTGCTTTCTGAGCCAAAACCGCTGCTTTTACGAAGTCTTCGACCAATGTATCAATTTCGTCATCGGTCATCAAAGGATGATTTTCACTGAGGTGAAATTTTTTATCGAGTTTTGGATGATTGTATAGAATCTTAGACTCAAACTTGGTATTATCGTTTGGCTTGCAGAAACGCCCCGAATGCGTAAGTTGAAGTCCAACCAATAAATCATCAGCCGAACCAAATTTTTCGGTGTGTTTATCAATGACAAGTTTGTAAAGGTTTTCGTATTCCGAAAAATTAGCTTCATTCATGACCAACTGACGAGGATTGGCTCGCCCTTCGTGCGAAACGGCCACTGCTTCGCAGCCCCAAAGGAGTTTTGCACCGCTGATGGCAAAGTTTTCCCAACGGCGTTTAGTAAATTCACTTGGGCGACCGTCGGCCGTTCCGTCCCAGCCTTCCATAGGTAAAATTGAGAGTGCGTTACCAATTTTTTTACCTGATTTTAACGTAATACTTTTTTTGAAAGGCGAGGCCTCGCCCGTGATTAATTCATCATCAAAATCAAGTGTTACGTTACTTGTCGAAAGATAATTTCTTAAATCTTGAGCGGTTTTGAGTTGAGCTACTCGGGTATATTTTGGTTTAAATTTTTCTGCCATATTTATTGATTAATTTTAACGGCGAACAGGATGTTCGCCCCACAATTCCTACAAACAATTATAAAATGCATAATAAGGCTCTTGATTGATGAGTTTCTGCACATAAAGAGCTACTTCTCTGAAATGATAATCGCCCCACATACTTGATTCGCCATTGGCAATTTTGCTGCCTTCGGGTACATAATCCCAGCCGTTTGGTTGGTGATAAATAGAGTGCAGTAGCAAACCTTGATGGTTTTCGTTGGTACTCAAATAAGGCTCTTCTAAAAGCGAATTAAGTACCGTTAGCCCTGCTTGCCAGTATTTTCGACCAGTTTCGGTATCCCCTTTTCTCATGAAATACCTACCCAAACGCAATAAACCTTGCGACCCAATGGCTGCCGCAGAAGCATCAACAGGCTCAAAATCATTGTATGGATTTGCTTTTTCGCTGAGATAATCGCCCAGCTTATGTAAGTTCGGAGCTCCAGTATCCCAATACGGAATGCCGTCGATGGGTGTATGTTCGATGTAGAAATCGCACGTTGCTTGAGCAGCTCTCAGCATATATTTTTCGATGCTTGCTCGGCCACCGAAGGCTTCGAGTTCCGCATCTTCGAGCGTTTCGAGAAACTCCAATTCTTCAGGAAAACCACACATTGCCCAAGCAAGTCCACGAGTCCAAGTGGAGAAGCCCGTGTAGCCTTGCTGAGAGTTGGGGCAACGGAAATTTCCATCTTTTACATTAAATACACTTTCGTGGGCCGTGCGTCCCCAAATATCATACGAGTCTCGCCCTTCGCCATAAAAAACCGAATAATCGGCAGTGGCTTTGATATGCTGCAAAGCACGGTCGAGCATATTGATTTTTACATCATTTTCGCCTTGAAAAACATGCCCTAAACGATGGCTCACCACCAAAGCACGGCATGAACGAATAGTATCAACAAAGAGCGAATGAGCTCCATTGAATGAGTGAATGAAACCGCCATTTTTTATGGGAGTCCAGCGGCTGGCTTGCACCGCCCCCGAAATTTTAAGAGCTAATTCATAGAAGTTTTTCTCCCATTCGTTGAAGACTATTTTTCCTTCACGCATTAAGCGTAGTAAGTTGCCGTAGGTACTTACGTTATTAAAGCCGTGGTCGTGTACGCCAATGTGACTCACGTGCGGGGCCATTACGTTGAGCGTATTTTTTCGTCCAATTTCAAGGAAATCTTGTTCACCAGTGGCATCGAATTGTAAAATTGCTGAGCCATATTGAAAGCCTTGTGTCCATTCTGTCCAGCCACGAGTGGTGTATTCGCCTTTTCGTGTAAAAACGGGTGAGCCTTTTGAAACATCATAATTTTGCTCAATTGATTGGATTTTTTGTCCAGAAAGCTCCCAAAATCTTTTAAGTTTGGTGGTTAAATCGGAGGGTTGAAGGTTGTAATCAATCTTAATCATTTGTGGTTGAATATTTTTTATAATTATAGTATATATCTCGTAGGGATTTAATATCGGTAGAAAAGATAAATTCAAGTAAATAAGCTCATGCCGTAGGTATGAGACTCATATAAAATTGATGTTGCATACCTACGGCATGCTTATGAGTTTGGTAGGGATTTGCCTACCGCAGCGGCGGCCGTCGATATTAAATCCCTACGGGATAAATTTTTACGCCAGCCATGTTTTTAGCAATGTCAAATCCTTTTTCATGGCTGAAAGAATATCTTTTTTATCCATTTTGATAGTTCTCAGGCCGTTTTCGGCTCCGCCTAAGTCGTATTCAAAGTGCATCGTTATCGGTACGTTAATATTGTATTGTTTTACCAATGCCAAGAACTTTTTCCAATCAACAATACCCTCTCCCAACGGACAACCGACCTTCTTTAGCTTACCATCTTGCAAAATATATTTGAAGTCTTTAATGGCCAAAGATTTGATGTACGGAGCAATGAGTCTAAAACCAATTTCCCAATTAGCCCCACTTTCGGCAGTAGCATGATTAACGTCGTACTGACAGCCCGTAAGTGGAGAATTGATACTTTTGAAAATAGGGAATAAATCCCAAACGGCTGCTCCAATGTTTTGTCCGCCGTGATTTTGGTATTCGCCCGAAATTTTATATTTCTTGTTCAAAACATCTAAACCTTTCATTTGCCTACTAAAAGTATCGACTTGCTGCATGATGTCTTTTTGCATATCAAGATGAAACCAACCCATTCGGTAATGCTCAACGCCCAAGCCACTGGCAGTTTTTAGCACTCGCTCCGATAAGGCATCGGCTTGCAAGATGCTGGTGGTCATCATCGGGATTTTGATGTTGGCTTTTTTTGCTGCTTGCACTACTTTTGGCAAATCAGTTTCGACTTTCTCAGGCAGCACATGACCGTCTGGACGCACCGTTAGGTCGATGCCATCGAAGCCTATTTCTGCAATGGTATTGACCAAAGTTTGGTAGTCTTCAATCCAATGGAGTGTCTTTGAAAAAACACTGATGGAAGGGCTGGTAAGAGGTTTTGCAAAAAGAAAATCAGTTTTTGCTAAAATAGTACCAGTTAGGGTTGTTGCAATGAAATTTCGTCTGTTCATGCTTAAAATTAGTAAAATATTTGAAAAATAATGGTACTAATTTTATTAAAATTTTAATTATTTCATGAGAAACTAAAAACAAAAAGTTCCTCTACAAAAGCATTGTAGAGGAACTTTTTTAGCGAAAAATAAAAATGAATTAACGGTTAAATGCTAATCTTTGACCTTTATTTATTTCATCAAATTGACCATTGGCAAAGGCTACATTACCCGAAACAATCGTGTGGGTAATTTTTGAGCTAAACTCCGTTCCTTCAAATGGCGACCAACCACATTTGGCATAAAGACTATCTTTCGTGACGAGTGTTTTTTCGCTTAAATCAACCAAAACTAAATCAGCCCAATATCCTTCACGAATGTACCCTCGACGGTCGATTTCAAAACAATCAGCTACCGAATGAGCCATTTTCTGGACAATTTTTTCGAGCGAAATTTTACCTTGTTTATGAAACTCCAACATCACATTAAGCGAGTGCTGCACCAATGGAAGTCCAGCGGGAGCTTGCCAATAAGATTGCTGTTTTTCTTCCCACGTATGCGGTGCGTGGTCGGTGGCAACTACATCAAAATGGTCGTCGAGCAATGCTTGAAGTAACTTTTCACGGTGTCCGTGCTTGATGGCTGGGTTACACTTTATCTGATTCCCCAACGTTTTATAGTCATCGGCATCGAACCAAAGATGATGCACACAAACTTCGGAAGTAATATTTTTAGGCTTCTCTTTCGTGTATAGAGCATTGCTGAAAAGAGAAATCTCGTCAGCCGTTGAAATATGTAGAATGTGTAATCTTGTGCCGTGTTTTTTGGCTAATTCTACCGCCATTGAAGAAGATTTGTAACATGCTTCTTCATTACGGATAATTGAATGAATGTCATGCGGCAGGTTTTCACCGTACTGCTCTTTGTATTTGGCCAAA
This sequence comes from Cytophagaceae bacterium, assembly GCA_027488335.1. Taxonomy (GTDB): domain Bacteria; phylum Bacteroidota; class Bacteroidia; order Cytophagales; family Spirosomataceae; genus Emticicia. The sequence continues at coordinate 49,325 of JAIYBU010000038.1, forward strand.
TTTGCTTTCACAGTAGCTTCATCTTCGCAGTGCGTAGCAATCAATGAGGGGAAATTGGCAAAAATTTTCGATAATGTACATTCATCATCAACCAACATATTGCCCGTCGAACTTCCCATGAAAATTTTCAACCCACAAATATTTTTAATGTCAGTTTTCATAACCTCATCGTAATTATCATTTGAGGTTCCCATGAAAAATGAGTAATTAGCTATGGAAGTTTGTGCGGCTATCGCATATTTATCAGCCAATAGGTTTTGTGTGAGTGCATTTGGCACAGTATTAGGCATTTCCATGAAGCTGGTTGTGCCACCCGCCACTGCCGCACGAGCTTCGGTAGCAATGGTTGCTTTGTGCGTAAGGCCAGGCTCACGAAAATGCACTTGGTCGTCTATCACACCAGGTAAAAGATATTTACCAGTGGCATCAATTACCTTTTTGGTTTTGAGATGCGAAAGGTTATTGCCTATTTGCTCAATAAAGCCATCTTTGATGAAAACATCAGCGGGCGTAATTTTTCCTTCGTTTACTACGAGGGCGTTTAATATTAGTATGGTTTGTGACATGGAATATCCTATAGTGAACGGTTATTTTTATTTTTTTAGTAAAGCAAACTCTTTTGCAAAATAGCTCAAGATAATTTTTGCTCCCGCACGTTTGATGCTTAGTAGCATTTCGAGCATTGCTTTGTCACCGTCGAGCCAGCCATTTTGGGCAGCTGCTTTTATCATGGCATATTCACCCGAAACATTATAAGCCGCAATTGGTAAATCGAAATTATCAGCCATTGTTTTGATAACATCTAAATACGAAAAAGCAGGTTTTACCATCAAGAAATCGGCACCTTCGGCCACGTCCAGTTGGCCTTCAATAAGGGCTTCTCGCACATTGGCAGGATTCATCTGATACGTTTTCTTATCGCCAAATTTTGGGGCAGAATCAAGGGCATCACGGAATGGGCCATAAAATGCACTCGCATATTTGACCGAATACGACATGATACTTACATTCGTAAAGCCTTCATCGTCAAGCATTTCTCTAATATACCCAATACGGCCATCCATCATATCCGACGGACCGATAATATCTGCTCCTGCACGGGCTTGTGCGAGAGCCATTTTGCCCAAAATATCAAGCGTTTCATCGTTCAGAATTTCGCCATTTTCAACCAATCCATCGTGGCCATCGCTGCTGTACGGGTCCATCGCTACGTCGGTCATGAGAGCAATGTGTGGAAATTTGTCTTTGATTTCGCTCAATGCTTTCAAATAAAGCGTATCGGGATTATGACTTTCGGTAGCGTATTTATCTTTTTTTGATTCGGGATAGTTCGGAAAAAGACAGATAGATTTGATTCCTAAATCAGAAACCTCTTTGATTTCTTCGAGCAAGGTATCTATCGAAAAGCGATAAATATTTGGCATTGACTTTATTTCGCTCTTGATACCCGAACCTTCCATCACAAACATCGGAAAGATGAAATCATTGACTGAAAGGGTGGTTTCTTGTACCAAATCTCTGATGGCGGCACTTTTTCTATTTCTACGTGGGCGACTGATTAGCATGTTTGTCCTAATTTTATAACTATTGTTATTGGACAGGTTTGAAACTTGTCCTACATGATTTACGTAATTTCTGAGTGCAAAGTTCGGTAAGAAAATATTGGAATTTAAGAATTAACTATAAAAATTATGAAGCTTATCTATAAAATAAACTTATAACTAATTTCCAAATAACGAATCTATATTTACGCTCTAAAACCTCTCAGAAATTCCTCAATTCCCATGCGTTTTTTGCCTTCGAGTTGGAGTTCTTTGATTTTTACCCATTTATCAGCACTTCTAAAGTCGAGATAAGTTTTTCCATCGGTTTTAAAATTTCCTATTTCGGTCGAATCATCAGCGAATTCTCCGATTTCGGTTTTATAGACTTTACAAGTTTTATCATTTAGCAAAGTCCAAGCGGCAGGGTAGGGTGAAAGTCCACGTACAAAATTATGGATTCTTTCGGCCGATTGATTCCAGTCGATTTGACAAGTTTCTTTAAAAATTTTCGGGGCAGATTTTAGTTCAGCACTCATATCTTGCGGAATCTGCGGATAATTTCCTGCTTCAATTGCTTCTACGGTTTTCACAACTAAGCCCGCTCCGATTTCCATCAATGTATCGTGAATCGTTCCTGCATTATCTTCGGGAAGAATTGAAGTTTTTTCCGCAAAAATCACATTTCCTGTGTCAATTTCATGTTGTAAGAAGAAGGTTGTCACGCCCGTTTCAGTTTCGCCGTTGATTACCGCCCAATTGATAGGGGCAGCCCCACGATATTGTGGCAAAAGCGACCCATGCAAATTAAACGTACCGAGACGAGGCATATTCCAGACTACTTCGGGTAGCATTCTGAAAGCCACAACTATCTGTAAGTCAGCTTGATAACTACGTAATTGTTCGAGAAATTCTGAGTTTTTCAGTTTCTCAGGTTGTAAAACGGGAATACCCTGCGAAACGGCGTATTTCTTTACAGGAGTTTCGTTCATGACCAAACCTCGACCCGACGGTTTATCGGGGGCTGTAATCACGGCCACCACTTCTTTTCCACTTTCAACCAATGCTTTCAAACTCGCCACCGCAAAATCGGGCGTACCCATAAAAACTATTTTCATCAGATTTTCGTTATAAATAATGTGGTTTTAAAAATCACTTGATTTTTAAAAAAACTTTGTACCTTTGTTATTCAAAATAAGCAAATGAAAAGAAAACGAACAAATAAAGTGCTATTTCGCCCGAAAATAAGATAGTTTCTGGACTAAAAATTTGGTTTTATACAGAGACGGTCGAAAATTTTCGCCGTTTTTTTTTGTCTTACCCCTAAAGTTTAGGGGTTTTTAAATTTTATAAATTATGTCAAAGATTCAATATTACACAGAAGAAGGTTTTAATAACCTAAAAAATAAACTTCACGAATTAAAAACTAAAGGTCGTGCCGACATCGCTCGTCAGATTGCGGAAGCTCGTGATAAAGGCGATTTATCGGAAAACGCCGAGTATGATGCCGCCAAAGATGCACAAGGTTTAATGGAAATGGAAATCTCAAAATTAGAAGAGATTGTGGCGAGTGCTCGTATTTTAGATGAATCAACGATTGATACATCGAAGGTTTCGTTGTTATCGAAAGTAAAAATCAAGAATAAGAAAAATGGCGGTACAATGACTTATACATTAGTAGCTGAAGAGGAAGCGGATTTGAAATTAGGTAAAATTTCAATTAATTCTCCATTTGGAAAAGGTTTATTTGGTAAAAAATTGGGTGAAACTGCCGAAATTCAAGCACCTGCAGGTGTGGTTGAAGTAGAAATTTTGGAGATTACGAGATAATTTCTCAGTTAAAGTATATATTGGAGGGCATTTGTTTCAAAACAAATGCCCTTTTTTGTGGCTTATTTTTAGAGTTTTAAACAGAAATAACCTGCTTTTTAGGTACTTTTTCCTTTACCTTAGTTGTAGTTTCTATATCAGCTTTATAATTTCTGATATACTCGCTAATTGCTTTTCTTTCTTTATCTGTTAATGGGTCGCTTTGTATAATAAAATCAACGCCATCAGGTTCTTTTATATATCCCATCTTATCTAAGTTTTAAAATAGCGTTCAACCAAAAATTTAGCAGACTTTGTTGGTATAATCATTCGGTGTCCTCCAAAATGGTATGCACCTAAGGTTTTTTCGTAGTGGTCAATGAGTTTTGTTTTAGCTGTAAAAGCCACAAAACCATCAAAATCATGTTGAAAAGAGACTTTACAAGCATAAGCAACAAGATTTGCGGCTACTCCCTCATACACTTTGTTTTTTCCAATATTAAAAGGAGAACTTTCAAGCAGATTCATAAAAATATGGTCTTCTTCGTAAATGATGCTTAATAGCCCTTGAATAATGTCTGAATTGTTAATAATTGTTAGTTTAAAAACTTCTTTTTTATTATCGTTAAGTTCTGCTTTCCAATTAAAATTCCATCCATTTTTCTTTGTTACTCGTTTTGTATCTTTAATTGTAAAACGAGAAACTTCCGTTTGAAAACTATCGCCAGAAATAGTATTTTGAATAGAGTTTGTTAGTTTATCTACAATAAAGTCAAGATGTATTTTATGTTCTTTTTTCACAGCATGAATTTACAGAAAAACTGATTAAGTTGAAAGTACAATTTAGAAAATTGTGTTACGGCATCAACCAAATTTATCCAATTGTTTCACCACTACACCAAAATCTTTTGGATAAGGGGCTTCGATTGTAACCACTTCACCATTCATTAGACGAAATGTAAGCGAGTGTGCGTGCAAAGCTACTCGTCTGATAAGTGGCAATTCTTCTGTACCGTTTTTTAAATTAAATTTCTTGCTTTTGAGTTGCGAAAGATAAATATCATTTCCTCCATACATTGGGTCAGAAACAATCGAGGCTTTCAAACATTGAAGGTGAACCCTAATTTGGTGCATACGCCCCGTGATTGGCATACATTCTACCAGTGTATAGCTTCGATACGCTTTGAGAGTATTAAAAATCGTTTCGGCAATTTTGCCTTTTTCTCGGTCGATTCTTACGCCCGTACCGTCACGAAGTTGGGCAATCGGTAAATAAACCGAAACGCCTTCGAAGTCATGCACACCATTCGTAATAGCATGATAACGCTTGGCTACTTCACGGGCTTCAAACTGCATGGCGAGGCTACGGTAAGCGGCTGGATTTTTGGCGATTGCCAATACGCCTGAGGTTTCTTTATCGAGACGGTGGCAGAGTTGGGCATCATCAGAATACTCTTTTGCCAAACGTAAAATGCTTTGGTGTTTGTCCTGCGTTCGCTCGTCGAGGCTCGATATGTAGGGGGGTTTATTGATTAAGATATAGTCATCGTTTTCAAAGAGAATAATATCTTTGAAGTCGATTTTCTTAACTGTCTCTTTTATTTTTGGTGTTTCTTTTTCGTCGAAAATACTAAAATCGAAGTCGTATTCCATTTATTTACTGCTTTTTGTGCAAAGTTACGTTTAAAACCTCCAAGGTAGGCAAGACACGACAGGTTTTATTTTACGGCAACTTATTCGTTATCAGTAGTGTTTTCGGCAGAAGAATCGATAATTTTGGCGAGTTTAAATTTAAAAATAGTCCCCTTTTCGATTTTACTCGTAACGGTAATCTTAGAATTATGAGCATTTAAAATATGCTTCACAATGGCCAAACCAAGGCCAGTTCCGCCCGTATCTCGTGAGCGACTTTTATCGACTCTATAAAAACGCTCGAAAATACGAGAAATATGCTCAGGTTGAATACCTGGCCCATCGTCTTCGACCGAAACATGAAAGTGTTTTTTGTCTTCTTCTATTTCGACAATGATTTTGCCGTTTTCTTTACCGTATTTAATAGCATTATCAATAAGATTGGTTAAAACCTGAGTAATTCGCTGTTTATCAGCCTTAACTAAGGCTTTTTCGAGCGTTTTAGGCTTTATTTTTAGATTTACGCCTCTACTTTCTGCTTTGTGTTCGAGTTGTTCAAAGATTTCCTGCGTGATAATTTTTAGGTCGATTTGCTCGAAGTGCATTTTCAAATCGCCTTTTTCTACTTGTGAGAGTGTCACTAAATCTCGCACCAGTGCGTCGAGTCCATCAATGCTTTTGGCGGCACGATTCAAGAAACGGTCGAGCGTTTTGGGGTCTTCTTTTGCTCCATCAATGAGTGTATGAATAAAACCTTGTGCCGCAAAAATGGGAGTTTTTAGTTCGTGCGAGACATCGGCTAAAAACTCTCTTCTAAACTGCTCCATTTTTTTCAATTCTTCAATTTCGGTTTGTTTTTTTGCCACATACGTCGAAATTTCAGTATTGAGTTTTTTGATGGGATTTACACTTTTCAAGAGACTTTTTCTCGAAATATCGAAATCACGAATTTTTAGCTGCTGAATGGTTTTTGAAATTTGTTCAACCTCTCTGAAAACCAAAATATCAATCGTATAAAAAACCAAGAAGAAGGTGGCAAAAAAACAGGCTACCCCTACTACGAAAAGCATAGCTACCGTAACGTCAGGCACAAAACTGAGAAACGCTACCGAGATGAGGGTGATAAAAACAGCCAGAAAAAATGCAATGATTCGAGGGCTAAAAGACATGCTTTTGTTTGAAATTTACTACAAATGTAAATGATAATAAACGATTTATCATCTAAATTATGCTTCGTCAGTAAACATATAGCCCACTCCTTTAAGGGTTTTTATGAAGTTTTCGCCTACTTTTTCACGTACTTTACGGATATGTACATCAATCGTACGCTCAACTACATATACATCAGCTCCCCAAATTTTTTGCAAAATTTCGTCACGACTAAATACTTTATTAGGATATTGAGCAAGAAAAGATAATAATTCAAACTCTTTTTTGGGTAAGACAATTACGTTTCCGTCGGGTTTTGTAACGGTATAATTTAAACGATTAATACTCAATCCTGCGATTTCGAGGGTATCTCCTGCATCAGTTTTTTGAGCTTCACGTCTGAAAAACGCATTGATTCGGCTCATCAAAGCTCGTGGTTTAATGGGTTTATTGATATAGTCATCAGCTCCGAGTTCAAATGCTGCCACTTCCGAATATTCTTCTGAGCGAGCCGTGAGGTACAGAATAAACGTATTTTTAAGTTCGGGCATGGTGCGAATCATACGGCCAACTTCAATGCCATCAAAGTAAGGCATCATAATATCAAGAATCACTAAATCGGGGAGAAATTCTTTCGCAATTTCGATTGCTTTTTTTCCATCGGGAGCAGACGCCACCTTATAGCCTTCTTTTTCGAGATTATAGACCAATAATTCTACAATATCGGCTTCGTCGTCAACTACTAAAACACGGTGAGCAAGACTCATAAGTAGTAATTTTATTTGTTGGTGTAAGTTACTGCTGCAAAGGTAAGGTTAAAAAAACGTTAGGTATATTAAGCCAATGTTAAATCTTAGCAAAATCGGCAATTTTGAAGAAAAATTAAGCAGTTTTAGGCAATAAAACAAGTGTTTCGGTAGAAATAAAATCGAATGTATATCTTTGTACTAAAATAATTGAATGAAAAAATGGGATTAGAAATCGAACGAAAATTTTTGGTAAATCATGCTAAATGGGTGGCTGTAGAAAAGCCTAAAGCAGAGTTTTACAGACAAGGATATTTATTGACAGACCCCAGTAAAACGATTAGAGTGCGTGCAACTGATACCAAGGGTTTTATGACAATAAAAGGAAAGTCAGAAGGAGCAAGTCGTGCCGAATTTGAATACGAAATACCAAAAGCTGAAGCCATTCAACTACTTGATATGTTTGCAGTATCGGATTTGACAAAATATCGATATAAAGTAGTTTTTGCCGAAAAATTGTGGGAGGTTGATGTGTTTTTAGGTGAAAATGAAGGTTTGATTGTGGCTGAAATTGAGCTTTCGAGTGAAGACGAAACCTTTGATTTGCCCGATTGGGCCGCCGAAGAAGTAACAGGCGAAAAAAAATATTATAATTCTAATTTATCGACTTTGCCGTTTAGGAAATGGTAATTTGTGAGTATTAAAAATTGGCACAAATTTATGTCTGTGCCAATTTTAGTTTACTTTTCAATTTTCAAAATGCCAAAAGCTTCGGGGCGATGAAAACGTGGTGTTGCTCCACTCATCGTCGGACTCCAACACAGATACGCACACGTAGTAGGCGTTCCTTTCCAATCAGCTTTTGTATGCGACTTCAGCGAGATAATTCGATAAAAGTTAATACGATAAGTATCTTTCGCCTCCCCACCCAATAACGTCCATGGAATTTGCATTTTCCCTGACCAACTCTCAGCCACTTTGCTTACCGAATGAATGATTTTGGCATCTTCATGGCTCACAAAATCACAGCTTTTAGGGGCTTCTTTGGTAGGGTTTTCAATCCAGCCTGCAAAAAGGGCATTATTTGGATTAATTTCTAATTCTAAATAGCGAGTTGGTGTGGCCGAACCTTCGGCAATGAAAATCTCAAAAACCTCTTGATTATACATTTCGCTATTGTGTTTTGTGTAGGAATTTTGAGCCACAAAAGGATTTTGTAAGCACTTAAATTCGATACTCAAATATTGGTTGTCGGCTTTTAGTTTTACTTCGGTTGTTTGGCTCGAAGTTTTGCCGTCAGTAGCATTTTTAAAGTGCATTTCTGGAAGTTTCGTCCAGACGTTTTTCGGTAAGTTGATAGTTGGGCTAATTGACATAGCAAATAAAATAATGTATAGAATATGGAGCATAAAATAGAAAGATTTACCAAACATACGTAGCCACCGAGCCAGCATCAAGCGTGGTAGTTACTTGTTTATTATGATAACGGATATTAAATTCTTGAGCTTTGCCTTCTTCATTTTGTACAATCAAAACTGTTTTGCCAGAAGGTGTTTTAAAGGCTACATTCGGCAACGACATGGTGATATTTGAAGCAATACGTACCGAATTCGGGCGAACAAACTTAGAAGCATGGGCAATAATATAATAAGCGGGGTTGCGAATAATGTTTTGCCCAATCGTAATAGCTCCCAAGCAAGCCGTACAACCTCCATCCGTAAAAGGTTTTTGTTGTGGGTCAGCGGCCAAATTCCACTCTAAAACCGTTTTACACCAATTGCGTGAAGCACCGATAACTAAGTTTTTGATGTGCCACGAAAAGTCTCCTGCAAAATTTCCTGGAGCTCCAATCCATTGTTCGGTAAAATACAGATTTTTATCGGGGTGGGCTTCGTGTACGCTTCTGATATTTTCTACGCTTCCACCGTATAAATGAAATGCCGAACCATCAATGTATTGGCGTGCTTCTGTATCGTTTAAGACACTGATTGGATAATCGGGGCGGTCGGCGTTGTGGTCGTAAATGATAATTTTTGTTTTGATTTTCGCCTGTTGGAAAATTGGTCCAAGACTTTTCTTTATAAAAGTAGCTTGTGCATCTTGTGGCATCAATAAACTTGGATTATTGCCAGGGTGTAGCGGTTCGTTCTGAATTGTGAGGGCATCAATCGTGATACCTTCTTTTTTCATTTCCTGAATATATTTAACTAAATATTGGGCATAAATAGCATAAAATTCGGGTTTTAGACTTCCTCCCTTAGAATTATTGTTAGTTTTCATCCAAGTAGGTGGCGACCACGGAGAACCTAAAATTTTGATTTTTGGGTTAATAGCCAAAATCTCTTTTAAAACAGGAATCAAATGTTTTTTATCTTTGGCCACACTAAATTTACTGAGTTTTGGGTCGGTTTCGCCCCCCGAAAGGTCATCGTAAGAAAAAACGTGGTCGTCGAGGTCTGATGCTCCTATGCTAATACGCAAAAAACTTACGCCAATGTTATTGTCATTGGTGGCAAACAACTCTTGTAGTATTTTCGCTCTCTCGGCGGCATTCATTTGGCTTAAAAGTAGCGTGCTTCCGCCCGTGAGCGTATAACCAAAACCATCCATTTGTTGGAATTTCTTGGTATCATCTACATAAATGCTGGGTGAAGTATTACTAATTTTATCAAAACGAAGGATATTCGATTGTTTCTGAAATAGAACAGATTTGTCGGTTTTTGTGAGCCATGTTTCTACGTTTTGGCCGTTTGTTTGCAAAACCCATGCAGACAGCAAAAATGCGTAAAGTTTTTTCATTGTAGTTTTGTTTGAGTATCGGTTTGCAAGATACGTAAAATGATTGTTTATTGAAATTTGATGTTGGACGGTTATCTAAATTTTGAGACTTTCTCCAACAAAAAAGTGAGATGCTTTTTAGGGCGTCCCACTTAATTTCACCAAACCATTTTAAACCAAAACTATTGTCGGCTTGCTACCTCTCTTTTAGGTAGCATTTTTTTGCTTCGAGTTTTTACTATTTTTATTTGAGGAACAAGTTTTTTCTCTGGAGAATCTACCCGTACAATTGGTGTTGGTACAGGCTGAGTTTCGGGTTTCACTTCGGCGGTGATTGGAACTGAAGTTGGTTGTTTTACTGTTGCTGTCTAATTGGTCATTTTTTGTTTTTCGCTTACACAGATGTTGTAGTTC